>CANIID010000006.1 GCA_947467315.1 Betaproteobacteria bacterium | reverse complement strand
TGCCACCGTGCGTCGCATGGCGCTCAATATTCTCTGGTTGGAGAAATCCCGCAAAGGCGGAATCAAGACTCGACGCTTGGTCGCATCAACCAGCGATTCTTATCGTGTGCGGTTACTTGGGCTGGTGGCTATTTGATGCAATTGCCCTGGCAACCCATTGATTAGTGATCGAAATGAAAATGTAACATCGCGCGCCCCGCGCGGTTCGTGGATTGCACTTTGTCCGCGCTGCCGCGCAACAGGTAACCCGCCAGCAGCCGTTCGCCCTCGTCGCTGGCGAGGATGGCCGCCGCATCGGGCTTGCGCTCGGGCAGCGGCAGCGGCTCGCCCTGGTAGGCCAGGCGCACGTCGAGATTGAATTCATCGAAACTGGCTGTGATCTCCATGCCGCCGGGCGTGTCTACACCGCCGGGCGGATGCCCGATCACCTCCACCGCCTGTTGCAGACAAAAGCGGGCGCGATTCACCACGTCATGCCGCGCCGCCCAGCGCGCGCCGTGCTCGGACATGAATTGATCGATGGCATCGCGCGCATCTCCTGGATTCATGTTCGCCGCCAGTTGCAGCGACTCGCGCTCGCGGATGCCGATGCGCATCACCAGATTGAGCACCACCGCGCAGGTGGTGCCGAGCACCAGCGAGTTGCCGAATACCGGCTGCAACGCGTCCGGCAACGTCGCGAACACATCGCGATAGACGTCCGCCATCACCGCCATTGCAAACGACAGTCCGATCACCACCACGCGCCGTTGATCGAGCATGCGCGCGGTGATCATTTGCAGCCCGTTGGTCAGCACGAACATCGAGGTGAATATCAGCATGGCCGCCATCACCGGCGCGGTGGTCGCCATGAGGAAATACACCGCCCACGGCACAAACGCCAGCGCCACGAACAAGGCACCGATGGCATAGCCGAGCGTGCGGCTCGCCACGCCGGTGGCCTGCGACAAGCCGACGGATGAGATGGAACTGATCATGCCCAGGCTGCCCGCCAGTCCGCAAAAAAACGTGGCGAGTCCGCTGCCCGCCAACCCGCCCGATAACGATTTGAAATCCGGCCGCACCCAATCGCTATCGTTAATGCGCTGCGCGGTGGACACATTTCCCATCAAGATAACGGTGGCGGCCACCGCCGCAATGACAAACGGCGCCAGCAGCTTCACGTCAAACCGCCATTCCACGTGCGACATCGACGGCACTTGCAGCAGCGGAAACCCTTCTGCCGGCAATGGCGTCAAGAAATCAATGCCCGCGAGTTTGCAGGCAATCATGCCCGCCGCCGCGCCAATCAAGCTGCTGAACATTTTGGGATAGCCGCGCGTCCACGTGTTCAGCCCGATCATGATCACCAGCGTAAGCAGCGTGATGCTCACATACTCGGCGCGTATGCCGCCTGTGGTGCCCAAGCCCAAACCGTAACGCGTGCCGAGCACGGCGAGCGACAATCCGGTAATCGCCACCACAATGCCCGCAATCTCTGGCGGCAACAGCGCGCGCAAACGCGGCAGAATCGGCGCGATACACAATTGCACGATGCCCGCGACCATCGTCATGCCGAACGCCGCCGCAAGCCCGCCATGATGCAGCGCATACAACGATGGCCCGAGATAAATCAGCGAAAAGCCTGCCGGACACAAGTAACCGGAGCCGACCCAGCGCGAGCGCATGGTCATCAGTACCGTTGCAACTCCCAGCGCGATCATCGATAGCGCCACCAGATCGAGCAATTGCGACGACGACAATTTTGCTTCGGTCGCCAATATCACCGGATACACCAGCAGCGTGCTGATCACCGCCACATGTTGCACGGTACTGAACCCGAGCACCGCCGGTGGCGGCGTCTCGTTCACGTCGTAAATCAGTCCGGTGGGGCGAGCCATGGTTAGCGTTGTTATGGTTGTTGTCGGATGGAGCGCAGCGGCGCACCAAAAACTATATCATAAGTATATGTTTTTATTGATATTATTCTCTACGGCGCAGTGATAGCACACCCGCGCCGGCACACAGCGCGAGCATCGCGAACGGCAGCCCGTAGCCGCCGCTCCACACCAGCACCAGCGCGAACAACGGCGGCACCACCACCGCACCGCCATAGGCGAACGACAGCGACGCGCCAGTGGCGTGCGCCACTTTTCCAGGAGGCGCTTCGCGCGCCAGCTCGGCGATGTAGACGCCGTTCCAGCCAAACGTGCAGGCGCCGAACACCACCGCCAACAGCAGAATAGCGGCGTACGGCCATTGTGCGGTGATTTGCGTACACAGCGCGGCGCACAACGTAGTCACCATGCCGAGCCCGATCAACACCTTGCGCGAATCGCCCAACGCATCAGCCAGCGCGCCCCACGCCAGCCGGCCAACCATGCCCGCGAGCATGCCCGCGGACAACACCACGCCCGCGCGCACCACGTTCATGCCCGTCTGCTCGACCATGAACACCACCATGAAACTCGAATACGTCAATTGCACGCCGCCATACAAAAAAGCCGTCAGCGACAGGCGCCGCAACGCGCGGTGCGCCAGCACCATGCGCAGCGAGGCGAGCAAGCTCGCGCGCGCGACCGTGCCGCCCGTTGCCGCGTGCTCTGTGAGCGCCTTGTAATCAAAGCGCGCGCGTACCGTCTGCAACGCTAGCGCCACCAGCAGACAGGCCGCGCCGGCAATCACCACGGCCGTGCGCCAGCCGGCGGCCAGTATCAACCACGGCAGGGCGAATCCCGCCAACGCGCCGCCCAGCGTCACGCCGGTCTGGCGTATCGACATGATGAAATTAAACATGCGCGGCGGCGTGTACTCCACCAGCAGCGCCGAGCCGGACGGCGTGGATGGCCCGTAACCAATGCCGATCACGATCGCCGCCAGCAACACCAGCAGCGGATGCGCCACCGCGCACAGCGCCAGCCCGCACCCGGTGAGCACCAAACCCAGTTGCGTCACGCGCACCGCGCCCACCTGCGGCACCCGCGCGCCGATCTGCGGCGCGGCAAACGCCGCCGCGAGATAAATCAGCGATGTCATCAGGCCCACGGCGGAAGCCGGCACGCCAATATCCACGCTCGCCACCGGCGCCAGCACGCTGGGCGCGAACATCATCGCCGCAGTGAAGGTTTGCCCCAGCAGCGCTACAGGCAGCGCCAGCTTCAGTGTCGCGGGGGGTAGGGTTGGGCGAGAATCAGTCATGGCCGCTGTAGGTTGGGCTGTGAAGCCCACCACAAACAGGCGGTGCAATGTAGGCGGCCGTCGCGCATTGCATCGATTGCGGTGTTGGGCTTCGCAGGCTCAGCGCCAACCTACACTTTTTGCACCGCGCCCATCGCCTCCAACGCAGCCTGCACTTCCAGCCAGCGATGCTCGGCGGTGTCGATGAGTTGCGCGAGCTCGCTTTGGCGCGTAGCCATCACGCGCAGCTCGGAGGTGCCGGCGTTCTGATACAACGCCGGGTCGGAGAGCCGCGTATCCAATTCACGCTTTTCCAGATTCCACTTCGCCATATCGCGATCCAGTTTTGCGGCTTCTTTTTCCAGCGGACGGCGGCTGGCTTGCTGCTCGCGTTGTCCTTTCTGTTGTTTTTGCGGGTTCACGCGATTTTCTTGCGGCGCGGGCTGTTCCACCTTGGCCACCTTCGCCACCTTCGCCACCTTGGCCGCCTTCGCTACCTTCGCGGCAGCGCCGGGCTTCGCGTTCTGCGCTTGCCTGCGCGCGGTCAGCCACTCGAGATAATCATCCACGTCGCCATCGAATTCTTTCACCTGACCATCGGCCACCAGCAAAAAGCTGTCGCACACGCTGCGTAGCAGCGCGCGATCATGCGACACCAGTACCAGACTGCCTTCGTATTCGGCCATCGCCACGTTCAGCGCGTGACGCATTTCCAGATCCAGGTGATTGGTCGGCTCGTCGAGCAACAACAAGTTGGGTCGCGTGCGGATCATCAAGGCCAGCGCCAGTCGTGATTTTTCGCCGCCGGAAAACGGTCCCACCGGCGTTTCCACCATCTTTCCGCGAAAATCAAACCCACCCAGGTAGTTGCGTAAATCCTGCTCGCGCGTGCGCGGCTCCCGGTTCACCATATGCCACAGCGGCGATTCGTCGGGCCGCAGTTGTTCGAGCTGATGCTGCGCGAAATAGCCGATGGCCAAACCACGCGCCTCCAGACGCCTGCCCGCCAGCGGTTCGCTTTCGCCCGAAAGCAATTTAATCAGTGTCGATTTACCCGCGCCGTTCGGCCCCAGCAAGCCGATGCGCGCGCCCGGACGCAGCGTCATTTTCACATTGCTGATGATCGGCACGCCGTCGTAACCCGCGTCCACCTCTTCCAATGTCAGCATCGGATCGGGCGCGCGCTCCGGCGTCATGAATTCAAAATCAAATGGCGCATCGACGTGCGCCGCTGACACCAGCTCCATGCGATCCAGCGCCTTGAGGCGGCTTTGCGCCTGGCGCGCCTTGGTGGCCTGCGCGCGAAAGCGCGAAATATAACTGTGCAGATGCGCCACCTGCCGCTGCTGCTTCTCGAACAGTGCCTGCTGCACCGCCAGCGTCGCGGCACGCTGCGTTTCAAACGCGGAGTAGTTGCCGGTATAGAGCGTCAACCGTTCGGTATAAATATGCGCAATGTGCGTGGTGCAGCCGTCGAGAAAATCACGGTCGTGCGATACCACCACCAGCGTGCCGCGAAAGGTGCCCAGCCATTTCTCCAGCCACACCACCGCATCGAGGTCCAGATGGTTGGTCGGCTCATCGAGCAGCATCAGGTCGCAACGGCTCACCAGCGCCTGCGCCAGATTCAGGCGCATGCGCCAGCCGCCGGAGAATTCCGATACCGGACGTTCAATGTCGCCGTCGGCAAATCCCAGCCCTGACAGCAACGTCGCTGCCCGCGCGCGTGCGCCATAGCCGCCGATATCGTTCAGCCGTCCGTGCAATTCACCCAACAGGTTGCCGCCTTCATGATGCGCTTCAGCCTCGGCCAACTCACGCTCAATACCGCGCAATTCCGTATCACCATCAAGCACGTAATCAATAGCCGGTAGTGCCAGCGCGGGGGTTTCCTGCGCTACGGTAGCGATGCGCCACGCGGCAGGCACGTCACAATCGCCCAGCTCGGAGTGCAGCTCACCGCGCAACAAGGCGAATAAACTCGATTTACCGCTGCCGTTGGCGCCGACGAGGCCGACGCGCCAGCCCGCATGAATTTGCAGATTGGCGTCTTCAATGAGCTTGCGCGCACCGCGCGCGAGCGTAAAATTACGAAATTGGATCACGAGCGTGCTGCCTGTGGGATGAAAAGGGCGCAATGATAGCCGCAATGGATGCTGCGTGCGACCTTCGGCAGTTTGTCTCGCGGCATGGTGCCGGGCGTGTTCGAGAGGCGTTTCCGCTAGACTGGCCGCGATTGAGCGTGTTACAACACTTGTAGTTTTCCGGATAAAGATCGTCTTTGCCATGGGTGTGCCCCCTCAATCACCGCCGCACGACCCGCGCGAGCCCGGTCACGGCAGTGACCAAAACGTTACGCCAAAGCCGGCTTCCAGGTTTCAACTGACGCGCTATTTCTCCATCGCGGGATTGATCGGCGTACTCGTTGTACTCGCCGTGTTGGTGTACTTTTATCGCCAATTTGCCCTCGCCGCGCTGGAGGAGCACGAAACGCGCGACAACCTCAACATCACACAACTGTTCGCAAGCACGCTCTGGCCCAGCCATGCGCAGTACGTTAAAAATGCTTCCACCCTGCCCGTGGCCGAATTGCGCACGCGCCCCGAGGTCGCCCGCATCCGGCAAGACGTGCTGCGCCAGATGAAGGGCCTGCTGGTGGTAAAGGTCAAGATCTACAATCTCGACGGGCTAACCGTTTTCTCCACCGACCTTCAGCAAATCGGCGAGGATAAAGGCACGAACAGCGGTTTTCTGACGGCGAAATCCGGCGCGGCCGTGAGCGAAATCACCTTCAGGGATCGTTTCGATGCCTTTGAACAAGTCATCAACAACCGCAGTCTTGTCTCGTCCTACGTTCCCATCCGCGCGGATCGCAACGCCCCGGTGGAAGGCGTCATGGAGGTCTACACCGATGTCACGGCTTACGTCGAAAAACTTCAAACGACGACGTGGAAGATTGCCGCCTTTGTGCTGGGCAGCTTGTCTGTGTTGTACCTGTTCCTGTTTGCCATAGTTCGGCATGCAGATCAAGTGATCCTCGGGCAAAGCGAGGAAGCGCACACCGCGAACGAAGCATTGTTGCGCTATAGCAAGCTGCACGACACATTGACCGGACTACCCAACCGCGCGAACTTTTCCGAGCGTGTGAACGCATTGATCAGAGCAGCCCATAGAGCGGAATACAAGTGCGCGGTGTTATTTCTCAACCTGGATAGCTTCAAGGAAATCAATGACTCGCTTGGGCACGTGGCCGCCGACCAGATTTTGCGGGAAGTCACCCAGCGGCTGCAACAGTGTGCCTACGAATCAGACAACCTGGCGCGGATCGGCGGCGACGAGTTTGCGTTGGTACTGCCGGAAATCTCCGGATCCGGCGGCATTGAGTTCATCGTCAATGCCGCCGAACGCATCCACGGCGCCATTTCCGATAGCACCATGGCGGTGGATGGCCATACGCTCACCGTTACGGTCAGTATCGGCATCGCGATCTACCCAGACGATGGCGCGAATGTGATCGATCTCATGAAGGGCGCAAATGCCGCGCTGGCTCACGCCAAACAAACGGGGCGCAACCAATACCAATTTCACACGATGGGCATGAACGCGAGAGTGTTGGAAATGGTATTGATAGATCGCGAATTGCGACAGGCGCTGGAGCAAAATCAGTTCGTGCTGCATTATCAGCCGCAGATCGATATCCACACCGACCGTATCGTCGGCGCCGAGGCACTGATACGATGGCAACATCCGGTACGGGGCCTACTCCTTCCGGCGCAATTCATCCCCATTGCGGAAGAACGCGGCTTGATCGCCCGCATCGGCGAGTGGGTGCTGCGGGAGGCGTGCCGCCAAAACAAGGCATGGCAATCGTCGGGACTCCCGCCCATCGCAATAGCGATTAACCTCTCCGCACTGCACTTCCAACAAAAAAATCTCTCGCAAGAGGTGGCGCAGATACTGCGTGACTGCGGCCCTGCACCCCGCTACCTTGAACTGGAACTGACCGAAAGCGCGGTGATGCGCGATGCCGACATAACGATTGCGGCAATGCATGAGCTGAAAGCCATCGGCGTGCAGTTGTCGCTGGATGATTTCGGCACCGGCTATTCGAGTCTTAGTCAGTTGAAGCGTTTTCCATTCGATAAACTCAAAATAGACCGCTCGTTTGTGCAGGGCTTACCGGACGACGCTGATGACACCGCGCTGACCACCGCGATTGTCGCCATGGGCAAAGCCCTGAAGCTGACGGTCATCGCGGAGGGTGTGGAAACCCAGGCGCAACGGGATACCTTGCAGTCGCTGGGGTGCGACGAGATCCAGGGCTATGCGGTCGCGAAACCGTTGCCCGTCGAGGAGTTTGCCCGATTCCTGCAGGACAACGCACGGCAGCAAACGCGCCCCCGCCTCAATTCAGTTTAGCCCCGCTCTCCTTCACCAGCTTCGCCCACTTCGCCAGATCGGCCAGCAGATATTGCCGAAACGCTTCGGGTTCGCTGCCCACCGGCTCTGCGCCGCCGGCGAGGATGTCGTTCAGTTTGATGACCTTCACGAACTCACTGTGCAGTTTTCTCACGATGGGTTTCGGTAGATTCGGCGGCCCCATCAAACCATACCATTCGAACACCTCGAATCAGGGCAACGCTTCGGTCATTACCCGGAGATCGGCGTAGGACGGCACGCGACTGGGCGCGGAGCCTTTATACGAAATGGGTTGCGCCTTGAGCGCCCCCATAAAATACCATTAAATATCAATTACTTATATCCGCAGAACGGAAAAGCACTTCACCTGCCGCCGAATGAATCCACGACGCCACAAACGCATACGGCGGAAGGCGCTACGCTTTTCCGCCCTACGTGCTACGTGCCTACGTAATCTCCCGCGTTACCGCGCGCGAATTACCGAAGCACGGCACATACACCGAGTGCGTGCCCGGCCCGCCCGCGACGATGAACCAGATGTCGTCGGGCGTACGCGCGATACTCAATAACGTATCCGGTTTGATTGCGCCGTACTCATCGGCGCGCGACGCCTGCGCGCGCAGAATTTCTTTGACCGATAGGTGCCCAGCCGGCATTTTGGTGAGTTCCCACAAGCGCTCTTTGATGTCGCGCTTACTCAGGCCGCCCGCCTTGAGGATATCCGCGTGCTCGGGCGCAAACACAATCCACGGTTCGCCGCCGTGACAGTATTCGTTGCTGGTGGGATGCACCATTGACTCCGCCATCACGCGCAGCAATTCTTCGGCGTCTTTGGAATGGGTGTTCATGTTGAGCGTGCCTTCGGCGGGCACCACGGTCACCGTGCTCACCTCACGCGCGAAACCGCGCTCCACGTGCAGCGGCTCCCACGGACTTTGCGCTTCGTTTTCGCCGCAGCAGAAGGTGTACTTCGCGGGTTGGCCCTGCGTGGCGCGATCCATATCGCCGGGCAGCGCACCGCCAATGTTTTGCAGAATCAACCGCATCGCGCGCCCCAGCGTGGCATTCGCCCACGTGCCTTGGCCCAAACAATTGAACGTGGCATTGACGCCGAGTTGTTGCACGATGGGGCCATTCAGCACCAGCCACACCGCCGCCGGATTGGTGGTGGCCTCGATGCCCTGTATGTTGAACTGCGCCTGCGCCACGGCATCGGTGGCCGCGATCAGCACCGGCAGGTACTCCGCATCGCAGCCCGCCATCACCGCGTTGATCGCAATGCGCTCCACGGTTGCCTCGCCAAAACCCGGCGGCAGTATGGCGATCACGTCATCGCGCTTGCGCTGGGTGCAGGCGAGCATGCGCGCGACGCGCTCCGGCGTCGGCGGCACAATCGGCAAGCCATCGCTCCAGCGACGTTCACGGTAAAGTTTGTTGATGGCGTCGAGATCGTCGAGCGCTTCGAAGGTAGCGGCGGGTGTGCTGGCGGTCATTTGGAACCCGCCTTGGTCATCAACTGCGCGATGTCATCCACGCATTTTTCCGCAATCGCGCGCACTTCCTCGCGCTTGCGCAGCCCGAACGGATGCGGCATCAGCGCTATCGGCAAGTCTTTTTTACCCAGCGCGGATGCCTGCGCGTGGCCCAGTGTTTTGAACGCGGTCGAACAAATGGTCAGCGCTGCTTTGCCGCGCTTGGTCATCTCGACACTGTCGTGGATACTCCACGACGTGCAGGAGCCTCAGTCGCCCGATCCGGTAATCACCAGGTCGCATTGCTCGGCGTATTCCTTGTAAACCGCATCCGGCGCGGGCACCGAGGCCGCGCGCTTGCGGCGCTTCAATACCTGCTTCACGCCGTATTTGCTCATCAGCAGCTCGCCGATGTCGTCGGCCAGATGATTAAAATTCGGCTTGGCGTTGTCGATGAAACCCACCACTTTGCCGGCGAGGGTTTCCAGCGTGGGCTTGGCGGACGCAACCACAGCCGGCACTTTCGCGCGCGGAGCAGTGGGGTCGTAGAGGATGATGCTGGCGGTCATGGCGTGCTCCTTGTGTGTCGCGCACTGTTCACTGCGGTGCAATATTCGTTTTCTTGATCAAATTCAACCACCGCTCGATTTCCACCTGCGTATAGCGCCGCGCTTCCTGTGGCGTGCCGCCGAGCGGCTCGGCGCCCTGCACCGCGAGTTGCTCGATAAAGTCCGGCGTCTTCAGCACACGGTTGATTTCCGTATTCAGCCGCTTCACGATCGCCTCCGGCGTATTGGCGGGTGCCATCATCTGGTACCACAACGAGGCTTGATAGCCGGGAAACCCCTGCTCGGCCACGGTGGGAATTTCCGGCGCGGCACGCGACCGCTTGGCGCTGGTCATCGCCATCCCGCGCAGGCGGCCGCTTTTGACATGCGGCAACACCGCCAGCGGACTGGTACACATGAACTGCAACTGCCCGCCGATCACGTCGGTGAGCGCGGGGCCTGCGCCCTTGTACGGCACATGCACCATGTCGATGCCGGCGTTGAACTTGATCAACTCCACCGCAAGATGCCCGCCGGTGCCGGGGCCGGACGACGCGTAATTGATGCGTCCCGGTTTGGATCTGGCAATCGCGACGAGTTCTTTCAGATTGTTCGCACCCAATCCCGGAGACGCCACGCACAGCAACGGCGAATCCGCCAGCAGCGTGATAAACGAAAAATCCCGGATCGAATCGTACGGCAGCTTCTTGAGCAACGCCGGGTTGATCGCGTGCGTGGCGCTCGCCAGATAAAGCGTGTGGCCATCCGGGTTCGCGCGCGCCGCGAGTTCCGTCGCGATGACATTGCCGCCGCCCGGCCGGTTGTCATTGACGAATTGCTGCCCGAAGGTTTCCGTCAGTCGCGCCGACAACATGCGGCCCAGAATATCGCCCGCGCCCGCCGGCGGAAACGGAATGAGCACGCGCACCGAACGCACCGGATAGGTGTCGGCGGCGTGCGCCGCAAACGGCGCAGCGCAACTTAGCGCGCACAAACCCGATAATAATTTATTCAATAAATACATATACTTACACTCAAAACGTCGGGCTTTTAAATTCACCGCCCATGGCCACCAGCCCCCATGTTGGCAGTTGCGTATCCATGCTGAAGTTGATGTGGCCCGCCGCCGCATGCGCGTCGCGGAAACGGCGCTGCAAGCTTGCGCTGTCGTAAATGCCGTTGGCGCCCATCATTTCATGCAGGATGTCCACGGCCTCGGTCACCATCTTTACCGCCATCGCGGCGTTGCGGCGATATTTTATTTTGGTCAGTGTGTCGAACGTGCCGCCGGCGTTGACGACCTCGTTGGCTTCGATGCAATCGTGACGCAACCAATGGCGCGCGGCGTCGATCTTGCCTGCGGCCATCGCCACGCGGTGCTGCACCGATTGAAAATCGCGCATCTTCGCGCCGGTGTAACTGGTGCTGCGCGCCTTCACATACTCAATGGTTTCGTCGAGCGCGCCCTGGGCGTTGCCGATCATGCAGCCGCCGATGCCGTAGCCGCCAAAGCCCGACAGCGGTATGCGGTAAATCGGATTGGTATGCACTTTCAAACCAGCGAATTCATGCCCCGGCAGCCCCACCGCCATCGAGCACACGCGATGCGCCGGCACGAACACCTTGTCGCAGCGCACCGAGCGACTGCCGGTGCCGCGCATGCCCAGTGTTTGCCAATCGTCGATGATTTCATAGTCGCTTCTGGGCACCATGTTCATCACCCAATCCACCGGCTTGGCGTTGTCACCATCGCCGTCGTACACCACGCACGCCAGCATATTCCATTGACTGACATCTACGCCCGACGAAAAGCCCCACTTGCCGGAAAGCTCGATCCCGCCGTCCACACGCCGCCCGCGCCCCTGAAAATACGCAATGCCCGAGGCGATGCCCATGTCAGGATCTTCGCCCCAGATTTCTTCCTGGCACTGCATCGGCCACAACGACAGCAGCCGGTGATGGCCACCGAGATTGGTGAATGTCCACGCCGCCGACGCATCGCCCTGCGCCAGTATGTAATTTAACTCCACCATCGACACATACGGCAGTTCCATCCCGCCCCAGTGCTTGGGCTGCATGTAGCGGAACAAACCGTTTTCGTGAAACGCGTTTTTCACGGTGTCGGTCATGTGCGTGGCGGCTTCCTGCGCGGCGGCGTGCTCCTTGAGAAAGGGAATCATCGCTTTTGCGCGGCGCATGGCCTCGTCGTAATCGACATCGGCAAAAGAACGGCGCGCATGCGGCCTGGATGAATTGGCGTTTCGGGCAACAGTATCGGGCATCGGCATGCTCAGGGTAATCGTTAAATTGAAAATGTAAACAGAAACCAGCAGACAACGGCCGTCATCAATCCCACGGCACGTCCGGCGCCTCGGCGAACACGCGCTGCAACCCTTTGGACCAGAAGCGACCGATCTCGGCGTAGTAGGCATCATCCTCCACAAATCGCCGCCGCAGCGTCACCCGCAACGCGTCTTTCTCATACACCAGCAGATCGATCGGCAGTCCCACCGACAAATTGCTGCGCATGGTGGAATTGAACGATACCAACAGGCACTTGGCGGCATCCTTCAGCGAAGTATCGTATTTGACCACACGGTCGATGATGGGTTTGCCGTATTTGGTTTCACCAATCTGGAAAAAATTGGTATCCACGCTGGATTCGATAAAATTGCCCTGCGGATAAATATGGAACAGGCGCTGCGATTTACCGTTGATCTGGCCGCCGAGAATAAAGGTACAGCCGGGATCGATGTTCTGCTGCGTCAGCGATGGCCCGTCCCGCACAATCACTTCACGCACGGTATCGCCGACCAGCGTAGCGATGTCGTAAAGACTGCGCAGCCCCAGCATTCCATTGGCGTTCACTTCACCCTGCTCGCTTTTCATGCGCAGTTTAAGCAGGCTGATCACACTTTGTGTCGATGCGAGATTTCCCGCCCCAAGCAACACCACCACGCGATCATTGGGCGCGTCAAATACGGTCATCTTGCTGTAGGTAGCCAGGTGATCCACGCCCGCATTGGTGCGGGAATCAGAAGCAAAAACGATACCCTGATCCGTCAGGGCTGCTACGCAATAAGTCATGAAAAAATCCGCATCGGCAAAGGCGCATCTTACCGCAGCACACTTGCCCGGCCAGCGATGCCGATCATGCACCGTTGCTGGGCGTATCGTTTTCGCAGCGATCAAAGTGGTGCTTGCGCACGAGCGGCACCCGCAGAACGCATGGCGCGTCACGCCACATCACAAAATATTTACCTTTAAAAACAAATAGTTAAAATTATTATGCGTGCAGCGAAACGGCTGTGGCACAGTGATTGCTGATATCCATCCTTGGAACGCGTTCAGCTTAACTTTGGGGCAGCGCCGTGAACAAGCCAGTCAGCTACAACGAGATGTATCGCGCGGATGGCGCGGTGCATGCGCACTACAAGTCGTACGCGCAGTGGCTGGACGGCAAGCCGATGGATTACCTGTTGCAAAAGCAGCGCGAAGCGGACACGCTGTTCACGCGGCTGGGCATTACCTTTGCCGTCTATGGCGATGAAGGCGGCGTCGAACGCTCCATTCCGTTCGATATCATCCCGCGCATCATACGCAAGGCCGCCTGGAAGACCGTTTCCAATGGCGCTTGCCAGCGCGTGCGCGCGCTGAATGCTTTTTTAAAAGACATCTATCACGATCAGGAAATCATCAAGGCCGGTGTGATTCCGGCGCAGCAGATACTCGGCAATAAGCTCTATCGTCCGGAAATGCGCGGCTTTCAGGTGCCCGGCGATGTGTATGTGCATGTGGCCGGTATCGATATTGTGAAAACCGGGCAGGATCAGTTTTACGTGCTCGAAGATAATTTGCGCACGCCGTCGGGCGTGTCGTACATGCTGGAAAACCGCAAGATGATGATGCGGCTGTTTCCGGAACTGTTTGCCGCCGTGCCGGTGGCGCCAGTCGAGCATTACACCGATGTGCTGCTCGACAACCTGCGCGCCGTGGCGCCCGCGGGCGTGACCAACCCGACCGTGGTGGTGCTGACGCCGGGAAGCTATAACAGCGCGTACTTCGAGCACGCCTTTCTCGCGCAACAAATGGGCGTTGAACTGGTGGAAGGCCTCGACCTGTCGGTCACCAACAACCGCGTCTACATGCGCACCACGCGCGGGCCGCAGCGCGTGGATGTCATTTACCGCCGCATCGATGATGATTTTCTCGACCCGCTGGCGTTTCGCGCTGATTCCGCGCTGGGCGTGCCGGGGCTGTTCGCCGCGTACAAGGCGGGCAACGTGACGCTGGCCAACGCCATCGGCTCCGGCGTCGCCGACGACAAATCCACCTACATCTACGTGCCGGAGATGATCCGTTTTTATCTCGGTGAAGAACCTATCATCAACAATGTGCCGACGTGGCGCCTCGACCGCTCCGATGATCTGAAATACGTGCTGGCACACCTGCCCGAACTGGTGGTGAAAGAGGTGCAAGGATCAGGCGGCTACGGCATGCTGGTGGGGCCGGCATCCACCACGCAGCAGATCGCCGATTTTCGGGAACGTATACTCCACAGCCCGGCAAACTACATCGCACAACCCACGCTGGCGCTGTCCACCTGCCCCACGTTCTGCGATTCAAGCATCGTGCCGCGTCATGTCGATCTGCGGCCGTACGTGCTCTCCGGAAAAACGGTGACGTTGGTGCCGGGCGGGCTGACGCGGGTGGCGCTGCGCGAAGGGTCGCTGGTGGTGAACTCGTCGCAAGGCGGCGGCACCAAGGACACCTGGGTGCTTGAGGAATAACCATGCTATCGCGCGCCGCGAATAACCTCTACTGGATGTCGCGCCACATCGAGCGCGCCGAAAATACGGCGCGCCTGCTCGATGTGACGCACCGCATGTCACTGCTGCCCTATCGCATCCATGAAACCGAACAATCGTGGGCGGAGCCGTGGGCACTGCCGCTGATTATCAATGGACTCGCCAGCAATTATTACGAGCGTTATCCCGGCCCGTTGTCGCCGGATCAGGTGTTGCGATTCATGGTACTTGACCCGGCCAACCCGTCGAGCCTGTATTCGTGCGTACAGTCGGCGCGCGAGAACGCCCGCACCGTGCGCGGCGCCATCACGTCCGAGATGTACGAGGACATCAACGCGACCTGGCTGGAAATGCGCAATCAGGACCATGACCGGTTGCAGGCTGGTGGCATCGGTGAATTTTTCGAATGGGTGAAGATACGTTCGCATCAGTTTCGCGGCGTCACCTTCGGCACCATGCTGCGCGACGAGGGTTACAACTTCATCCGCCTCGGCACCTTTATTGAACGCGCCGATAACACCGCGCGCCTGCTGGATGTCAAATACCACACGCTGCTGCCGAGCGCGGCGGACGTGGGCGGCGCGGTCGACTATTATCAGTGGGGAGCGCTGCTGCGTTCGCTCTCCGCGTTCGATGCTTACCGCAAGGTATATCGCGATCTGATCACGCCGACCAAGGTGACTGAGTTGCTGGTGTTGCGCGACGACGTGCCGCGCTCGCTGCACGCCTGTATGAACGACATCTACGACATTCTCAAGGTAATCTGCGACGATTCATCTCTCGAGGCCGAACGGCTCGCCGGTGAACTGCACGCGCAACTGCATTACGGGCGCACCGAACAAATCATCGCGCTGGGACTGCATGAATACCTGATGGCATTTCTCGGCAAGCTGATGTTGTTGACGACCGAAATCAATCGCGATTTTCTGGTGCCGGTCTATACCCAGCAGCAGGTGATGCCATGAGACGCAGGGCCGATACCACACAGACTCGCGACACAGGCTTGCAACTTGTCATGATGCTGCCTTTACACTAAGCTTTACCGGCTAATCTCCCGCATTGAATCCACGAATCCAGGAAACTGAAGCACGCCCATGACCTACTGTGTTGCTCTTATGCTGGATGCCGGCATGGTATTCGCCTCCGACTCGCGCACCAATGCCGGCGTCGATCAGATCGCCACTTTCCGCAAAATGCACGTGATCGCACAGGCGGGCGAACGCCTGATCGTCATCATGAGTTCGGGCAACCTGTCGGTTACGCAGAGCGCCATCAATCTGCTCGAACACCAGTCGCGCGCAAGCGACGCCAACAAAACCGTGCACACCGCGTCGTCGATGTTTGAAGTCGCCGGTCTGGTCGGCAACGCGCTGCGCGAAGTACGCCGCCGCGATGGTCCTTATTTGCAGCAGAACAACATCGACGCCGGCGCGTCCTTCATCGTCGGCGGACAGATTCGCGGCGAGCCGCAGCGTTTGTTTAACATTTACAGCGAAGGCAATTTCATCGAAGCCGCGCCGGAAATGCCGTATTTCCAGATCGGCGAGAGCAAGTACGGCAAGCCCGTCATCGACCGCGTGATCAAACGCGACACGCAGTTGATGGAAGCCGCCAAGTGCGTGCTGGTGTCGTTTGATTCGACCATGCGTAGCAATATTTCAGTCGGTTTGCCCATCGACATCGTGATCTACGACAACAACAGCCTCACGGTGCGCGTGCAGCGGCGCATCGACGAATCCGATGCCTATTTCAGGATGATCCACACCGAGTGGGGCGAGGGCTTGCGCCGCGTGTTCGCGCAACTGCCCAATCCCGACTGGAACGGCGACGGCAGGCCTGATGCAGATTAGCGTCCTGCCGCTTAACACGCTGCCCCTTCGGCCAAGGCCCCAATGAGTACCCAGGTCGCACTGCATCACCTGACGCGCTACCGCTACGACCGCGCGGTCACGCTGTCCGCTCACGAAATCCGCCTGCGCCCGGCGCCGCATTGCCGCACGCCGGTGCTGTCGTATTCGCTGAACGTCAAGCCGGAACAGCATTTCATCAACTGGCAGCAGGATATTTTCGGCAATTACATCGCGCGCTTCGTGTTCCCCGAAAAGGCGCGCGAACTGGAAATCACCGTTGATCTGGTCGCCGACATGACGGTGGTGAACCCGTTCGATTTTTTCATGGAGAGTCATGCCGATCACTTTCCGTTTAGCTATCGCGATGATCTGGCAAAAGACCTTACGCCGTATCTGTCGATTGAAGAACGCGGCCCGCTGCTGACGCAATGGCTGGCCGAGTTTCGTGCGCAACACTGGCGTGACGGTGGCAACACGATTGATTTTCTGGTGGCGATAAACCAAAAATTATCACACAAAATCAAATACTTAGTCAGGATGGCGCCCGGCGTGCAAACGGGCGAGCAAACGCTCGCACTGGCCAGCGGCTCGTGTCGTGACTCGGGCTGGCTGCTGGTGCAACTGCTGCGCCACTGCGGGGTGGCGGCGCGATTTGTGTCGGGCTATCTCATACAGCTCACCGCCGACGTGAAAGCGCTCAACGGCCCGGCAGGCCCCGCGCATGACTTCACCGATCTGCACGCCTGGGCAGAGGCGTATATCCCCGGCGCGGGCTGGGTCGGCCTGGATCCGACGTCCGGGCTCTTGGCTGGCGAAGGGCATATACCGCTCGCCTGCACCCCATCGCCGGCCAGCGCCGCCGCCATCATCGGCGCGGTCGATCCGTGCGAGACGCAGTTTGAATTCAACATGTCGGTCACGCGCATCCATGAAGACCCGCGCGTCACTAAACCGTATACGGCAACACAGTGGACGGATATCGATCGTCTGGGCAAACAGGTGGACGCCGAATTACTGGCAGGTGACGTGCGCCTCACGCAGGGCGGCGAGCCGACCTTCGTGTCGATCGACGACATGGATGGCGACGAGTGGAATTACACCGCGCTCTCGCCGGAAAAATGGGCGCTTGCGGAGCAACTGGCGTGGCGGTTGAAGGCGCGCTTCTCACCCGGCGCACTGGTGTTTTATGGTCAGGGCAAATGGTATCCCGGCGAACCGCTGCCGCGCTGGGCGCTGGGTCTGCACTGGCGCCGCGACGGCAAACCGGTATGGAAGAATCCCGCACTCATCGCCGCCGACGCCTCGCCCGCCAGTGCCACGGTCGAAGACGCCAAACGCTTTGCACAGGCTATCGCCGATGCACTGGGTATTGATCGCAATCTGATTATCGACGCCTATGAAGATCCGCTGCTGCTGATTTCCACCGAAGGCAAACTGCCGGTCAATATCGATCCGCTGACCGTGCCGTTCAAGGAAGCCGACGAACGCACCCGCCTGCGGCGCGCTCTCGAGCGCGGCGCGGCCACACCCGCCGGATTCGTGCTGCCGCTCAAAGCGCGCGAAGACACGCCGCACGCCACCGCCGAAACCGAATGGCAAAGCTCGCCCTGGCCGCTCAAGCGCGATCGGCTTTATCTGCTGTTTGGCGATTCGGCGCTGGGCAACCGCCTGCCGCTGGCATCGCTGCCCGAACGGCCGCCGGAAGACATCGAACCCGAATTCGAGCGCGACCCATTCGAAGAACGCGGCGATTTGCACGACGCGCATACGCTCGCCGAAAAAATGCGTCATACGCGCGGCCATGCCAAAAAACCCGCGCCGCGTGACGTCGTGCGCACCGCCTTGTGCATTCAAACACGCGACCAGCGCCTGCATGTCTTTCTGCCGCCCTTCAAACGCGCCGAAGATTACCTGAACCTTATTGCAACCCTGGAACGCGTGACGGAACAGCTCGCGCTGCGGGTGCGCATCGAAGGCTACGGCCCCGTTTCTGATCCGCGCATCCATGTGCTCAATGTCACCCCTGATCCGGGCGTGATTGAAGTCAACATTCATCCCGCGGCGGATTGGGACACCCTTAGTGCCAACACCACCACGTTGTACGAAGAAGCGCGGCAGGCGCGGCTGGGCGCCGAAAAATTTATGCTGGATGGCCGCCATACCGGCACCGGCGGCGGCAATCATGTGACACTCGGCGGCGCGACGCCGCCGACAGCCCGCTGCTGCGCCGTCCCGATTTACTGCGCAGCCTGATTACCTACTGGCAGAATCACCCGGCACTGTCGTATTTATTCTCGGGACAGTTTATCGGCCCGACCAGTCAGGCGCCCCGCGTGGACGAGGCACGCGACGACAATCTCTACGAGTTGGAAATCGCCTTCCAGCAAATGGCGCTCAAACAGGCAGCGGGTGAAGAATCGCTGACACCGTGGCTGGTCGACCGGCTGTTGCGCAATCTGCTGATCGATCTCACCGGCAACACCCACCGTGCCGAGTTCTGCATCGACAAACTCTATTCACCCGACAGCGCCACGGGGCGGCTGGGCCTGCTGGAGTTTCGCGCCTTTGAGATGCCGCCGCACGCGCAAATGAGTCTCACGCAGATGCTGCTGCTGCGCACGCTGGTGGCGCGCTTCTGGAAAACGCCTTACGAGGGCAAACTGATCGGCTGGGGCACGCAACTGCACGACCGTTTCATGCTGCCACATTTTGTCGCCGCCGACATGCTGGATGTGGTGCGCGATTTACGGCGCGCAGGGTACGCCTTCGATTTCAGTTGGTTTGCGCCGTTTATCGAGTTTCGCTTTCCGCGTTACGGCACCGCCACCTATGAAAACGTGCGTCTCGAACTGCGCCAGGCCATCGAACCGTGGCACGTGCTCGGCGAAGAAGTCCGCGCCGGCGCGACCGCGCGTTATGTCGATTCCTCGGTGGAACGGTTGCAACTCAAAGTCAACGGCCTGACCGAATCACGCCATGGGGTGGCCTGCAATGGCCGCGCGTTGCCGCTGCATCCCACTGGCGTTCCGGGAGAATTCGTCGCCGGCGTACGCTTTCGCGCGTGGAATCCGCCGTCGGCGCTGCATCCCACCATCGACGTGCAAGCGCCGCTGGTGTTCGACCTGGTTGACACCTGGAGCAAACGCTCCATCGGCGGATGCACGTATCACGTCTCGCATCCCGGCGGCCGAAATTACGCAACGCTGCCGGTGAATGCCAATGAAGCCGAAGCACGGCGCGTGGCGCGCTTCTGGGATCACGGACACACGCCCGGCCCGATGGAATTGCCACCTGAGACGCTGAATCCGGCGTTTCCGCATACCCTCGATCTGCGCTGGAATCCACGGTGAATACCGCAATAAAAATATAATAAAAACAATAGGTTATAATACGCGCCCCGCGTATTCCCGGTCGCCGCAATTCGCGGCGCAGCAGCGCACTTTTCCAGCTTCGAATTTCCCATGCCCCTGATCACACTGCAAGACGCCGAACTCGCTTTCGGTCTAACCCCTTTACTCGACCGCGCCAACCTCACCGTACAGCCCAATGAGCGCATCGGCCTGATTGGCCGCAACGGCACCGGCAAATCGTCGCTGTTAAAAATCATCGCGGACCAAATGGCACTGGATGACGGCGTGTGCGGGCGCGACGACGGGATACACATCGCTTACGTCGAACAGGAATCCGCGCCGCCCGAGGCCGACACACTGCGCGAAAGCCTCGCACTCGCCGCCAATTTTGAAGACCTGCACGATGACCGCGAACGCTGGGCATGCGAAGCGCGGCTCACCGAATTTTTTCATCGCTTCGGCCTCGACGAAAACCGCCCCACCGCCACCGCCTCGGGCGGTGAGCGCAAGCGCGCAATGCTCGCGCTTGCCATGGCGAAAAAACCCGATCTGCTGCTGCTCGACGAGCCGACCAATCACCTCGACATCACCGGCATCACGCTGCTGGAAGACCTGCTGGTTTCCGGCGCGGTGAAGTCGGCCATCATCATCACGCATGATCGCGCGTTTCTGGATCGTGTCGCCACGCGCATCATCGAACTCGATCGCGGCCTGCTGCGCTCGTACCCCGGCAACTTCGCCGCTTATGAAGCACGCAAATCCGACCAGCTCGCCGCCGAAGAAGTGATGAACCGCAAGTTCGACAAATTCTGGGCACAGGAAGAAGTGTGGATCCGCAAAGGCATACAAGCCCGCCGCACGCGCAACGAAGGCCGCGTGCGCCGCCTCGAATCGCTGCGCAATGAACGCGCCGAACGGCGCGACCGCCTGGGCAAAGTACAAATCGCACTGGATGCCGGCGAACGCTCCGGCAAGCTGGTCGCCGAGCTTGAGGACGTAACCAAAAAATTCGGCGACAACACCGTCGTCAACGCGCTGTCGCTGCGCATCATGCGCGGTGATCGCTTCGGTTTCATCGGCCCCAATGGCGCGGGCAAATCCACGCTGATTAAATTAATTCTCGGTTCGCTCGAACCCGATGCAGGCAAGTTGCGCCTCGGCACCAATCTGCAAGTCGCCTACTTCGACCAGATGCGCGCGCAGCTTGACCCGGAAAAAACGCTGATGGAAACCATCAGCCCTGGCTCCGAGTGGGTGGAAACCGCCAATGGCCGCAAGCACGTGATGAGCTATCTCAACGACTTTCTGTTCCCGCCGCAGCGCGCGCAAGCGCCCGTGAAAATGCTCTCCGGCGGCGAACGCAACCGCCTGCTGCTGGCGCGCCTGTTCGCACAGCCCGCCAACCTGCTGGTGCTCGACGAGCCCACCAACGATCTCGACATCGAATCACTCGAACTGCTCGAAGACACGCTGCAAGGCTACACCGGCACCCTGCTGCTGGTAAGCCACGACCGCGCGTTTCTGGATAACGTAGTCACGCAAACGCTCGTCGCGGAAGGGGATGGCAACTGGAAAGAATACGTCGGCGGCTATAGTGATTGGCTGGCACAGCGGCCCGCGCCTGCCGCCGCAATATCAGACAGCAAACCGCAGACCGCCGCGCGCGAAAAACCCAAAGCCAAAATGAGCTTCAAGGAACAGCGCGAATTCGACGCACTACCAAAAGAAATCGAAACCCTGGAGCAGGAACAACTCGCGCTCGCCGCGCGCATGAGCAGCGCCGACTATCACAAGCAAGGCGCTGACGCGATTAAAGCCGACGGCAAGCGCGCCGGCGAAATCGAACAACAACTCGCGAAGAAATACGAGCGCTGGGAAGTGCTGGATCAGAAAGCGGCTGCGGGAGCGAACTGATCGGCAGGTATAGCCAATTCACCCACCTGACGGCCATGCGCGCTTTTCTACGTCAGGTTACGACCCACACCGGACGCCCGGCTTTCTACATTGCAGCCATTCGCACGCACTGCCCTCGTAGCGAGGCAGCTCAGGCTGTTTTCTGCTGAACCGCCTGTAGCAACCGCTGCACCGCATCGCAGAACACTTCCACCTCATCGGCCTTGAAGATCAGTTCCCGCACCCCGGCACCTTCAGCCTGCGCACGCAATGCCTCGTCTATGAAGCCCGAAGTCACCGCCACCGGCAGATCAGGGCGGATGGCTCGTGCTTCCCTGGCCACGTCCAGCCCCGACATGCCTGGCATGTTGTAGTCCGTCAGCACCAGGTCAACGGCGGCCGGGTCTGCGCGCAGCGCCTGTAGCGCGTCCTTTTGCCGGGTGTGGGCGGCTACGCGGTAGCCACGCTGTTTGAGCAGACGCTCAACCAGAAATACTACTGACTCGTCATCATCCAGGTAGAGTATGCGCGGGCCACCGTCCAGGACCAGCGCCGGAGGGCTGGCCTCGGTGCCGGGGTTAACGGGTTGCGTGCTGGCTTCCGCCTCTGCCACCGGCAGGTAGACGGTGAAGGTCGTGCCTTTGCCCGGTTCGCTGTCAACCGTAATTGCCCCCTCGTGTCCCTGCACGATGCCGTGCACCACGGATAGCCCCAGCCCGGTGCCTTCACCCACCGGCTTGGTGGTGAAGAAGGGCTCAAAGATCCGCTTCTTGGTGCCCGCGTCCATGCCCGGCCCGGTGTCGCTGACGGTGATGCGCACTGTGCTCCCCGGGTGCCGGGCGCGGAGGGCCTCCAGCACTAAATGGGCGCCCGTGAGTGCTGTCACGGTATCGAGCCGGAGTCGATGCGGCCAGGGCCGCTGTGCATCGCTTGCATGGCGTTGGTGGCGAGGTTGATCAGCACCTGCTCGATCAGGCTGGCATCGGCCAGCACGGTCGGCGTTTCATCATAGTGCACTTCAAGGCTCAGGCGGGCGGGCAGTGTGGCTCTTAGCAGGCGTGTGGCCTCGATCACCACCGGGACCAGGTCGATGGGCTTTCTCTCAATGGGCTGGCGGCGGCTGAAGGAGAGTATCTGTTGCACCAGGTTGCGGGCGCGGGCGCCGGCCTTGCGGATTTCCTCAACACTCGCTAGTACTGAGGGGGTGTTGGCCGCGTCTCGGCGTGCCAGTTCAGCATTGCCGAGGATGATGGCCAGGGCGTTGTTGAAGTCGTGGGCAATACCGCCGGCCAGGGTGCCGATGGCCTCCATCTTCTGGGATTCGCGCAGTTGGGCTTCGAGGGCCAAGCGCTCGGCTTCGGCTTGTTTGCGGGCGGTGATGTCGCGCACCATACTGGCTGTGCCAATGATGTTTGCGTCGGCGCCCCTCACCACGGATAGGCTCATCGATACGTGTACGAGTGTGCCGTCTTTGTGCCGACGCACTGTTTCGTAGTCTGAAACTGCCACGCCCTGTTTAAGTAACTTTCGATTTTGCTGTCGTTTTTCCATCAGCTCCGGCGGCACCAAAAAGTCGCTGTCTTTTCCGATGACCTCTTCGGGCACGTAGCCAAATATACGGCTGGCGCTTTTGTTCCAAAAAACAATCTTGCCTTCGATATCGCGAAGAATAATCGCATCGCTCGATCCTTCCGCGACAGCAGCTAGCTTGGCCCGCATTTCCTGGAGCTGTTTACGCTCGGTGATGTCCTGCAGGATAATAGATACGCCAACGATCTCCCCATCGCCCCCCCTAATAGGGGAGTGGCTAGATATAACATCAATCACCCGGCAGTCCTTTGTCATGCGATCGGTATCGGTTGGAATCGGCGCTCCGCTAAGTAACGCCTCGGTATTTTTTGCACGATTGGACTTTCTGTTTGCGGGTATAAGAAAGTCAGAAGACTTGCCAATGGCTTCTGCCGCAGTGTAGCCCAGCAGCCTTTCTGCACCGGCGTTCCAGGTCAGGATCGTACCCTCGAGCGAGCGGCTCATAATGGCGTCGTTCGAGTTCTCGACTATGGCCGCAAGTTGGCTGCGGGCCGCCTCTGTCTTCTGATGCTCGGTCACATCAAGATTGGTTCCGACCATCCATTCGACCTGCCCCTGATCGTTCTCGCGCACTGTTTCAACGGCCTGAATATACCGAATTTTATTATCGTTAGCCCGTCGAATGCGGAATTTACGGTCGCTGCGTCCGCGTCGGCGAATCGTGTCTTGCATGATATCTTCCTGCTCGCGCAGTTCCTCAGGCAGCACGGCACCACTCCAGGTGCTGTATTCCACATACCCATCGTGTGTTGGGGAGACCCCATATATTCGAAACATCTGGGAGTCCCATCGCACTTTGTTGATAATGACGTTCCATTCCCAAATCCCCACTCCTGTTGTCTCGGTGGCCAAACGCATTCGCTGGTCGCCTTCACGCAGCATTTGCTCGGCCTGTTTGCGCGACGTAATATCCTGGATAGTAACTGAGGATGCGATGACATACCCGGCGCTATCGCGGATCGGGGAGTGGCTGCTCACGACTACAATCACCCGTCCGTCCTTGGTTAAGCGATTGGTTTCGTATGAAACCGTCGCGCCGCCCAGCAATCCCTCGGTAATTTTGGCACGGCCGGACTTTCTACCCGGTGGTATAAGAAAGTCAGAATTCTTGCCGCTGGTTTCCGCCGCAGTGTAGCCGAACATCTTTTCTGCACCGGCGTTCCACGTCAGGATCGTGCCATCGAGACTACGACTGTAGATCGCGTCGTTAGAGTATTCAACGATAGCCGCAAGCTGCTTGCGTATGCCATCAGCCTGCTTGTGCACGGTGATATCTCGGGTAATACCCAGCAACATCGTCACCCGGCCCTCGGTATCGCGCATCGGGGCGGCGTGCGTGCTTAGCCAACGCCGTGTACCGCGCAACCCGACGACCTCGAACTCCAGCACACCGCTTTCGCCGCTCATCACACGCCGGTGCAGGGATATGAAAGCCGCGCGGTATTCAGGCAGAATGAATTCGAGCAGAGAATGCGATTTAACTTCACTTATTGAACCCGCTTCCAGCATGGCGAGGCCCGCCGCATTCATTTCCTGCAACTTCCCGTTGGCCCCTATCACCTTCACACATTCCGGTTCGGTCTCAATGATTGTTCTCAGCCTTTGTTCGCTCGCATAAAGTGCTGCCTGCGACCGCCTCCGGCGCAAGTTGAACGCCACGAGAAAAATGGCGAAGATGCCGATGACCACCGTTGCGAGCGACATGGCGACCCGGTCGGCGTGCGCATCGGCCGTGACAGCCGCCAGCGATTCGTTCGTCGCCGTCCCCACAAAAACCAACAGTGGATAGCCGCGTACGCGTCTGGACGCGTAGATACGCTCCACATTGTCGACGGCCGATCTGGCGACATAAGTTTCGGCCGGCACTGCGGCCACCGTGGGCGTGCCAGTCAATCTCTGAAAGGACTTGGCTTGAGATATGTCCTGGCCAAGCAGTGTGTTGTCGCGGGCCAGGCGCGCACGAACGATGCCGTCAGTGCCAACGAGGGTGACGATGCCCATTGAGCCAAGATACACTTCTTGGTAAAAAGTTGAAAAATAGCCAGGATCAATCGCGACGCCAACAACGCCGGCATACGAGCCGTCCGGTTTGTTAGCGCGGCGCGTCGCAATAATAGAAAATTGCTTATTGACGCGGCCGAGCACCGGTTTGCTGATGAACATCTCTTGGGTATCCACGCCAGTGTGCACCTTGATATGCTCGCGATCGGCAAGTGACAGGCGCGGGGCGGGCTCCGTACTCAGGACGACCTGTCCGGTCTCATCAGTGATGACCACGTTGCGCACGACGGCCAGGTTCGGCCGCGCCTCTTTATAAAAGGTCTGCAGGTCAAAGCGCCGTCCCTTTGCTTCGTACTGTTTTTGTATGGAAAGAACGATCTCGTTGACATAATCGAGGGTGCGTATCGTGTGCTCCTCGAACGCGCGAGCAAGATTGGCGTTTTCACGCTGAACATCACTGATCTTGGTCGCGCGCGTATGCGTGATTTTCGCTTCAACTGCGATCCACATCCCGGCGATGGTGGCAATGGCTACGAATAGAATCCCGACGGTTATCGGATCGCGACGCACCGTGGCGAACCAAGTCCTCGGGTTTGCCTTACCGAACCTTCCGGGAATAGCGTTAAGCGCTGCGGACATGAGGCGCCACCAGGCTTAGCTTTGAGCGGCTGTCGGTCTGGCAGAAATTACGCCACTCTCCAAAAAATAATACAAGTGCGGTTTTGATTATCACGCCCATAACCTCCACCTTTCGTAAAAGGCGTACCGGGTTACGCCGAAGGGACGGAGATTGGGGCGCGCTATGCAAGCGCCCGCAGTCTTTCCAAGGCGAATGCTACCCTGATACTAAATGAGCGACAATCGGTCGGATTAGCCGGCATTTTCCGCAAAACCAAACGTAACAGCGAACGTCGGCAGTTGGCCGAAACGCGCCACCCATCATATGCTCGCACTAACGGATCACCCTGCCCAACCGCCACAACCGGCCCGATTCCCCGCACGCCTACTCGTCGCGATAGCTCGCCTGCGCCGCAAAGGTACGACGATCTCTCCGCGCACATAAAATGAGCTCATAGCTACGCGCCGGATCGCGGCTAATCCGCACGCGCGACAAGGATGAATTGCTCCTGCGGCGTAGCGACGCCGCCCCCTACCGTATCCACCGCATATTGACGGAATGCCTCGTCCATTTCGCGCATAAACGCGGCGCGTTGTTCCGCCGGCAGCCGCGACAGCGCATGGCGGGTGGCGACCGCGCCGGCGGCAAGGGCATCGACAGGGCGCTCGCACAATGCCAGGTCATGTTCACATCCGGCGGACATGCGACCAGCCGTTGCGCCATCGCAAGCATCGCGGGATCAAAATCCAGATTGCTGATCGTGCCGCCCGGCGCGAGCCGTGGCGCGACAAGACGCGCCACCAGTCCCGTGCCGCAGGCAATGTCCAGCACGCGCTCACCCGGCCGCGGCGCGGCGGTTTCGATGACGCCTTTCACCAGCGGCATCATGAACGCCGGCACGATGCACCTCTCGTAACCCTCTGCCGCCGTGGTGTCCAATGGTTTTGCTGCTTCCATTGCCTCCCCTTTTTACTACTCGTTCCGATAACTCACATGCGCCGCCACGATGCGCCAGCCTTCCGGCATGCGTATCCACGACTGGCTTTGCCGACCGTTGTGTCCCGCGCGCGTGAACTCGATGTTCGTCGTGGCCGCATCGCGCCCGTAACTCGTGACCACGGTTTTGCCCACCACGCGTGCCACGCTTTTGGGATCGCGCGTGCCGCGATACGACGCGATTTCCGCGTGGCCATACAGGTTCTCGCCGATGCCGTAGCGCAGGGTCAACGCGTGGTTCCAGAACAATTCGTTCAGCACCGCGATATCGTTGTCGATGATCGCCTGTTGATAGCGGTCAAATTGGCGGGTGACTTCGGCCAGGGTTTGCGGGTGATTGATTTCCATCGGCGCCTCTCTTTAAATTTTCAGTCTAATCATTCGGCTGCGGACCGTCGTAGCCCTCAATGATCACCAGATCGATGGTGGATGCAGGCAGTCGGTGACCGCGCGCCGCTTGATATTCCGGCGATTTCCAGCAATCGAGCGCGTCCTGGTAGCTGGGAAACTCAATCACGATGTTACGGCTGCGGCTCGATCCCTCAGGGTTTTCGAAGCGGCCGGCCCGCACCACGAAGTGCGCGCCGAATTTCCGGAACGGCTCGGCATTGGCCGCCACGTAGGCTTTGTACTGCTCTGCATCCGTGACATCGACTCGCGCAATCCAGTAACCCTTGGCCATTTGATTCTCCAGTCAGCTAGTAAAAACCCGTCATGCTCGTGTACAAGGCAAGCGTTTAGAGTGCCGCCGACGCGATCTTCGCCTGCTGAATAATGCGCCGCCATTTCTCGACCTCGGAACGCACCAGCGCGCCGAATTGCGCGGGCGTGCCGCCGGCGGGGATGGTGCCTTCAACCGTCATGCGCTCGCGCACGTCCGGCATTTTCAGAATGCGGTTGATCTCCTGATTCAACCGCTCGACGATGGCAACCGGCGTGCCCGCCGCCGCAACCACACCGTACCAGCCGTTCACTTCATAGGGCCCGGTGACGCCGGATTCCTGTACCGTCGGCAAGTCCAGCCCTGGCACGCGTTCGGACGAGGTCACGGCGAGCGCGCGCACTCTGCCCGATGCGATAAACGGCTGCGCCGACATGCGCGTCGAGAACTGCACCATGAGATGGCCGCCCGCCACATCGGCCAGCGCCGGCGCTGCACCCTTGTACGGCACATGCGTCATCTGCACTTTGGACTGCACCGCGAGCAGCTCACCACCCAGATGCAACACGCTGCCGATGCCCGATGAGCCGTAGGTCAACGCGCCCGGCTTGGCCTTGGCCAACGCAATCAACTCCTTCACCGAGCGCGCCGGCAGACTCGGATTGACCACGATTACATAGGGCTGCGACACCACTTGCGTGACGGGCGCGAAATCTTTTACCAGATCGACAGCGAGTTTACCGCCACCTTGCAACGCCACGCCGGTGGCATGCGACACGATCATCATACCGAGCATGTGTCCATCCGCCGGCGCGCGCGCCACGGCGGCCAAGCCGATCATGCCGCTGGCGCCGGGACGGTTTTCCACCACCGCCGTTTGCCCCCATGCCTCAGTGAGTTTTTGCGCAATCACGCGCGCAACGATATCGGTGCTGGCGCCGGGCGAGAATGGATTGATGAGGCTGACAACGCGAGTTGGGTAGGCGGCGGATTGCGCCATCGTGGGTGGCGCCACACTCACACACAGTCCGGATGCAGCGCACAGAACACAACGCAGGTATCGCCGCATGGGAAATTGCTCCGCGTCTGTCACGGCTGCACCACGGCCATCGGTGTATCACTACGCTCTGCACGCCCGCCGCGATTGGCCCGCACCAGCTCGATCAACTCCGGCACATCACGCAGCCGCGCGCCGCTTTCAATCATCATGCGCAGTGGGTCCTGGTGGCGTTCTTCGGGTGTCCAGGTTTCCGGCGGCTTGGTCGCCTGCGCGCCCAGATGCGCGCCGACGCGGCGGGCGCGTGCAATCACGCGCGTGCCGAACAGATGCTGGCGGTCATTAAAACGCGCGAGCGCCGCATCGATATCGCCGCATTGCTGCAAGGCATCGGCAAGACTCTCTGCATCGAGCGCGGCCTTGGTCACCCCCATGCCCACGTGTGGGCGCGCCACGAAGGCCGCGTCGCCGAGTATCGCCGCGCGCTTCACAAACAGGCGCGGCGACGCCAGATCGAAAATCGCCTGAAAAAACGGCTGCTCGGTGAGATCAATCACCTGCACGCACTGCGGCGCAATCACGCGGCGCGCGGTGGCGCGCATCTCGGCGATGACTTCCGGCCGGATCAGCGCGGGCGGAATCGCCGTGCCATGGCACACCCCACTGGCGTCGGTGCATAACGCGGCGAGCCCTTCGCTGCTGACCGGGTGATACCACACCCAGTTGTAGGCCCGATGACCGGGGCGCACGTCATTGTTCGGCCCCGGCACGGCATACATGGTCGCCGCGTCGCCATCCGGGTAACACACCATGTTGTGCGCGAACATCTCGCGATGCAATTCCTCGGGCAAAGCCGATTCGGGAATGAGGCCGCGCCAGGCGATGTAGCCGGCGTATTGCGGCTGCGCCTCGGGCAGTATCTGCGCGCGCACCGTGGAACGGATGCCGTCGGCGCCGACAATCAGATCCCCCTGCGCGGCCGTGCCATCGGCGAACACCGCCGTCACGCCCGACGCGTCATCCGTGAATGAAATCAGCGACTTGTCAAAAAAATAGTCGTCCACCGGAAACGCATCCTTCATCGCGCGATACAGCCGTCCCCACGAGCTTAATATGCGCGGACGCGGCATCTTGTGCTGAAGTTGGCCCGCGCGATCCAGACAGGTGCGCGATTCCGGATGCACGCCGATCGATGCATCAACTTTGATGCCGATGCGATCCATCACATCGAGTAATTCCTCGTGCGTGCCGATACCCGCGCCGCGGCTCGCCAGATCGTCGCCGACACGCTCGAATACCTGCACCTTCCAGCCGATGGATCGCAGGAGATTCGCGGCCAACAGCCCGCCCAACGATCCACCGATGACTAACGCTTTGGGCATTGCATAGCCTCCTGTTGAATTATTTGTATTTTCAATTGCCGTTACCGCGATTGTAGTCAACTTTCGGGCATCGCCGCCCCGGTCGCGATTTGGCATAATGGCCGCCAGCCGCAACGGCGGCAACCGGGGAAGCTTATGAACCATCGTCGCAGTACGATCCATCAACTGGTTACGGGCGCGTGGCTGCTGTGCATGCTCACACCAGCAGCGCAAGCGCAGACCTTTCCATCGAAACCCATCCGCATCGTGGTTGGCTTTCCGCCCGGCGGCCCCGCCGACTACACCGCGCGCGTGATCGCCGACAAGCTGCCGGCGCTGCTGGGCGGCAATGTCATCGTCGAAAACCGTGTCGGCGCCAATGCCACCATTGGCGCGGACTACGTGGCGAAATCGCCGCCGGACGGCCACACCATGTTCCTCACCACTTGTGGGGCAATGGCCATCAGCCCGCACATCGGCGCCAAGCTGCCCTACGACCCGGTGCGCGACTTCGCGCCCATCGCGCAAGTCGTCACGGCCTACAGCACGCTCGTCGTGCATCCCTCCCTGCCTGTCAAAAATGCAAAAGAGTTCGTCGCATTAGCGCGCGCGCGCAAAGGCCAGATCACCATGGCCTCCACCGGCATCGGCAGCATTCCGCATCTGGCGCAAGAGTTGCTGAAGGCCTCCGCTAAAATCGATCTGGTTCACGTGCCTTACAAGGGCGCCGGGCCGGTGATAACGGATGCGATTGGCGGAAAAATCAGCTCGCTGGTGCTCGACGTGACACCGCTCCTGCCGCATATCAAATCCGGCAAGCTGCGCGCCATCGGCATCGCCGGCGACAAGCGTGTGCCGCTGCTGCCCGACGTGGCGACAATGGAAGAGCAAGGTTTCAAAAACGTCGAAGCGCCGAACTGGTACGCGATATTCGCGCCGGCAAAAACACCACGCGCCATCGTCGAGCGACTGAACGGCGCCGTGCGCAAGGCGATAGCCATGCCCGATGTGCGCGAGCGCCTGGTCAGCACCGGGGCCGATCCGGTGTTATCGACGCCCGAGCAACTGGCTGAACTGCTGAATCGCGATCTCGCCAAGTGGGGCAAGTTGATACGTGATAACAACATTACGGAATAATCGAGCCTTCCTCGACGGATACCAACACTCGTTTAACCCCAACCCCGTCATTCTGGCGCAGGCCAGAATCCAGCGTGTAACCCACGCCGCAGGCGCAAACATTCAAGCGCTACGCGGTATAAACGAACTGGATTCCGGCTTTCGCCGGAATGACGGGTGTAGGAGATTTTCGCTCCAACCCAAATAAATTCAAACCACACCACATCATCTTCGGAGTCACCATGGAATTCGGCGTCAGCGTCGGTCACATCTCAGCAGTCGATTTTGCACAACACGGCGAACGGCTCGGCTTCACGCGTTGCTGGATCACCGACAGCCCGCTGCTGCGCTCGAACTTGTTCGCCACCATGGCGGCGGTGGCACTGCAAACCAAAACCATCCACATCGGCACCGGCGTCGCGGTGTGCGGCATGCGCCTGGCGCCCGAGGCCGCCAGCGGCATCGCCACCATCAACGCACTGGCCCCCGGCCGGACTTTCGCCATCTTCGGCGCGGGCAACACGGCGATGCGCATGCTGGGCATGCGCCCCACCGGCGCCAAGGCGTTGCGCGAATACGTGCGCGTGGTGCGCGGGTTGCTGCACGGCGAAGAAGTCGCCTATTCCACCGGCACACTCAACGGCGCCGACAGCGAAACGCACCCCATACGCTTCACCTCGCTGGAACAAAAACACATCCGGCTCGATCCGCCGCCGCCGATACACGTCGCTGCCAACGGCCCGCTGTCACAGGCGGTGGCCGGCGAAATCGCCGACGGGCTGTGCACCTCGTTCCCGCGTGGCGGCACCATGGCCGAGGCCATGGGTCACGTGCAGCGCGGCGCGGCGCGCGTCGGGCGCACGCTGCCGGCGGATTTTCATACCGCGGCGCTGGTCAACGTGCTGATGCTGGAGCCGGGCGAATCGCTCACCTCCAAGCGCGTGATCGACGAAATCGGCCCGGCGGTGATGACCAATTTTCATTACCTGGTGGATTGGGTGCGCGAGACCGGCAAGGAGCCGCCCGCCTATGTGCGCCCGGTATGGAACGAATACACGGCCTATCTGCGCGAGCGCGCCGCCGCCGATTCACACCTCACCATGCACGCCAGCCACTACGCCACCATCGAAGCCGAAGAAGCGCAATTCCTCACACCGGAAATCATTCGCAACTTCTGCATCATCGGCGAGCCGGCTGATCTGGTGGAGCAACTGCGGCATCTTGAGCGCCAAGGGCTGAAGCAGATCACGTTTCATCCGCCGTTTGCGCAGCGCTTTGAGGTGATGGAGCGGTTTTCGCGGTTGGTGATGGCGAAGATGTAGATACGTTCGCTTTCGTTCGCCGCTACGTCAACATCCCCCCAAAAGCCCTCGCCGCAACCACCGCCTTCTCCTCCTCATGCCGCAGTGAATCCACCCCCGGCGTGTATTGCTGATACACATACAGCCGCAGGTCGGGCACGCCCAAGCCTTTGGCTTGCGCGCGCGCGGCGCGTTCGAAGTGGTGATGCACAAACACAATTGCCGGGCGACCGGCTTTCGTCAGGTTGATTCCGTCGCGCACGGCGCCGGAGGTGCAGGAGCCTCAGGCCCCTAGCCCAATCAATACGTAATCGGTTTCCTGCGCGAGCTTGTCGAGTTCCGCCTTGGGCGCGGGTGCCCAGGTGTTTTCTTTGTAGACGCGGCGGATGGCGGCGGGCTGCAACGATTTTTCGATTTCGCTCTCCAGCGTTTTCCAAAAGCCGATGGCGGACTTGTGCTGGTTGAACACAAAACCCACGCGCTTGCCTTTGAGATCGCCGAGTTTGATTTCGGTTTTGCGCTGGATTTTGGCGACGTCGCCGCGTGGGTCTAGCAGGGTGAGGCTCATATTAAATTTCCTTTAAGAACAATTGCTTACACTGGAAATGCCACTTTGCGCTGCACCGTGCGCGAACGAAACGCACCCCAGCCCGGCATCACCGAACAAAACGCGCCGCCCGAACCCCAGCCGCCCGCCACCGCGATGATGAGGTTGTCCACGCTGCGCACGAATGGATGCTGCGCGTCGTCGTTGTTGGCGTCGGTGATTTTGCTCCAGTGCATCGGGTGCTGTTCAGAAATCGAGCGGCGGCGCTTCACGTCGCGCACCGCGCGCGTGGCCAGGCGCGCGATGCCGGCTTTCACATCGGCTTTGCTCAAGCCCGCATCGGACAGATTTTTTGCCGCCATCGGGCTCACCACCAGCACCATGTCGCCGCCGGCGATGGTGTTGCTGCCGAGCATGGCAATCGCATCGGCAAGGATGAACATCACGTCTTCGGCCGAACTATAGCCCGCGCCGCAGCCGACGAGGCGCGGCCCTTCGACCGCGGTGACCGTCACCGCAGTGTCGTCGGCATTGAAGCCGCGCTCGACGTGCAGCGGCTCCCACGGGTTGCTCTCCTGATCTTCCGCGAAGCAAAAGCTGTAGTAGCCCGGATGCCCGTGCGTGGTTTTGCACGGCTCGCCGGGGATGCCCGCGCCGATGTTCCACAACACCAGCCGCACCGCGCGGCCGATGGTGGCGCTCGGGCGGCAGCCATGGCCCATCACGCATTCCTTGGTGTTAAAGCCAAGCTGCTTCACCGCCGGCCCGCTCACCATCACCAGCGGCGCGCACCCGTGGGTGGTGGTCTGCACGCCGTTGAGATTGAACTGCTCCTCGCAGAGGGCCTCGATCGCGGCCACCACAACGGGCGCGTATTCCGGCTTGCAACCTGCCATCACGCAGTTGATGGCGATGGTTTCAATGGTGGCCACGCCATCGCGCGGCGCGATCACGCCGATGACTTCCTGCGGGTCGCGCTGCAAGTAGTTGATGATGCGCTCCACCGCGCCGCGCGTCGGTGGTATCACCGGCAGGCCGTCGGTCCACCGCTGCTCGTAACAGAACTCGACTGCCGCTTCGAGATCGGCGGCTTCAAACTGTGTTGCTGCCATGTCCATGGTTATCGCCTTATCCAGAGGAGTCTCCTCCCCCCTTGAGGGGGAGGATTAAGGTGGGGGGGTGTCGTTTGCTCGCGTTAGCAGGCTGAACCGCATCCCGTATTGCCTGCACAACACCATCCGTGTTGCTAATGACTTCGTTATTCCAGAATCGTAACACCCGATAACCGCGCGATTCCAGCCAGTTGGTTCTTTTTTCATCGTAGGCCACGTTTTCCGCATGCTGGCCGCCGTCGAGTTCGATGATGAGGTGCTGTTCGAGACAAACAAAATCAACGATGTAGGCGCCGATGGGTTGTTGGCGTCGAAATTTGTGGCCAGCAATTTGGCGTTGCTTGAGACGCAGCCATAGCGTTTGTTCGGCGTCAGTCAGATTTTTTCGTAGCGCCCTGGCGCGTGATGTATTCATGCCTTACCCCCCATCCCCGCCTTCACCCTCAAGGGGGGAAGGCGTTTCTTAGTGATGTGTAGCGGTTCACGCCGCACGCAGCAACTGAGTTTGATTGGTGGTTGCGCATTCACTCTTCCCGTATCCCCACCTCGCGAATCAACTTGCCCCACTTCGCCATTTCAATCTTGATCGTTGCTGCCAGTTGCTCCGGCGTGCTGCCGACGGTTTCAACGCCGGAGTTGAAAAACTTATCCTTGATGTCAGGCGTGGTGGCCACTTTCGCTAGCGCGGCACTCAGTTGCAGCACGATGCCCACCGGCGTTCCCGCAGGCGCAAAAATGCCGAAGGGTGACGACGATTCATAACCCGGCAACCCCGCCGCCGCCATGGTGGGCAAACCGGGCGCAAGCGCCGAGGGTTGCGCGCTGGTGACCGCCAGCGCGCGCAGCCGGCCCGAACGCACATGCGCGGATGCTGAACCCGCGCTGGGGATCATCATCTGCACTTGTCCGCCGATCACCGCGGTCAGCGCGGGGCCGCTGCCTTTGTAGGGCACGCGCACGATGTTCACGTTCGCCATCGATTTGAATAACTCCGCGCCGAGGTGTTGCGTGGAGCCGGTGGAAGCCGACGAGTAATTCAGTTCACCCGGTCGTGCCCTGGCTATTGCAATCAATTCAGAAACGGATTTCACGCCCGCCGCCGGATGCACCACCAGTACGTTCGGCGTGTTGACCACCAGCGACACCGGCGCGAAATCTTTCACCGGATCGAACGGCACGTTCTTGCGCAGAAACGGCGCCAGCCACAACGGGCTGCCATACAGAATCAGCGTGTAACCATCGGGTGCCGCGCGCGCCACGATGTCGCCCGCGATGAAGCCGCGATTATCGACCACCACGCGTTGCCCGATCACGCCGGTTAAACCCTGCGCGATCAGGCGCGCGGCGAAGTCGCTGCCGCCGCCGGGCTCGGAGGTCACCAGGCGTATGGGCTTGTTGGGGTACGGTTGCGCATGCGGCGATGCACATATAATACTCATTAAAAACAGATACTTATGAAACATTATTCTTCGCGTATGTTCGCGTCTCTGATGAGCTTGCCCCAGCGCGCCATTTCGGATTTCATCGTCGCGGTGAGTTGCGCGGGCGTGCCGGCCACCACTTCCATGCCGGCGTTGAACAGGCGCTCGCGCAGCTCATTGCGCTGTAACACGCGCACGATTTCATGATTCAACTTTCTGACGACGGCGTCTGACGTATTGGCCGGTGCAAACATACCGAACGGCGACGACGATTGATAACCCGGCAGGCCCGATGCGGCAAGCGTCGGCAATCCCGGCGCCAGCGGTGACGGCTGCAAACTCGTCACCGCCAGCGCGCGCAACCGGCCCGATTTCACCAACGGCATCGCCGCGCCCGCGTTCGGAAACATGATCTGCACCTGCGACGCGATCAGCCCATTCAGCGCCGCGCCGCTGCCGCGATACGCCACGCGCACGAGGTGGGTGCCGGTCATCACGCGGTACAACTCCGCCGCGAGGTGCGGCGTGGCGCCGACGGAACTCGCGCCATAGTTGAGTTCACCGGGTTTCGCTTTCGCCAGCGCGATCAGTTCATCCGACGATTTCACCGGAAGCGACGGATGCACCACCAGGATATTCGGCGTATCGACGGTCAGCGTGATCGGCGCAAAATCTTTTAACGGATCCCACGGCACGCGCTGGCGTAAAAACGGCGACAGCCACATCGGCGCGCCGTAACACAACAGCGTGTAGCCATCCGGCGCGGCCCGCGCGGCAATCTCGCTGCCCAAGAAACCGCGGTTATCAACGATGAACTGCTGGCCCATCACGCCACTCACGGACAGCGCGATCGCGCGCGCCACCAGATCATTGCCGCTGCCGACTTCGGCAGTGACAATGCGCACGGGTTTGGTGGGGTACAACTGTGCGCCGCTGGTGCCCGCCATGCAAACCAGCACGGCGCATAGCGACCGCCCAGCGAAAAGAATCGGATTCGACATTGCAGTTGCGCGCATGCATGTGGCCTCGAAGTTTCACGATTATAATCATTGAAAGGCTTTGCCCGCGCCAGCGTGCAGCGAGATGAGTACGATTTGTACGATTTGGACTGAAAGGACGCACATGAACAAACCGGCTGAAATACCCTCCACGCAAAACCAACCGGCGCTCGCCGCACGCGCGGTGGACAGCATCCAGCAACAGTTGACCGACTACGCCTGCAATCTGCGCTTTGAAGACCTGCCGCCGGAAGTGGTGCACACCACCAAGCTGCGCGTGATCGACACACTGGGGTCGTTGATCGGCGGCTTTTTCGCCGAGCCGTGCCGCATTGCGCGCGATATCGCGGCCGCGATGCCCAATCCCGCCGGCGCCACGGTGATCGGCACGCGCATGAAAACCTCGCCGGAGATGGCGGCCTATGTCAACGGCGCCACCGCGCGTTACGTCGAGATGAACGACATCTACCACTGGCCCGGCGCCTTCGGCGGCCACCCCAGCGATGTGCTGACGCCGATACTCGCCGCCGCCGAGCACGCGCAAGTCAGCGGGCGCGATCTGATCACCGGCGTGGTGTTGGGCTACGAGGTGTATCAACGGTTTTCCGACATCTTCAAAAACGTGGGCATGGGTTTCGATCACACCAACTTCGCGTGCCTCGGCAGTGCACTGGGCGCGGCGAAGATGTTCGGCCTTTCGCGCGAACAAACGGCGCACGCGATATCAATGGCCGCCGTGCCCAACGTGATTCTGCGGCAGGTGCGCGCGGATCATTACTCCATGTACAAAGCGGTTTCGTCGGGTCACGCGGGCCGCGCGGGCGTGTTTGCCGCCATCCTCGCGCGCGCCGGCATGGAAGGCCCGCATCTGCCGTTCGAGGGCAAGGCCGGCTGGTGCGGCCACGTGGCGCGCGACACCTTGAAGCTCCAAGCCCTCGGTGGAAAAGGCGTGGAGTTTCGCATCATGCAGGCGCTAGTGAAGCCGCGCGCCTCGTGCGGCACCACTATTTCGTCGATCATGGCAACAGAAAAAATCGCGCCCCTGCACGCGAAGGACGTGAAAAAAATCACCGTCGAGGTGTATCAAAAAGCCAAGGAGCGCGTCGGCACCGGCGAACATCGCTGGAACCCCGACACGCGCGAGACCGCCGATCACAGCATTCCCTACGTGGTCGCCGCCACGCTGATGGACGGCACGATTACGCCGCGCTCCTTCAACGACAAAAATCTGTGGAACCCCGAGTTGCGCGCGCTGATTCACAAAATCGACGTGGTCACCAACGATGAATTCACCAAGGCGTATGTGAAGGTGCCGGTGGAGCACCGCACGCGCGTCACCGTGCTCACGAACAGCGGCGAAACCCTCGTGGGCGAAGCCGGCGGCGACGCAGACGATCTGAACATGCCGAAGAGCGACGCCATGATCGACGATAAATTCCGCGCGCTGTGCGAAGACAGCATCGGCGGCAAGTCGGTGAGCGCAGCGCTGGATATGTTATGGGCGCTCGACAAAATGCAGAATGTGTCGGCACTTCCGCCGGCGCTGGTGATTGCTTAATCGTTGTTCTGCGCAGGCGCGGAATAGCGCTACACTGCCGGTTACACACATCCATCGGGGAGAACTGCATGGCCATAACCGTCAAGGCATTGAGCGGCATCGTGCTGTCGATTGGGGTGTGTTCCAGCACCCACGTGCTGGCACAGGGGACTCAGGGGGCGGGTGCCTACCCCAACAAACCCATCCGCATCATCGTGCCCTACCCGCCCGGCGCGGGCACTGATTTCACCGCGCGCGAAATGGGCAAGGGCATCAATGAGGCCTTCGGCCAGCCGGTGGTGATGGACAACCGCCCCGGTGCGGGCGCAACGCTGGGTCACACGCTGATGGCCAAGGCCACGCCGGACGGTTACACGCTGGGCCTTGCCACCACGGGCGGGCTAGTGTCCGGCCCCGCGCTGATGGGCAACCGTATTGCCTACGATCCGCTCAAGGATTTCACCCACATCGGCTTGGCCACCTACGTGTATTACAACGTATTCGTGACGGCGGGGCTGCCGGTCAACAACATGAAGGAACTCATTGCCTACGCCAAGACGCAGCCGGGCAAGCTGAACTATTCCTCGCCCGGCGTGGGCACGCCCAATCACATCGGCGGCGCGCAACTGGTGACGCTGGCGGGCATCAACCTGCTGCATGTGCCGTACAAAGGCAGTTCACTGGCGCTGGCGGATCTGATCGCCGGCACCATCCACGTGAGTATCACCGGCTTCACCGGCGTACTGCCGCACGTGAAGTCCGGCAAGATCAAGGTGCTGGCAGTGGGCCACAACGAGCGCATCAAGATGATGCCCGAACTGCCCACAGTCGCGGAGACCGTGCCCGGCTACTACAACACCGGCTGGTGGGGCCTGGTGGGACCGCTGGGACTGCCCAAGCCGATAGTCGACAAACTCAACGCCACCATCGTCAAGCACCTGAATTCGCCGGAGGTGGTGCAGCGGTTTTTCGCCACCGGACTGGAAATCGCCACCTCCACGCCGCAGGGTTACACCGATTTGATCCGCAGTGATTTGAATGCGTGGCGTAAGCTCATCAAGGAAGCGAAGATTAGTATTGAGTCGTTGCCGTAGGCGTGTTTGTGTATCCGTAGGATGGGTGGAGCGTAGCGCAACCCATCACCCAACACGGCAAGCACGTTGATGGGTTTCACCCATCCTACAAATTCAATACCGTTACGCGCTGCGCCGGCGCTTGGCACTACTCCCCAATGTATGCGCCACCGCCTTCGCGCCCTTGCCCGGCGTCAGGGTAATCAGGGCAACGCATCCGGTTGCAATGGTGCCCATGTGTGCCGCGCACACCCCCGGATAACACGCCAGCGTGTCCCCGTGACGCATTTGCCGGTGCGCATGCACATGGCCCAGCGCGAGGTAGTCAAAACCGGATGCTTCGATTTCGCGCGGGGAGATGAGCGAGCTTCGCTCCATATCGGGATCATCAGAATACATGCCGTGCGCCATGCCGATGTGCCATAGATCTCCCTGGCGTGGCGGCGTTCCGGCCATCGGCTTGTTGGAACGGTCATGATCGAGCATGCAGCGGCCCCACACGGTCGCGTGCAATTCCGGGAACGTCACCTGCGTGCCTTCCGCATCGTTAAGCAACGTGACGTGCGCGCCGGCCTTGCGAAAATCCATGCGCTTGACGATCGAGCGCTCGCCCCACACGTCGTGATTGCCGACGATCACCACCGTCTCGCACGACACGCGCGCCAACTGCTCATAGACAAAATCGACGGTCTTGCGCGAAATTTCGTTGTGATCAAACAAATCGCCCGCAATGAGAAACAAATCCGATTCCGTTTCGAGCACGGTATCGACCACCTGTGCGAACGCCTCGCGCACCTTGAGTCCGTCCGGCTCATCATTCAGATGAACGTCGGAGGTGTGGGTAATTTTCAGCGGACGGATCATCGGCTATAGCAACTTCAGGTTCGGCTGCATTTCCAGTTTCGACCAGCGATCAAACAAGTTGTTCGCCGCCGCGGCATCCACATCCGCGCACAGCAGCATGAACTTGCGCTTGAGATCGGCGCGCGTCAGCGGATCAGCCGGCATGCCCTTGTAGGTGTTGCCGTCGCGCGAGACTTCGCGACCATTTCTCAGCTTGACCGTCACGCGCGAGCTGCGCACGCCCTTGCCCGGCTCGGTCCACACGCTTGATTCGATCTCGCGGCAGGTCGCGCGTATCAATGGGTCTTCCAGCGCGCCGCCGGCAAACGCCTTGGGGTCTTCCGGGTCACGATGCAGCGCCACCGCCACGCAGAAGGGCACACTGTATTGCGACTGCATGATGTCGCCCGGCTCGCGGATGTTGTGGTGCGTCGCCAGCCGCTCGCTGCCGGTGACGTGTATTTTTGCCACATCGGCCGCCTTAAAGCCATGCGCCGCCATCAGATCGCGCAGCGCCTGCACCGGCGTGTGCGCGTTGATGTGGCAAGCGTAGCGCTTCATGCAGATGCGCATCACCTCCCATTGCGTGCCAAGGTTAGCCGTTAGCAGCGCGGGCTCGATGTCTTCTTTCTTGCAATACGCATCGAGAAAACCGAACTTGCCTTCGAGGATGGTTTCCGGCCCTTCGTAGCCTTCGGCTGCCAACCGTGCCGCGAGAATGCCGGATTCAGACGCACGCCCCAAGTGCAGGCGCTTCACCATCGCGCCCTGGCTCGATTTGGTAAACGCCAGTAGGCCCGACGAGAGTGAGCCCGCGATGCCCAGCGCGTTCACCAATTGTGTTTCGGTCAGGCCCATCACCAGCCCCGCCGCCACCGTCGCGCCGTACGCGCCCGTCAGCCCCGGCGCATGGAAACCAATTTTCTCCGGGCTGTGATGGGTGGCGCAGGCGATACGCAGCATGATTTCGGTAGCGGCAACAAACGCCACGATAGCGCGCTTGCCGTCGGCGCCGGTTTCTTCGCACACCGCCAGCAGCGGCGGCAACAACGTCGCGCCCGGATGCGCGCCCATGCCGGGATCGCGCACGCTGTCCTGCTCGAACGCGTGCGAAAACAAACCGTTGGCCAGCGCGGCGTACGGCGCATGCACTTTGCGATCCGGGTAACCAATCACCGTGCATGGCCCGCCACTGCCGTAACGCAGCGCGTAATCGGCGGCCATTTTGCTCCACGCAAAACGCGAGCCGAAGGTGGCCACGGCCACGGTGTCGATCATGCAATCCTTGGCGCGCTCGACGACCTCGGCGGGGATGTCTTCAAATTTGAGCGTCGTCGCGAAACGACTTAATGTCTGCGTAGCGGTAGTCATAAGGTTATGTTTTTAAAAGATAATTTCTAATGTTCTGTGCTCGGCATCAGCAGCGCCATCAGTGGCGCCACGTTCGATGCGGCTTCAAATCCGTCAATCGCCGCGAGCAGCGGCTCAACCGCTTCTTCGCGCAGCACACGACGCGCACAACTGCGAAACTTGTCGCGCATCCGCGTTTCGGGAATGGCATTCTGCGCGGTGCGTCCCAACGCACGTTCAATGTGCGACACCAGCACGCGACCATCGTTCAGCGTGACGCGCACTTCGGCGCCTGCGTTGTTGCCTTCGGGGAACTGTCCCGGCAGATGAATATCCGCGCGCACCTTCGCCACCAGCGCGCGCACTTGCGGATCGAGATACGCGTCGCCCTCGAAATGTTCGAACACGGCGCCGCCACTGACCAGCGCGCGCGCCACGCAATATTGCACGCTGAATTTGGCGTCGAGCGCAGTTTGCGGATCGGGCCGGTTGGTGTGCGCCAATCGGCGCGCAGGCGTGTAGGTTTCAATACGCGCGATCTGCTCCGCTTTCAAGGCGTGCTGTTCGCGTAACTCCAGCACCGCATCAATCGCCGCGTGCGTGCTGGCGCAGCACGGATACTGCTTGTAACAAGCGCCAGGGTTGACGATATCGAGCGGTTCGGCCCAAGCATCAAACGCACGCTCGATATCAAAGTGTCCGGGGCCGTTATACAGATTAAAAAATCCCTGCTTGTGTTCAAACGCGTGGTCGTTGGCGGTAAACCCCTTGCGCGCCAGCAGCGCCGCCATCAAGCCGGCGCGCGCGCACTGGCCCGAATGAAACGGCTTGGTCATGGTGCCGAAATTCGCCTTGGTGCCGGAAGCGAGCGAGGTGGCTATCGACAACGCGGTCGCGGTTTGTTCGATATCCAGCCGCAACAAACGCGCACATGCAGCCGCCACCGCAAACACCCCCAGTGTGGAGGTCGGATGCCAACCGATTTCATAGTGATGCATGTTGACCGCGCGACCGATGCGCGCGCCGGTCTCGAAGCCCAGCACCTGCGCGCACAACACATCGCGACCGCTGGCGCCGGACATTTCTGCCGCCGCCAGCAGCGCGGGAATCATGGTGGCGGACGCGTGGCCGAACATGGTGTTGGTGGCATTGTCGTAATCGAGCGCGTGCGCGGCGGTGCCGTTGATCAACGCGGCATCCAGCGCGCTCACACGCCGACGCGTGCCGATGATCACACTTGGCCCGGTGGCATCGTCGGATAGCGTGGCTTCAGTTGCAATACGCGCGCAGTCCTCGATGGCGCCCGCGAGCGTGACGCCCAGCGTATCCAGCAAACCGATCTTGCTCCAGTATATGGATAGATCGGGCAACGCATCATCGCGCGTGGCATCGATCAATGTGGCGAGACGCCGGGCTACACTCGTTGCAGTGTTTGCGTTCATGGACACGGAAGACTTTTCACAAAATGGAACAGCAGCGGTTCAAGCAGATGGGCACGAATGTTATAGTAAAATCATGCCTGATTGTTCGCCACGCGATGCCTGCAAAGTCACGACGGCGCCGTTTAATTCCACATGTAGATAAATTCGGGAATCTCACTCATGTCAGATCATACCATCCACTACGACGTGCTGATTGTCGGCGCCGGCAACGCTGCCTGTTCCGCCGCGCACGCCGCACTGGAAAAAAATGCGCGCGTCGGCATCATCGAAAAAGCCTCCAAGGGCAATCGCGGCGGCAACAGCGCGCTGACCGGGCACATGCGCTTTGTGTTTAACGGGCTTGAAGACATCCGCGCGCTGGTCAAAAACACCACTGACGACGAACTGCGCACCCTGCTCGAACGCATGCCGCATCGCACGGAAGCCGAGTTGTGGGACGAGATCATGCGTGTCACCAACAATCAAAGCGACGAAGAAATGCTGCAAGTGCATGTCACCGAGTCGCTCAACACCATTCAGTGGCTGGCAAGCAAAGGCCACGACTGGACGCCCGCCGGCGGCTTCAAAATGCCCGGCGACAATATCCTGCTGATGAACGGCGGCGGTTACGGCTTGCAACAGCGCAACTTCACCAAGCTGGAGCAGGACGGCGTGACCTTTCACTACGAAACCTCCGCGCTCGATCTGATCCAGGACGACCGCGGCCACGTCACCGGCGTGGTGGCGCTCACCCCCAAGGGCATCGTCAAGTTCACCGCGAAATCCGTGGTGATGGCCTGCGGCAGCTTTGAAGCCAACCCGGAAATGCGCGCACGTTATCTGGGACCGGGCTGGGACACCATCCACATCCGCGGCGTGCCGTTTAACACCGGCGACGGTCTACGCATGTCGCTTAACATCGGCGCCATGCCGCACGGCAGTTGGACCACCTGCCACGCCTCGCCGCAGGATGTGTGTTTGCCGAAATTCACCATTCCGATTTCGTACACCACGAAAAAATCCTACGCGCGCTACATGTATCCGTATTCGATCATGGTCAACACCAACGGCGACCGTTTCATCGACGAAGCCGAAGACCTGCGCGGCCGCACCTACGCACGCATGGGCCGCTCGATCCTCGCGCAACCCGGCGGCGTGGCGTTTCAGATACTTGATGCCAAGGCGCGCAAGATGGACATCTACCCCACCAACTACGACACGGCGACGGCCTCCAAGGCGGACACGCTGGAAAAACTCGCAGTGGAATTGGGCATCGTCAATATCCCCAATTTCATCGAGACCGTACGCAATTACAACACGGCCATCCAGCCCGGCACGTTCAATCCGGATCGCCACAAGCTCGACGGCAAAGGCACCGCTGGCCTCACGCCGCGCAAGAGCAACTACTGTTTGAGTATTGAAGATGGCCCGTTTGAAGGCTTCCCGGTGCGTTGCGGCATGACGTTCTGCTTCGGCGGTTTAAAAATTGATCCGGCGAACGCGCAGGTGCAGCACGTCGCGGGGCGTCCGATTGGCGGCTTGTATGCGGCGGGCGAAATGGCCGGCGGCTTGTGGGTCGGCAACTATGCGTCGGGCTCCGGCATGATGGCCGGCGCGACGTTCGGGCGTATTGCCGGCATGCATGCGGCGATGGCGGCATTACAATAAATTGTAATAAAATCATATACTTGCAATGAACATCGTTGTCACCGTAAAACAAGTCGCAGACCCCAACATCCCGCCGAGCCATATCCAGCTCGACGACGAGGCGAAGCGTATCATTTCGCCGTTCGGCATTCCGCCGGTGATGAACGGCTATGACGCCAATGCGCTGGAAGAAGCGCTGCGGCTGCGTGAAGCACACCAGGGCAAAATCACGGCGATTACGCTGGGCGAAGAATCCAGCCGCGACGTATTAAAACGCGCCGTCGCGATGGGCGCGAACACCGCCGTGCTGCTCTCCGATCCGGAGTGGCTGCATGCCGACAGTGCGTCCGTCGGGCAGCTCATCGCCGCGGGCATCAAAAAATCCGGCCCGTTCGATCTCGTACTGTGCGGACGTCAAGCCTCCGACACCGATGGCGGACAGGTGTTGCACTGGATCGCGCGTTATCTGGATATCCCCGTAATTACGCCGGTCGTTAAAATTGACGCGGTCGAAGGTGACACCATCACCGTGCAGCGCCTCACCGACGATGGCGTGCAGCGGCTCAAGGTGAAGTTGCCCGCATTGCTGGGCGTATCCAGTGAAATGAACGAACCGCGCTTGCCGTCGATGCGCGGCCTGATGGGCGCCGGACGCGCGATGATCGCCGCCTGGAAAAAGAAAGATATCCCTGTGGAATTGCCCGCGCCGCGAGTGGAACTGCGCAAGCTCGCGATACAAATCCGCGACAGCAAAGCGGAAATGATTCCCGGCAAAACCGGCGCCGAACAAGGCGCGGCGCTCGCCGATAAACTCCGCGAGAAAGGACTCATCTGATGCCCGGCATACTCGTCATCGGCGAAGTGGCGGGCGGACGCCTGCTGCCCGCGTCACTGGAAGCCGCCGCTGCGGGCGCGGCACTGGCGAAATCATTCGGCGAGCCGCTGTTCGGCGCGCTTATGGGTGATGCGGGTGGTGCGCTGGATAGCGCGACAGAAGCGTTTGCCGCCGGATTCGCCACGCTCTATCTCGTCGAACACGCGTCATTGCACAGCTACACCGCACACGCGCACGCCAGCGCCGCGCAGGCCGTGATCAATGCCGCCGGTCCCTCGGTAGTGATATGCCCGCACACACTACGCGCACGCGAATGGGTGCCCTGCCTCGCGGCAGCCATCGATACCGGGCTAATCATGGATTGCACCGGCGTTGCTGCGGACGGCGCCGATCTCGTAGCGCATAAGCCAGTACTCGGCGGCGGCGTGGTGGGTGAATTCGTGATACGCGCTAAACCCATTGCGCCGCGTATCGTTACGCTGCGCAGCGGCGCCAGCGCACGCGCGGCGGACGCGCCCAATGCAAAAGTCGAACGCCTACCATTTGAAGCCACCGCCAATGACCGCGTGACCCTGCTGGAAGAAATCGCCGCGCAGACCAGCAGCGGCCCCAAGATTTCAGATGCAAAGATCGTCGTCTCCGGCGGTCGCGGCCTCGGCAGCCCCGACAACTGGCATCACATCGAAGCAGCCGCCTCCGCACTGGGCGCAGCCGTCGGCTGCTCGCGCCCCGTGGCGGATTCCGGCTGGGTGAATTCTTCCCATCAAGTCGGCTTGAGCGGCAATAGCATCAACGCCGAGCTGTATGTCGCGATCGGCATTTCCGGCGCGGTGCAGCACCTCGCGGGTATCAACAGTTCAGCCGTCGTGGCCGCCATAAACACCGATGCACAAGCCGACATTTTTACTCGTGCCAAATACGGCGTGGCGGGCGACTACAAGGAAGTACTGCCGGCATTCGTGGAACGGGTGCGGCAACTCAAGGGATAATTTCACCAGCAGGCTGCGACACTGACAGGAGAAATCGCGATGAAGCCCATGAACCGGATGAACTGGATGAACCCCATGAACCCGCGCGCCACCCCCTGTTTCCCGATCCATGGACTCCATGGAGTATGTGCGCTTGCCATCCTGTGCTGCGCGGCGTTCATGACCGGCCACGCCGCCGCGCAGACCCGCGCGAAGACGTCCGCTGCCGCGGACGGCACTATCGAACGCTCGGTGACACAGGGCCGCGCCCCATTTTGACGATTCGAAATGGCCGCGCGCGTTCGAGTACACCGATCAGGATGTCGGCGTGACTTCGCTCCGGGCCTACACCCACTTTCCCGATTTGTTCAAGGGCGCGCGCTGGATCTGGTCATTCAACCTGGTGTTCGACAACCTGGTGATTGCGCGCAAGACCGTGCGCTGAGGCGCTCAGGGGCTTGCACGCCCCGCGGCGGCCAATTTCAGTTGCGCCTTGATGTAGGGTATTTCGCCGCCCATTTCGATCATCTCACGCAGAAAATCCGGCAGCCTGTCGCCGTCCATGGCCTTGCCGGACGTGAGATTGGCGATCCGCCCCGTCACCGCATCGAGTTCGATCTGGTCGCCGGTGTGGGTGAGATC
>CANIID010000005.1 GCA_947467315.1 Betaproteobacteria bacterium | reverse complement strand
CTCGGTCGCAGCCCACAAGCGCAGCGTCGCTTCGTCCAAGCGCCTGCTCAGCGCTTGATGCTTTGCTTCGATTATCGCTACGTGATCCACGACCTCATCATAGCGACATCGACCTCGATGTACAAGTTATACTTGCTTGCCGCCTTAGGTGTCCTCCCGTTGTTCCTCGCCATACCAAACGCTTACGGCCCCGCCGAATTCGGCAGCAGCCGATCCATTTCCTTTTTTACCACGGCGTAGCACTCGCACACGCGCTGTTCGAGCCTCGGGCGATTCAGCACAGCGATGTGGCCGCGGTGATAGCTGATCAGCCCGGCTTCCTGCAATTTTCCGGCGGCCTCGGTGACCCCTTCGCGGCGCACGCCGAGCATGTTGGCGATCAGTTCCTGGGTCATGTTGAGCTGGTTTGACGGCAATCGGTCGAGGCTCAACAGCAGCCAGCGGCACAATTGCTGATCCACCGAGTGATGGCGGTTGCACACCGCCGTTTGCGTCATTTGCGCGATCAGCGCCTGAGTGTAGCGCAGCAGCAAAAATTGCAGGCGGCCACCGCGCTCGAATTCCGTTTTCAGCACCGCTGCGTTGAGCCGGTAGCCGTGACCGGCGCTCTGCACCACTGCACGGCTGGGCGTGCTTTCGCCCCCCATGAACAGCGCAATGCCGACCACCCCTTCGTTGCCGATAACCGCAATTTCCGTCGAGGCGCCGCTTTCCATGGCGTAGAGCAGGGAAACGATGCCGCTGGTGGGGAAATACAGGTGGTGCAGCGTGCTGCCGGACTCAAACACCACCATGCCCAACGGCAAATCCACGACCTCCAAATGCGGCAGCAGGCGTTGATGGTCCATCGCAGGCAATGACGTAAGCAATTGATTTTGTTCAGGTTTCATGGAAGTCCGAGGGAAATGGTGCGCACAGCATACGCCGTCCGTACGCTAGCGCACAGAACTTCCGCCACCGAGGGGGAATAATGCCCGCGGGTAAATTTTCGTGGTGTGTTCTTACAGAGGAATAAGATGCGTAGAGCAATCAGTGTGGCAACAATAGCGGCAGTGGCGGCAGCGGGCTTCGGCTGCGCACAAAAACCGTCGACACCGGCCGCGGTAATCGAGGACAAGATTTACGCCGTGTCACCGGATCAGGTCATGGTAAAAGCCGGCATCGTCACCGGTGAAGTTACCGAGATGAAAGTCACTGAGCGCGTCGAACAAGGCTCCGGCCGCGTGGATTCCCCGGCCAAACTCACCGGAAAACTCAAGCTGACGAACAGCTCCACCGACCAGACCGTGCGCATGCTCGGCGGCAAGCTCATCTACATCGACGATCAAGGCCAGGTGATTAAAATAGAGCAAGCACGCACCGAGCCCGCAATCAAGTTCACAGCGTCGTATAACAACGGCGCGGATCGGCTCGATCCAGGTCAGGACGCCACACAAGCGGTGGAAGTGGATTTCCCCGCCGAAGCGTTGAAGGCGAAGAAGTTGAAGGAAATCCGTCTCGAACTCGCTTACATCCCTTCGGCGTACAAAATGCAGACGGCGAACTTTAGCGTGTCTATCGGTGACGGCACAGCCGCGAAGAAGTAAACCATCGCAAGCGGAAATACGCCGCATGCGCTCGGCCGGACAGGGCAACCCGCCCTGCCGGTCACTCAATCCGGAGCAGCAAACATGAACGCAGCCGAAGAACAACAAAGGCTCGCAAGCCTGGCCGAGATTTCACAGAACATGAAAGCCTTGCTCGACCTCACCAAAGACCTGTCGCTCGAACAGGAAAAAGTGAACGAAAAATCCCTTTAACATTTGGGCAATATCGCGCACAAGCGATAGCCGTACGGTAGCGGCGCGGTAGCGTTACCCCTCCGCCTCCGCCTCCGCCTCCGCCAACACCAGCACCTGCTCCAGCGCAAATACCACCGCCTGCCGCCGCACGGTTTCGCGGTCGCCAGCCCATTGTTTGACGACCGTTTGCACGGCGCCACCTTTCGCACCCCAGCCGAAGCACACCGTGCCCACCGGTTTTTGCGCCGTGCCGCCGGACGGCCCAGCAGTGCCGCTGACCGACACCACCACTTGCGCATGGCTGCGCTCGAGCGCGCCGGCAGTCATTTCGCGCACGGTTTGTTCCGACACCGCGCCAAAGTTTTCCAGCGTTTCGGCTTTCACGCCCAGCATTTCGCGTTTGGAGATGTACGTGTAAACCACGAAGCCGCGCTCGAACCACGCGGAGCTGCCTGGCACCGCCGTGACCACCTGCGCTATCCAGCCTCCAGTGCAGGACTCGGCGGTCGCCATCATCATGCCTTTGGCCTTGAGGGCTTTGCCGACGCGCTCGGCCAGTTGGTAAAGCTTTTCATCTGTCATGATTTCAGCCGATCAAAATTTTAGCGAACGCCAGTAGCAACAAGGTGTAACCTGCCGCCAGCAGATCATCAAACATCACGCCGAAGCCATTTTTCAGCGTGCTATCAAAATGGCGTATCGGTTGCGGCTTGGCTATATCAAAAAACCGGAACAGCCCGAACGCCGCGATCTGCCACGCCCACCCGGCGGGCGTAAACATCAGCACCAGCAGAAACGCCACCGTTTCGTCCCACACCATACCGCGATGGTCGGACACCCCCAGCGCGCGGCCCGTGACCTGACACGCCCAGGCGCCTATTGCAAAAAGCACCATAAAAACAAATAGTTGCGTTACGGCACCCGTAGTCGCCACAAGCAATGCAAACAACGGAAACGCCAGCAGCGTGCCGAACGTGCCCGGCGCAAAAGGTGCTAAGCCGATGCCGCCCGCGAACGCAATGCCATGCGCGGGATGCGCATACACAAAACGCAGATTGGGCCGATGCGGCGTATCAACCAAAGTGATCAAAGCCGCGTTGCGTCACGCGCAGCGGCAAGCCGTCGCGATCCATCACCGCCACGCCCACGGCCCCCGCAGGCGCCTTTACGATGCGCCCAATGCGCGTAACCGGCACACGCGCCCGCGCGGCGACGCGCATCACCGCCGTATGCTGCCTCGGCGACGCGGTGAAACACAATTCATAATCATCGCCGCCGGACAACAACGCATCCTGCGCCACGCCCGGCATCATGATATGAGCGGCCACCGCGCGCATCAAGCGGGAGCGCGGCAACGCGTCCAGTTCAATCGCGGCGGCCACATGAGAGCGCTCACAGATGTGCCCGAGATCGGAAAGCAAGCCGTCGGAAATGTCGATGGCGCTGTGCGCGATGCCGCGCAACGCCAACCCCAGCATCACGCGCGGCGTAGGCAGGTCGAGCCGCCGCGACGCCGCCGCCAGCTGTAGTGGCGTAAGGCGAATCTTTTTGCGGCGCGCCGCCACTGCCAGCGCCGCATCACCCAACGTGCCGGAGACCCACACCTCGTCACCCGCGCGCGCGCCATCGCGCTGCAACGCTTTGTGCGCAGGCACTTCGCCCATGATCTGCACGCACAGATTGAGCGGCCCGCGCGTGGTATCGCCGCCGATAAGATCAACACCGTGCGCGCGCGCGAGTCGCATAAAGCCGCGCGAAAAGGCCGCCAGCCAGCGTGCATCCGCTTTCGGCAGTGCCAGCGCCAGCGTCGCCCAGCGCGGTGTCGCACCCATCGCCGCCAGATCGGACAAGTTGACCGCCAGCGTTTTATGCCCCAGCGCCTCGGGATCGGCACCAGCAAAAAAATGCGTGCCTTCGACCAGCATATCCGCCGAGATCGCCAGCACATGACCGCGCCGCACGCGGATCAACGCCGCATCATCCCCCACGCCCAGCAGCGTATGCCGCGTGCGATGGGTGAAATACTGGCGGATCAGGTCAAATTCACCGGACACGTGATCGCGTGATCATCACGTCTGCGTCAGTTTTTGGGTGGCTGCTGCGCTGACAGGGCCTTGCGCTGCGCTTCAAGCATGGCCTGATCCTTCGCCGCTTTCTTTTTGATCATCACCGGCATCCAGAAATCCAGCGCGGCAAAACCGAGAAAAAACAGGATCAGCATGCTGACCTTATCTTCCGGCAAAAAACCACGGCCAAAAAACAGCACATACGCGCCGATCAGCAAATTCACCACGCCGGCCGCGTAGAACATATAGATGCGCTTCTTCGTCTTGTCGTCCATTCCAGGCTCCATCACTTGCATCACATCAATCAAACATTCACCTCAATTAAGGGCGCCGCACAAAATTATCCTGCCGCAGGCGCCTGAGGCACCCGAGGCGCCTCGCGCGCCGCGCGCAGCTCGGGCTCGCGCATGATCGCGGCCAGTTTGTCGAGCACGCCGTTTACATACTTGTGGCCGTCGGTGCCGCCGAATGATTTGGCCAACTCAACCGCTTCGTTGATCACCACGCGATAGGGCACTTCGGGATGCCGCAGGAATTCGCAGCCTGCGATCATCAACACCGCGCGCTCAATGGGCGACAGCCGGTCTACCGCACGATCCAGACACGGTGCGAGATCGCGCTCGATCACTTCGGCGTCGTGTACCACGCCATCCAGCAGATCACGAAAATACAGCGCGTCGCATTTATCGAAGCCGCGAAACTGGGTGATATCCTGTGCGATTTCCTGGGTAGCATTGTGCGACAGCAGCCATTGATACACGCCCTGCAGCGCGAATTCACGTGAGCGGTAACGGGCCGATTTCACGACGCTTTTCCGATGAGGAAATAATATTGTAAGCTATTGTTTTTGTTCATTTTATTTTATTCAACAGATTCACCATTTCAACCACGGCCAGGGCGCAATCCGCGCCCTTTTGCGCCATGCGCGCGATGGCTTGATCGTCGTCTTCCGTGGTCAAAATACCGTTGGCGATGGGTACGCCGGTGTCGAGTTGCACACGCGTGATGCCGGCGCAGGATTCGTTGGAGACGATTTCAAAGTGATAGGTTTCGCCGCGAACCACCGCACCCAGCGCGACCAGCGCATCGAACTTTCCGCTGCGCGCGAGGGTCTGCAACACCAGCGGAATTTCCAGCGCGCCGGGTACGGTAGCAATACGGATATCTTTGGCGCCCACCCCATGCTTGAGCAGCGCCGCCGTGCAACTGGACAGCAGCCCGTCGCCGATGTCCTGGTTAAAGCGCCCCACCACGATGCCGATGCGCAGGCCCGCGCCGCGGTGATCGGGTTCGATTTCTTCTATGTTGTCGTAGCGGCTCATGACGTTAACGGCTCACGCTTTCAAGTTTTATGCACAGGCGGCTGCAAATAGCCGGTCACTTCCAGATCAAATCCCGCCATACTCGGCATGCGGCGAGGCAGAGATAACAGGCGCATCTTTTTCACACCCAGGTCGCGCAGGATTTGCGCGCCTATGCCGTAATTTCTCAAGGTAATTTTCGCCGTCGGACCGCCAGGCTGCTGCGGGCGCGTGCGTTCCAGCAACTCCTCAGCGGTTTCCTGCCGATGCAGCAATACAATCACGCCGCACTCCGCACGGGCCACGGTCGCCAGCGCGTCGTTGATATTCCACGAATGGGTGGTGCTGCCCGAATCCAGCAAATCGATCACGGACACCGGCTCATGCACGCGCACCAGTGCCTCTTTGCCTGCGTCGGGCGTGCCTTTGACCAGCGCCAGATGCGTTTCACGTCCGATGCGGTCGCTGTACGCCACCAGTCGGAATTCGCCATGTACAGTTTCGATCATGCGCTCAGACGCGCGCACGATCAGCGATTCAGTGCGGCCGCGGTGTTGTATCAGATCCGTGATGGTACCAATCTTCAACCCGTGATGCGCCGCGAACGGAATTAAATCCGGCAGCCGCGCCATCTCACCGTCGTCCTTCAATATTTCACAGATCACCGCTGCCGGCATCAGGCCTGCAAGGCGCGCCAGATCGCAACCAGCTTCGGTGTGCCCGGCACGCACCAGCACGCCGCCTTCCTGCGCCATCAACGGGAAAATATGTCCCGGCTGCACCAGATCGCGCGTGCTCGCATCCGGGCGTATCGCCGCGCGCACGGTGGTGGCGCGGTCAGCCGCGGAAATGCCCGTCGTGACCCCTTCAGCGGCCTCGATGGAGACCGTAAAATTGGTGCCCAGCGGTGAGCGGTTATTCGACACCATCAACGGCAGATGCAACTGGCGGCAACGCTCTTCGGTGAGCGTCAGGCAAATCAGGCCGCGTCCGTAGCGCGCCATGAAATTGATCGCTTCGGCATTGGCATGCTCCGCCGCGATCAACAAATCGCCTTCGTTCTCGCGGTCTTCTTCATCGACCAGCACCACCATGCGTCCGGCGCGGATTTCCGCGATGATTTCTGCTGGCGGACTGACCGCGCCGGCTATCGCGGTGCTCATGGCCGATCTCCAAAATGATTCAACCGTTCCACGTAACGCGCCACCGTGTCGGCCTCAAGATTGACACACGCGCCCGCCGTCAGCGCACCGAGGTTGGTCGCCGCCAGCGTGTGCGGAATAATATTCACTGAAAAATTCATGCTGTTTACTTCGTTCACTGTAAGGCTCACCCCGTTAATCGCTATCGATCCTTTGACCGCGATGTAGCGCGCCACGTCACGCGGCGCTTCAAATACAAAAACCGTGTTATCGCCAGCGGCCTGCGCGCTCACTACCTTGCCCACGCCATCCACGTGCCCGCTGACCAGATGGCCGCCCAATCGATCCGACAAACGTAACGCGCGTTCCAGATTGGCCTGCTCACCGTGCTCGAATCCTACTGTGCAACGAAGCGTTTCACGCGACACGTCGGCGTCAAAACCATCTGCCGAAATCGCAATCGCGGTCAGGCACACGCCATTGACCGCGATACTTTCGCCCACCTGCCCGTCCGTCAATCCCAAACCCGGCGCGGCCACGCGGATGCGCGCCCCCCCTGCGGTGGGATGCACCGCCGCAATGTTGCCGATCGCCGTGATGATGCCCGTGAACATTATACCGGCGCCACCCGCGCCATAATGCGTATATCCGGCCCGATTTGACGCACATCCACGATATCGAGTGTGGGCCGCTCAGGCAATGCTTTTAATTCAGGCAAATGAAACATGCCCTGCGCCGCATCGCCGATCACGCTCGGCGCCAGGTAAATCAGCAATTCATCCACCAAGCCTTCATTCAACAATGAGCCATTCAATTTGTGGCCCGCCTCGACATGCAATTCATTGATGCCGCGGCGACCGAGTTCCAGCATCAAATCCGCCAACTCCACTTTGCCTTTGACATTCGGCAGCACCATGATTTCCGCGCCGCGCGCCTCCAATGCCTGCGCGCGTTCGGCACGATATTCCGCGCCCGCAATCAAAGTCCCCGCACCCACGACCTTAGCCTCCGGCAGCGTCTCAAGCCGGCTGTCCACCACCACGCGCAGCGGCTGCCGGGTAGTTTCGACATCGCGCACAGTGAGCAGCGGATTGTCATCCTTCACCGTGCCGATGCCGGTGAGGATGGCGCACGCCTGGGCGCGCCACGCATGACCATCACGCCGCGCTTCTGCGCCGGTAATCCACCGGCTTTGCCCGTTCAGCAATGCCGTTTTTCCATCCAGGCTTGCCGCCACTTTCAATCGCACCCACGGCCGGCCGCGTGTCATGCGCGAGACAAAGCCGATATTGAGCTCGCGCGCCGCCGGTTCCATAACACCCGTGTCGACCGCTACATTCGACGCGCGCAGCAGACCCAACCCTTTGCCGGCGACCAGCGGATTCGGATCCTGCATCGCCGCAATCACGCGCGATACGCCCGCCGCGATCAGCGCTTCGCAACACGGTGGCGTGCGCCCCTGGTGCGCGCACGGTTCCAGCGTCACATACACCGTCGCACCACGCGCGCGGTCGCCCGCTTCGCGCAACGCATGCACTTCCGCATGCGGTTCGCCCGCGCGTTCGTGCCAACCCTCGCCCACCACGGCGCCATCGCGTACCAGTACGCAGCCCACGCGCGGATTCGGCGTAGCGGTATACAGCCCGCGCCGCGCCAGTTCCAGCGCGCGCGCCATGAACTGGCGGTGACTTTGATCAGCTAAGGGAAGTGTCATGCGACTCTCGCGATACGTGGCGCGGCTCACCACGCCGCGCAATGGCTACTTTTTGCCGGAACCCGGCTTCTGAACTTCCTTGATCGCGTCCTGGAAGTCATCCACACCCTGAAAACTGCGATACACCGACGCAAATCGTATGTACGCGACATGATCCAGCCGGTGCAACTCGCGCATCACCATTTCGCCAATGCGCTGTGCCGGCACTTCGCGTTCACCCAGCGCGAGGATGTTTTGCGTGATGGTAGCGATCGCCTCATCGACCAGCGGTGTCGGCACCGGGCGCTTGTGCAGCGCGCGCAAAAAGCCGGTACGCAGTTTTTCCAGATCAAATTCGGTGCGGCTGCCATCCTGCTTGGCTACCTGCGGCATGCGCAGCTCCACGGTTTCGTAGGTGGTAAAGCGCTTGCTGCACGATTCGCAACGGCGCCGGCGGCGGATGCTATCGCCCGCGTCGCTGACGCGCGAATCAATCACCTGTGTCGATTCGTTTTTACAGAACGGACATTTCATTCAGCGTTACGCTCCGTATACCGGAAATTTATCGCACAGCGTTTTGACTTCAGCCGATACGCGCCGCAGCACGGCATCATCCCCGTGGCCGTCGAGCACATCGGCGATCAGGTGCGCGACTTTTTCTGCCTCCAACTCGCGGAAGCCACGCGTGGTCATCGCCGGCGAACCGACACGAATGCCGCTGGTGACGGTAGGCCGCTGCGGGTCTTTGGGAATTGCGTTTTTGTTGATAGTCATGCAGGCCTTGCCCAGCGCCGTCTCGGCTTCAACGCCGGTGACATGCTTGCTGCGCAAATCCACCAGGAACATATGGCATTCGGTGCGGCCCGACACAATACGCAGACCGCGCTCGTGCAGCACCTTCGCCATCACACGCGCGTTGTCGAGCACCTGCTGCTGATAATCGCGGAACTCCTTGGTCATCGCCTCCTGGAACGCCACGGCCTTCGCGGCGATCACGTGCATCAGCGGCCCGCCCTGGGTGCCGGGGAACACTGCGCTGTTGAGAATTTTTTCATGCTTGGCATCGGCAAGGATCAATCCGCCACGCGGCCCGCGCAAGGTTTTGTGCGTGGTGCTGGTGACGAAATCGGCGATGCCCACCGGGCTCGGATAGAGCCCCGCCGCGATCAAACCGGCGTAGTGCGCCACGTCGGCCATCAGCAGCGCGCCGCATTTATCGGCAATGGCGCGGAACCGTTTCCAGTCGAAACGCAACGAGTAAGCCGATGCGCCGGCGATGATCATCTTGGGCTTGCGCACGGTCGCGAGCTCTTCCACTTCGTCGTAGTCGATTTCTTCGGTGTCGGGATTCAAACCGTAGCTCACCGCGTCGAAGTAACGTCCGCTGACATTGGCCGGCGAACCGTGCGTGAGGTGCCCGCCGCTGTCGAGCGCCATGCCGAGAATAACATCGCCCGGATGCAGCACCGCTTTGAATACGGCAAAATTCGCCTGCGCCCCGGAATGCGGCTGCACGTTGGCATAGCCCGCGTGAAACAGTTTCTTAGCGCGGTCTATCGCCAGTTGCTCGGCCACATCCACATGCTCACAACCGCCGTAATAGCGCTTGCCGGGATAACCCTCGGCGTATTTATTGGTGAGCACCGAACCCTGCGCGGCCAGCACGCGCGGACTGGCGTAGTTTTCCGAAGCTATTAGTTCGATATGGTCCTGCTGACGCTGACGCTCGCTTTCCAGCGCCTGCCACAGTTCCGGATCAAAGCCAGCGATGGTGTCTTTGGCGGTAGAAAACATGGTTGATGGTGTCCGCTTGTGCTCAAAGGAAGCGCGACTCCAGCGAGTGCGCTAAAGCATTGATTTTACCATGATTTCAGTAACTGACTCAGTGCGCAACAGCGGCGCTTGCCGCGCGTATGCCGCAGCGTAAACCGCCACGCGTGCCTAGGGCTTGCCGGCCGCCTTCGGCGCAGGCCCGCCCAGCGCCTTGATGACCTGTTCGGTAATGTCCAACGCCTTGCTCGCAAACACCGCGTCCTGCACCACCAGATCGAATTTCTGCGTGGCGGCCATCTGCGTCACGATCTGCGTCACTTCCAGATAATACTTGCGGCGCTCTTCCGCTTTGCGACGCTCAAGATCATCGACAAATGCGCGCGCCTGTTGCTCGTAACGCTGCGCCTGCAACTGAAACTCGCGCTCTTTGAGCTCGCGCTCACGCGGATCCTTGATGCCGGCCAATTGCGATTGCAGCGCCTTCACCCGCGTTTCCGCGCCACGCACATCTTGTTCCCGCGCGGAAAACTCGCGGCGCAGCGATTCGGCGACATCAAAAGCGCGCTTGGTATCGTTCTCAATGCGCGGGCCGTCGATGTAACCCACGCGCACCTCTTGTGCCGCCGCCGGGTTCAGCAACACGGCGCACAGCAGCGCAACTATCCAAGCCATTTTTTTCATCGATTTACCTGACGAATTCCTTAAATGCCGTGTGACGAACGCAAACTATTTATCTTGACGCGACGTACGGTATCACATTCCCTCTCACCTGCGTAGCGCACTGCGCGGCGCACGGACAGCGAGGCTTTCGGCGGCGCGCGCCTCGATTTCCAGCGGCCCGCGCGGATAGCCCGGCCACACACACTCCCGCACATACTGCCGCAGAAATCCGCGAAACCGTCCCAACCGCTCGTACTGCGCGACATGCGCCAATTCGTGTGCCAGCAAAGCGGGATCGCCGCACACGTCGTGTCGCAAAACAATACCGTAACCCAGAGTCATCCCCACGATATGAGGGGACAAGCAGCCCAGAAGTTCCGCCGCACGCCGCAGCGGCTGGGGCAAAGGCATGGGCACAGACGCCACCGGCTGAACGCGCACGCATTCCGGCGCGGCAACACCGACGGCGCGCGCCAGCGCCAGTTGATCGGGCATCAGCGGTTGGCCGGCACACAGAATCGTTGCTTCGCGCAAGCGCGCCCAACGTGCCACCCACCACACCAACGGCGACAACAAACCATTGACAACCGCGCCAAACATTTAAAATTTACCAATAAAAACAAATACTTAACAAATCTTCCCTAGCTGCCCGCGATGGTCATCTGCTCAATCAGCACCGAGCCGCACTGGCGCGAACCGTGGCGCAACACATCGTTGCCGATGGCCACTATGTTGCGGAACATTTCTTTCAGATTACCCGCGATGGTGATCTCCTGCACCGGATAGGCGATTTCGCCGTTCTCCACCCAGTATCCCGCCGCGCCCCTTGAGTAATCGCCGGTGATCGCGTTCACGCCCTGCCCCATCAACTCCGTCACCAGCAGGCCGCGGTTCATTTTTTTCAGCAAGGCCGCGAAATCATCGCCGGTGTCGCGCAGGATCAGATTGTGATTGCCGCCGGCATTACCGGTGGATTGCATGCCCAGCTTGCGCGCGGAATAACTACCGAGAAAATAGCCCTGCACCACGCCGTCTTTCACCACCTCGCGCGCCTGCGTGACCACGCCCTCACCGTCAAACGGGCTGCTGCCCAAGCCTTTCAGCACATGCGGCAAATCGCTGATCTGCACAAACGGCGCAAACACCGGCTTGCCGAGGCTGTCGAGCAAAAACGTGGATTTACGATACAGGCTGCCGCCACTGACCGCCGAGACAAAATGCCCGAGCAGACTCGACGCAATCGGCGCTTCAAACAACACCGGCGCCTGCGTGGTGGCGATCTTGCGCGACTCCAGCCGGCGCACCGCACGCTCGGCGGCACGCTTGCCCACCGATTCCGGCGTCGCCAGGTCGAGCGGCGAGCGCGCCACGTCGTACCAATCGTCGCGCTGCATGCCGTCACTGTCGTCATCACTGCGACCGGCAATCAGCGAACAACCGATGCTATGACGCGAGCCCGGATAGCCCGCCAGAAATCCATGCGAGTTGCCGTAAATGAACTGCGATTCCTGCGTGGTAACCGACGCGCCCTCGGAGTTGCTGATGCGCTTGTCCACCGCGAAGCCAGCGGCCTCGCACGCCTGCGCCAGTTCAATGGCGGATTCAACCGTCACACCCCACGGATGCCACAACTGCAAATCGGGAATGTCCGTCGCCAACCGATCTGCATCGGCCAACCCCGAGCAATCATCCGCCGCGGTAAAGCGCGCGATGGACAACGCGGCATCCACCGAATCGCGCAGCGCTTTCGGCGAAAAATCCGAGGTGCTGGCGTGACCGCGCTGCTTGCCGAGATACACCGTCACGCCGATGCCCTTGTCGCGATTGTATTCAATGGTTTCGACTTCGCCGTGGCGTACCGTGACAGTCTGGCCGTACCCCTCGCTGACCTCCGCTTCGGCGGCGGTCGCGCCTTTTTGCCGTGCATAGGCGAGCGCATCGCTGGCCAGCGATTTCAAACGCTCGCTGTCGTGGGAAAACCCGGTATTAGGCATGATTGGTATCTGAATAGGGGCACGTCGAGCAGCATGCCAGTAGTGAAGTGAGGTCGTGCATCGTCGCAAACATCTATATCATAACAGGTTGATTCCTCAGAAAGATGCCTGGACAGATCCCCAATGACCGTTGAAAACAAAGCGTGGCTCACCGGCGAAGACGATGCGCCGGAATACGACGGCCCCAGCAAGACCCAGCGTAAAAACGACGCCCACGCACTGCAAACCCTGGGAGCCGCGCTGGTCGCGCTCAATCGTGAGCGGCTGGCGCAGGTTGACCTGCCCGAATCGTTGCGCGACGCGGTAATGGCCGCGCAACGCATCTCCGCGCATGAAGGGCGGCGGCGCCAACTTCAGTTCATCGGCAAACTGATGCGCCACATTGATCCGGCGCCGATCCAGGCGCGGCTCGACGAATGGAATTCCGTATCGGCGGAACAGATCGCAAACATGCATCGCATTGAGCGCTGGCGCGACCGCCTGCTGGCCGAACCCGATGCGTTCGATGAATTCGCCACCCAGTTTCCGCACACGGATTTTCAGCAACTGCGCACGCTCATACGCAACACCCAGCGCGAACGCGAACAAAGCAAGCCACCGAAAAACTACCGCGCGATGTTTCAAATGCTGCGCGATATAATCTCGCCATGACGATTTCCGCCAATGACGAACTGCTGATCGGCCTGGTCTCGATCAGCGACCGCGCCTCGCAAGGTGTGTACGAAGATCAAGGCATCCCTGCGCTGAAAGACTGGTTCACGCAGGCGCTGACCTCGCCCTGGCGCATGGTGACGCGGCTGATTCCCGATGAACAGCCGTTGATCGAAGCCACGCTGACAGAACTCGTCGACAAAGAAGGTTGCCATCTGGTGCTCACCACCGGTGGCACCGGCCCCGCGCTGCGCGATGTCACGCCCGAAGCGACGCTCGCGGTGAGCGATCGCGAAATGCCGGGCTTCGGCGAGCAGATGCGTCAGGTCAGTTTGAAGTTTGTGCCAACTGCGATCCTGTCACGGCAGGTCGCCGTGATCAGAAAGCAGGCCCTGATTATCAATCTGCCGGGCCAACCCAAAGCCATCAAAGAAACACTCGAAGGCCTGAAAGACGATGCCGGCAAGCCCATCGTCAACGGCATCTTTGCTGCCGTGCCGTATTGCCTCGATCTGATCGGCGGACCCTACATCGAAACCAACGACAGTGTGGTCAAGGCGTTTCGGCCGAAGTCGGCCTTAAAGAAATCGTGAGGCGTGAAGCGTAAGGCGTGCGGTGTAAAAACCCAGCGGCTTCGCGATGAACGCCTTATCCCACACGCCTCACCCCTCCCCCCTCACACCTAACGCCTCACACCATGCTAGAAACCATCGAACTCGAAACCGGCCCTAACCCCACCGCGGCCGTGATCTGGATGCACGGCCTCGGTGCCGACGGCAATGATTTCGTACCTATCGTCAACGAACTGGATTTGAGCGGCGCGCCGTCGATCCGCTTTATTTTTCCGCATGCGCCCGCGATCCCCGTCACGATCAACAACGGCTATGTGATGCGCGCGTGGTATGACGTGTCGCCCGGCGATCTTGAAAGCGGCACCAAGCGCGCCGATGAAAAAGGCGTGCGCAAATCACAGGCAGAAATCGGGCAGCTCATCGCGCGCGAGGTCGAAAGAAAAATACTCAGCAAAAACATAGTATTAGCTGGATTTTCCCAAGGCGGCGCAATCGCCCTGCAAACCGCATTGCGCTATCCGGACAAACTCGCCGGGGTGATGGCGCTGTCGTGCTACCTGCCGTGCGCCGACAGCTTTGCCGCTGAAGCAGCACCCGCCAATGCGAAGACACCGGTGCTCATTGCGCACGGCACACAAGACCCCGTGGTCCCGTACGCGATGGGGAAAAATTCAAACGACGTGCTGGTGAAAGCCGGCTATGCCGTTCAGTGGCGCGAGTACCCGATGCCGCACTCAGTGTGCCTGGAAGAAGTGCGCGACATCGGCACCTGGCTTACGTCTGCACTGACTTCCGTACCACAGGCGTAGCAACGCCACGCCGCGAACCGGCAGGCGCTACACCACTTTAAATCGCACGCGATCGAAATCCGGGCCGGCCTCCACCAGGCCGGACGGCATCACATTAAACGTCACGCCATCCGCAATGCGTGTCACCACCAGCTCATCCCGCAACGTAAAGGTTTCCGGGCGCAGCAACGCCAGCAAGTAACCGCTGGTCGAGGGCTCGGCGTCCAGCAGTACCACTTTATGCGGCGCGGCGGACGCGCCCGTGCCGGACTGCGCGACCATCGTCGCAGGCACCACTGCACGGCTAATGACTTGTATGCCCACATGACGCTGCCCGCGCGCGTCGGACTCCACGCGACGCACCACGCCGGCACCCCACGTGGCCAAGTGGACTTCCGGCAGCATGCCGATCAATACGCCAACCTGCAGCCACTCACTGCGACGCTCCGGCACAATCACGCCGTAGCCTTCGGCGCTGGCGTTTTCGACTACCCAGGTTTCCTGAACGACGTGACTGCCCAGCGACAGCACGCCATCAAAGCCCTGCGTAATTTGCAAGGCCGACGCCACTTTGCGACGCTCGGAATCGCGCACCGGCAACTCCTTCTCCCAATTAAAGGCCAGGTGCATCAGCGTGTCTTCCATTTGATCGCGGTTTTCGCTGGGCCCGAGATCGATATCGGACATCAACGCCCCCTTTGCACTCATGGCATCGATGATTTTTTGCACGCCCTCCAGCGCGGCACCGGCGCCAAAATAAAACAGCCGTGCGCCCTCCGGCGGCGCCACCAGCGCGCGGGCTGGAGATTCGCCGCCGCTCAGATCGAACAGAAAATTATGTCCCGAGGCGGCACGCTTGCCCGACACGAACGCCCCCGAAAAGTGTGCAATGGCGCGCTCAGCGATATTTTGCTTGACCGGCGACAGCCCGCCGGTGGACGACACCCCCAGCATTAACGCGCGCAGAAACTCCTGCCGCACCGTGCCGCGGCCATGCGCACCGCCATAGATATCCACCACCTCGTCAAGAAACCCGGCACGCTCCGCATGATTATAGAGACGGGCAATAGTGTGCCAGCAACGATCGCTCACATAACCGTAGCGCATCAGTATCCACTTGATTTGCAGCATGTGCGCACGCAATGCACGCGCGATCAGTGCCGGCAGCAACGGGCGAAAGGCAGTGGCAACGCTCGTATCGGCTTCAGCTTGCGCCACGCACACCACGTACGCATCGCCCAGCCCCCTCCAAAAATCCGTTGCCGCCTTCCACAGGTTATTTTCCTCGAACTTGGACTGCGGCTTCAACGCCAGGTATTGCTCCAGCAGGCGCTGCATATGGCGTTTGAGCGGCGCGTCGACACTGTCGATCAACGCGTAACGCGACGCCAGCACAAACCCCTCGGTCTCGCTGAGTGAAGCAAGCCAGTGCGTTGCCTCTTGCGTGGCCTGAGTGGCATCATCGCCGGAGAACGACGCGATAATTTCCTGGGCCCGCGCGGGGTCCGCCATGGGGTGATCTACTTTATCGTTACCATCCAGCTGCTTCAACACACCGCCTCCGATCGCGGACTGACGCCGCACAATCATTCAAGATACTGCTTTTGTCATCTTGCGCCATACCGGCACAACCGCAACGCGCAAGACTACGCTATCGGCGTAGAAAGCCTGTAACGCAACCAGTCGAAATCATCCCCCGTTTCAACCACGCCCTGCGGTTCCAGCATGATAGTGGATGGCGGATTGCCGAACATGGCTTCCAGTGCATCATGACCATCCAGCAATTCCTTGCGCGCAATGACATGCAGGCTGCCGTTCGGCGACGGCTGCGAACTGAGCAGAATTGCGGTTTGACGTTTGCCGCTGCGTTCCATTGCGACGAGGGTACGCAGATAGACCAGCATCGCCGACCGGGACAGCAGTTGAATGCCAATGCGGTATTGGCGATGCTCATCGCTTTTCACGCGGCGCACGATGCCTACGCTCCACAGCGATTCAGTCTCCGAGCGCACGCCCACCAGCACGCCCACTTTCAACCACTCGCCCTTCCCGGCCGGCACGATGATGCCGTACCCACCGGCACTGACATCCTCTGCCACCCAGGTGTCGTACGCCAAAGCATCGGAAAAATCGAGCCCTTCGCTGAGCTCCGGCGCAACCGCCCCCTGCACGCTTTGAAACCCATGCACCACATGCAGCATAATCGCGGTCTTGCGCCGCGGCGACGCACGCAGGGGCATCTCTTTCGCCCAGTTAAACAGCATATGCTTTAACACCTTGGCCACCCTGACGGCCTCCACACCTGCCCCCAGTTCCACACCCGCAGGCAGTAGCCGGTGGCCGCCACCTGTGAAAGCATGGCCTTCGCCGCCTGGCGCGCTTCCTTGGCATCAAAAAACCGCGTCTCCGGGCTGACCGGCATGGCGGGCGCCAGACGCAGCGGCGGCCGCTGTCCGTCCAGATCAAAGCAGTAATCACAGTCGTCCCACTGCTTCAAGCCGAAGCGAAACTTTACCGTGAGATACACAATAATGCGCTCGGCTACATCCTGCTCGGCCGGCGACAAGCCGCTCGGGGATGAGGCCCACAACATCATCACGCGCAGAAACTCGTAACCTATCGAGCTGGAGCCCGCCGCAGGATACATATCCACCGGTTTGTCTGAAAACTCCCCCGCTTCGGCGAACGCAACACAACGCCCAATTTCCGACCATATCTCCGGACGTACCATGGCGTAACGCATCAGCACCCATTTCATCTGATGCCGTAACGCCCGCAAGCCGCGCGCGGCAATCACCGGCAACTGCTGCTTCATGGCGCTGGGAACCCCCTTGCCTTCCTGCGCCTGCACCACGCAGGCCAGGTAACCGGCGGCGATGACCCGCCAGAAGTCAGTCACCGTTTTCCAGATCCGCCGTTCCTGAACTTTGTCCTGCTCACTTAATACATTGTAGGTATTGAGCAGCGTTTCCTGCGCCTTACGCGTCGCGACATCCAGTTGGTCTATCAGCTCAAAGCGCTGCTCGAGTTTGAACGCTGCGGTCTCGTTGATGGACTCCAGCCAATAATTCGCGTCTTCCAGCGTTTGCCAGGGATCATTGGCCGGAAACGCATCAATAACCTTCTTCGCCTGCTTGGCGTCCGCCAGCGGATGATCGACCTTGTCACCTTTCAGCCAACTCAGCATTTCGCCTCCCACTTTGCCGCCAGTCTTCTCATCGCGTCTACGGCTAAACCGTTGTTAGTATGACATTTTTTGTGCTGCGCAGCACCCATATTAGAATCTGCGCATAGCGCTTAGCGCCCTGCCGCGGGCTCCTCGCCTTCGGGCCAATTTTTGATGTAGCGCTTGAGCAGGCGGTTCTCAAAACTGGCCTCCTTGATGGCGGCTTTGGCGATGTCGTGAAATGAAATCACACCCAGCAGGTTGGCGCCATCCATGACCGGCACGTAGCGCACATGTTGTTGCGTCATCACTTCGCGCAACGTCTCGGAGGTATCTTCGGGCGTGCAGGTCACCGGATCACGCACCATCACCTCACTCACCGGCAGCTCGCCCAAATTGCCGCGCTTCGCATCCAGCCCTTTTAAGACTTCGCGAAAGGTCAACATGCCGGCCATTTTTCCGTCCGCCATCACCACCAGCGAACCGATATCGTTTTGCACCATCACCGACACCGCATCCGCCACGCGACTGTCGGGTGCAATATTGAAAATGGCGTTGCCCTTGAGATTGAGTATGTCCCGGATAATCATGAAGTTACACCCCCATCCGATTTGCTTTAAGCCATCTTAGCGCACCCGCCATACGGTGAAAAGAGCAGCAGCGGCAAAAAGCTATAATCCCGCGACAATCAATCCACCCGGAAAGCCATCATGACCCAACGCCTGCGCGGCATCACCGACTCTGAAGCCACCGGCCCCACCAAAGACCTGTTCGACGCCAGCAACATCATGCTGGGCCGTACCGCCAATCTGCAACGCATTTTGTCGCACAGTCCCATGGTTGCGCGCTGGTTTCTGCCGCTGGTGGCCGCAGTGCGCCAACCCACGGCGGGCGCCGTGTCCGACGTACGCCTGCGCAACCTGTCGTGCCTGAAAACCTCCACCGTCAATAACTGCAATTATTGAACACAACACAATCGAGTGCTTGGTCAAGCACTGGGATTAACCGACGCGGAATTCGACGCGCTGCAAGCGAAAGATTATCTCGCCAGCCCGCTGTTTTCCGACAAAGAAAAAGCCGTGATGGCATGGTCGGAAGCCATGACACTCAACACCGCCAAGTTTGATGATGGCGCATGGAACGAGCTACGCAAACACTGCAACGACGCTGAAATTGTGGAAGTATCAATGATGTGCGGTCTGTTCAACATGATCAACCGGCTGAACGACTCCTTCCGTACCGAGCTTGAGCCGGAAGAATACAACCGCCGGCAGCACAAGGCCGTCGGCGTGACCGCCCAGGCGCTGGTGGATTACGCCTGCCGCATTTGCCAGCAGTAGGTCGGAACGCGCAGCGATTCCGACAGGCGGTCGCGGTGTGACAACAAGGGTGACGGAACCGCTACGCGTTCCGACCTACGTTCAATCCAGCCGCACATTCGCGGCGCGAATGATCTTTCCCCAACGTTCGATTTCGCGATCTATATAGGCGACAAATTCCGCCGGCGAGTTCGGCTTGGCGAGTTGACCGCCCAGCGCCACGATGCGCTCGGCGAATTCCGGTTGAGCCTGCAGCGTGCGCAGCGCGGTGGACCAACGCTCAATGATCGCGCCGGGCGTACCGGCGGGCGCGAACACCCCAAACCAGGAACCGCTCTCGAAATTGGCAAGACCCTGTTCGTGCATGGTAGGTAGTTCCAGCATTTGCGGCACGCGCTCCATCGTGCCCACGCCGAGCGCGCGCAGCTTGCCGGAGCGAATATAGGGCAACACCACGCCAATCGCGTCAAAGTTGGCATCGACGTGGCCACCGATCAAATCAATCGCCGCCGGCGCGCTGCCTTTGTAGGGCACATGAATCAACTGCGTGCCGGTGGCGAGTTTAAAACGCTCAATCGCCAGATGTTGCGTGCTGCCGACCCCAGCCGACGCCACGCGAAATTGCCCTTTGGTGCTCGCGACCACGGCGATGAATTCTTTCATCGTTTTCGCGGGCACCGACGGATGAACCACCAGCACCGTCGCCACCGAACCGCTCAGCGCAATCGGCACAAAATCCTTGCGTACATCGTAGGGCAGCTTGGCATACAGCGAGGGCGCCACGGCATTGGAGTTGTTGTGCCCCATCAGCAAGGTGTAGCCATCGGGCTTGGATTTCGCCACGATGTCCGCGCCGATAATGCCGGCCTGCCCGCCGCGATTATCGACCACGATCTGCTGACCCATCACCGGGGTCAGCCGGTCACTAACCTGACGCGCCAGAATGTCGGTAAAGCCGCCCGGCGGAAAACCTACGACCATGCGTATCGGACGTGTCGGATACGCTTGGGCGCAGGCGGGCACCGCCTGCACGATCCCGATCACAGCGAAGCTCAGAAGCGCGATTACCCGTGCGTGACCCATGGCAGAACCCCCTGAATTGGCGGAACATAAATAACCAAATAAAAACATATACTTACCACCAAAACAACACCACCTAAATTACACCTTTGCTGCGTAGTTCCGTCTGCCTTGCCTCACTATAACCGAGCGCGGACAACACCTCCGCCGTATGCTCACCCAGCTTCGGCCCCAGCCAGCGCGTGCCGCCGGGCGTCTCCGTCAACTTCGGCGTTACCGCCGGAATGCGCATCGGCTTGCCGTCGGGCAGCTTCCACTGCTCGATCATTCTGCGCGCCTTGTAGTGCGGGTCGTTGAGGATGTCTTCCGGGTCATACACACGTCCCGAGGGAATTTCCGCAGCCTCCAGCGCGCTCAACACATCGGCCATATCGTGTTGACGGGTCCAATCGCCGATGGCTTGGTCGAGTTCCGCCGTGCGCGGCACGCGGCCATTGTTGGTGGCTAGTGTTGCATCATGGGCAAGGTCAGGCCGCCCGGCGCAAAGCATCATGCGCTTGAAAATGGCGTCGTTATTCGCGCCGATGATCACGTACTTGCCGTCGCGCGTGGCGTAGGTGTTCGACGGCGTGATGCCCGGCAGCGCGTTGCCCGCGCGCTCGCGCTTGTAGCCCAGCACATCAAACTCCGGAATGAAACTCTCCATCATATTGAACACCGATTCATACAGTGCCACATCGACGATCTGTCCTTTGCCGCCGTTGGCGGTGCGGTGATGCAGCGCCATCATCGCGCCGATCACGCCGTGCAAAGCGGCAATGCCGTCACCGATGGAAATCCCCATGCGCACCGGCGGCTGCTCCGGGTAACCCGTCACATAACGCATGCCGCTCATCGCCTCGGCCACCACGCCAAAGCCGGGGCGGTCGCGGTACGGCCCGTCCTGCCCGTAGCCCGACAAGCGCACCATGATGAGTTTCGGGTTGATCGCGGCGAGTTGCTCCCAGCCGATGTTCCATTTTTCGAGTTGCCCAGGGCGGAAATTCTCCACCACGATATCGGCGTCGCGCGCGAGGGCGCGCACGATTTCTTGCCCTTCGGACTCGCGCAGATTCACTGTCACCGATTTTTTGTTGCGCGCCTGCACATACCACCACAGCGACGTGCCCTCATACATTTTGCGCCACTGCCGCAACTGGTCGCCGCCGTCAGGCGACTCAACCTTGATCACCTCCGCGCCGAACTCGGCGAGCATGCGCGCGCAGAATGGCCCCGCGATCAGCGTGCCCAGCTCGATTACTTTGATACCGGCCAACGGGCCTTTGTTCACTTCCGTCACGTTTCTCTCCATTCAGCAACCCAGTGTAAGGGACAGCTTACACAATGGGAAGCGAACCACTACAATGTCGCTCCTCGCTACAAGGCACGCACATGGCACAACCCCGCACGCTCTTTTCCATCCTGCTCGAACAACCGTGGTGGATTTCCGCCTTGGTCGGCGTGGGTCTATTCGGCATCGCGCAACTGGCGTTTCCGCCGGTGGCACCGTTCGTGGCGCTGCCGTTTTTTGCCATCGCGCTGTACGTGTTCTATCGCCAACTCCGCACCGTGTCGCCTGGCAAAGTCGATGAACGGCTGCAAGCCTTGCGTGACATGTCTTGGGAGCAATTCAGCGTCGTCGTGACGGCCGCGTACCGCCGTAATGCCTATGACGTGGCGCCAGCCAATAAACCCGCCTTCGATTTCGTCCTCACCAAACAAGGCCGCACGACGCTGTTGCAATGCCGCCGCTGGAAAGTCAAACAACTCGGCATCGGGCCGCTGGAAGAGCTCGCCAAAGCCATCGCCGGCGAAGACGCGCACAACGCCATCTGCATCAGCGCCGGTGACTTTACACCACAAGCGCGCGAGTTTGTCGCCGAAAAACCCATCCGCCTGGTGCAGGGCATCGCACTGGCCGCGCTGGTGGGCAACGTCGCCAAGGGCAAATAACAGGCACCGTCCCGCGCACAAAATGCGCGCGGCTTTGTGATAACCTTTCGTGCCCGTGCAGCTCTGCACGGTTTCAATTCGTGAATTCCGCAAGACACCCCGGAGGAAGCATGCCCCCCAGCGCAAAACCCCGCAGCCGCACCGGCGCGCAATTGCTTGTCGATGCCCTGATCACGCACGGCGCGGACACCGGCTTCGGCGTGCCCGGAGAATCGTATCTCGCCGTGCTCGATGCGATGCACGATGTTGAAGACAAATTCAAATTCATCATCTGCCGTCAGGAAGGCGGTGCTGCGAATATGGCCGACGCCTACGGCAAGCTCACCGGCCAGCCCGGCCTGTGTTTTGTCACCCGCGGCCCCGGCGCCAGCAATGCGGCGGTGGGCCTGCATACAGCGTTTCAGGATTCCACGCCGATGATCTTGTTCATCGGGCAAATCAACAGCCAGTACACGGAGCGCGAATCGTTTCAGGAAGTCGATTATCGCCGCATGTTCGGCCAGATGGCCAAGTGGGTGGCCAGCATTGACCGCGCCGACCGCGTGCAGGAAATGATCAGCCACGCGTTTCACATCGCCACCTCCGGTCGCCCCGGCCCGGTAGTGCTGGCACTGCCGGAAGACATGCAAGACGACGTGGTCGAAGAAAAACAACTCGCGTGTTACCAGCGCGTCGCCGCGCACCCCGGCGAAGCCGACATGCACCGGCTGCGCGAAATGCTGGCCAAGGCCAAACAGCCGCTGGTCATTCTAGGCGGCGCGGGCTGGAGCAAAAAAGGCTGCGATGATTTTCTCGCCTTTGCCACGACATTTGATCTGCCGGTGGCGTGCTCGTATCGCGCACAAGACATGATCGACAACCGCGACTCGCACTACGTGGGCGACGTGGCGGTGGGCCTCAATCCGGCACTCGCCAAGCGCATCGGTGAAAGCGACCTGTTGATCGCCATCGGCTCGCGGCTCGGCGAGTGGACGACCGTCAACTATGGCCTGATCGACATTCCCCGCCCCAAGCAGCCGTTTGTGCACATCTACCCCGGCGCCGACGAGTTGGGCCGCGTGTATCAGGCCGATCTGCTGATCAACGCCGGCATGCCGGAATTCGCCGCGGCAGCGCGCAAGCTGCCGCCGCTGAAACCCTCATGGAGCGAATGGACCAAAGGCGCGCGCGCCGACCTCGACGCCTGGCAAAAGCCGGTCAAAGTGCCGGGCAAGGTCAACATGAGCGAAATCGTCGGCTGGCTCAACAAGCGCCTGCCGCCGGAAACCATCATCACCAACGGCGCGGGGAATTTTTCGCTGTGGGTGCATCGTTTCTATCGCTACGGCGGCTTCAGAACGCAACTCGCGCCTACCAGCGGTGCCATGGGTTATGGCGTGCCTGCGGGCGTCGGCGCCAAAATCGTGTACCCCAAGCGGCCTGTGGTGACGTTTGCTGGCGACGGCGACTTTCTGATGACTGGCCAGGAACTCGCCACCGCCGCGCAATACGATGCAAAAGTGATTTTCATCGTGGTCAACAACGGCATGTACGGCACCATCCGCATGCATCAGGAACGCCATTACCCAACACGCATCAGCGGCACCATGCTGAAAAATCCGGACTTCGCGGCGCTGGCGCGCGCCTATGGCCTGCACGGCGAAATCGTCGAAGCCACAGCGGATTTCGAAGCGGCCTTTGAACGCGCGTGGAACGCCAAGACTGCGGCGCTGATTGAAGTGCGCATTGATCCGGATGCCATCTCGCCCCGCGCGTCGCTGTCGTCCATCACCGAAGAAGCCCTGAAAGCCAAAAAACAATGATTCATTACCTCACCGAAAAAGATGTTCAGCAAGTGCTGAACATGGAAATTTTGCTGCAAACCACCGAGCGTTCGCTGAAAGACCGCGCACTGCATCAGGCAATCGATATTCCGCGTCAACGCATCTACACGCCGGAAGGCACGCAGCATGTGTTGCAGGCATCGTCGAAAGCCATCGGCTACACCGGCTTCAAGTTTTATTACACCCGCCCCACCGGCAAAAGTTTCTATGTGAATCTCATCAGCATCGAAACCGGCAAGCTGGTCGCCATGGTCGAGGCGATCTGGATGAGCATGGTGCGCACGGGCGCGGCGAGCGGCGCGGCGACGAAATATCTGGCCAATGAAGACGCCTCCATCGTCGGCCAGATCGGCAGCGGCTACCAATCCATCGGCCAGCTCGAAGCGGTGTGCGCGGTGCGCAAGATCAAGGAGGCCCGTGTTTTTTCACGCACGCGCGACAAGCTCGAAGCGTATTGCAAAAAGATGACGGATAAACTCGGCCTGCCGGTCGTGCCCGCGGCCTCCGCCGAAGCGGCCGTGCGCGGTGCGCACATCCTCAACGTCATCACCAAGTCCGCCAAGCCCACCATCAACGGCGAATGGCTGACGCCGGGCGTACACATCAACGCCGCCGGCTCCAACGCGCTGTCACGCGCCGAGATCGACGACGCCACCGTCAAACGCTGCGACCTCATTACGGTCGATTCACGCGGCACCGCGCAAAAGGAATGCGGCGATCTGGTGTCATCCGCGGAAAAAGGCGTGATCCAGTGGGAATACCTCACCGAAATCGGTGACGTGTTCGCAGGCAAGGCGAAGGGCCGCACCTCGCGCGAGCAGATCACGCTGTACGAATCGCACGGCATGGGCATCCAGGATTTATACGGTGCGGCGAAAGCGCTGGAACTGGCCAAGGCTCGAGGCCTCGGCACTCAACTACCCGTAGGACTATAAGGAATTGAAATGACGACTTCACTCGGAAAAATCGGTTTCGCCGGCATCGGCGCCATGGGCACGCCCATGTCCACCAATCTCATCAAGGCCGGGCACAAGCTGGTGCTGTTCGATATTGATGCCAAAAAAGCGCAAGCCGTTGCCGCGACCCACGAATGCGAAGTCGCCACCAGCCTCGCTGACTTGGCCACCAAAAGCAACACCGTCATCACCATGCTGCCCGACGGCAAGCTGGTGCATAAAGCTTTGTTGGGCCCGGGCGGCATCTGCGAAACGCTGAAGCCCGGCAGTCTCATCATCGACATGAGTTCATCGTCACCGATGGGCACGCGCGAACTCGGCGCGATTCTGGAAAAGAAAGGCTTTCAGTTTATCGATGCACCGGTTTCCAATGGCGTCAAAGGCGCAACCGCCGCGACACTGTCGATCATGGTGGGCGGCGATAAAGCGATATTCGAGCGCGTAAAGCCGATGCTCGAAAAAATGGGCAACCAGATTTATTACGCCGGTCCGCTGGGCGCGGGCCACGCGATCAAGGCGCTGAACAACTATGTGTCCGCCGCCGGCATGATCGCCGCTTGCGAAGCCATGCACGCGGGCGAGGCATTCGGCATTGATCCGAACATCGCCATCGACATCATCAACACCTCCAGCGGCTATAACGGCACCACGCAACGCAAGTGCAAACAGTTCATGATTTCCGGCGCGTATAACGCGGGCTTTTCCACCGGCTTGATGGCGAAAGACGTGCGCACCGCGCTGGAAATCGCGCAGGCGATGGGCACCTCGACTACCCTCGCCAAACCCACCGCCGACATCTGGGATGACATGGAAAAGAAGCTCGGCTTCTTGTCCGACCATACCGAGATGCACAAATATACCAATAAAAACAAATAGTTATGAAGCCATGGGAAGGCGCACACGACGCTGCGTATGAACGCGTGCAAGCGGAACTCGCAGCCGCTTATCTAAGCGATGGTCTGCCGCTGGTGCCGCCAACGATGCAGCGCGTGGCAGCGATGTTGGCGGCGAATAACTACGCCGCTGACGAAGAAATCAGCATGCTGCCGCCGGGCTTCGAGACAGCCACCGCCGGTGACATCGCCATCTGCGCGGTGATGGCCGGATGCAAAGCGGAGTACCTGCCGGTGCTGATCGCTGCGGTTGATGCATTGTCCGACATGAGTTTCAATTTGGTGGGTATCGGCACCACCACCGGTTCCGCCGCGCCGATGTACATCGTCAACGGTCCCATCGTTGAACAACTCGGGCTTAACGGAAAAAACAACGCGCTGGGCTCGGGCAACCGCGCCAACGCCACCATCGGCCGTGCGATGACGCTGATTCTGCAAAACATCGGCGGCGCGATTCCCGGCGAAACAGACATGGCGACACTCGGCCAGCCCGCCAAATACGCGTGCTGCTTCGCCGAGAACATCGACGAAAGCCCGTGGGCGCCACTGCACGTGGAGCGCGGTTTTTCAAAAGACGCGAGTGTCGTCACCGCGGTCGGCATCTCCGGAACCGGTGAAGTCAACGACTCCGACAGTCAGGACGCGACGGGCCTTGCACAGACCTTCGCGCAATCCATGTTGATGGCCGGCATCTCCGGCGGCGCGGGATTGCTCGGCGGCGGCGAGCCGCTGTGTTTGTTCCCGCCCGAGTGGGCGGCAATGTTTCATCGCGACGGTTTTACCAAGCAACAGACCAAACAGATGATCTGGGAACAAGCCGTACTGCCGGTCGAGAAGCTCGCGCCTGCGCAGCGCAAACATCGCATGGCGGCAGCGTCCGATCCCTCGGCGAAAGTCATCCGTGTTGCCGAGAAAGCAGATGATTTGATGATCGTGGTGGCCGGCGGCGTGGGGCGTAAGGCCGCTTACCTGCCGACTTGGGGCGGAACCACCAAGGCGATTAGCCGCGAAATCAAGATACGCCAATGACAAGCCGCTCAGGCCCCCTCGCGGGCATCCGCGTCCTCGACATGAGCCGCATCCTCGCCGGCCCGTGGGTCGGCCAGTTACTTGCCGACCTCGGCGCCGAAGTGATCAAGATCGAACGCCCCGGCAAGGGCGACGACACCCGCGCCTGGGGTCCACCGTTCGTCAAAGATCGCGACGGCAACGACACCAGTGACGCCGCGTATTTCATGTGCGCGAATCGCGGCAAACAATCGCTCACCCTCGACATCGCCAAGCCCGAAGGCCAGCAGATCATCCGCGAGCTGGCGCAAAAATCCGATGTGCTGCTGGAGAATTACAAAGTCGGCGACTTGAAGCGCTACGGCCTCGATTACGATTCGTTATCGGTGCTAAATCCTCGTTTGGTCTATTGCTCGATCACCGGCTTCGGCCAGACCGGGCCCTATCGCGACCGTGCGGGATACGACTTCATGATTCAGGGCATGGCCGGCGTAATGAGCATCACCGGCGAGCGCGACGATCTGCCGGGCGGCGGCCCGCAGAAAGTCGGCGTTGCGATTGCGGATTTGATGACCGGCATGTATTCCACCGTGGGCATCGTCTCCGCGCTGCACGAACGCCATACCAGCGGCAAAGGCCAGCACATCGACATGGCACTGCTCGATTCCACCGTAGCCTGGCTCGCCAATCAGAACGCCAATTACCTGATCGGCGGCGAGGTGCCGACGCGCATGGGCAATGCGCATCCGAACGTGATGCCGTATCAAACCTTTCGCACCCAAGACGGCGACATCATCATCGCCACCGGCAACGACGGCCAGTTCCAGCGCCTGTGCGAGGCAGCGGGCATACCCGATGTAGGCAGCGACCCGCGCTACGCCAGCAACGCGCTGCGCATCAAAAACCGCGACACCTGCACCGCGTCGGTTGCCGCCGAATTAAAAAAGAAGACTACCGCCGAATGGGTAACGCTGCTGGAAACCGTCGGCGTGCCCTGCGGCCCGATCAACCGCTTGGATCAGGTGTATGCAGACCCGCAGGTGCAGCATCGCGGCATAAAGATCGATGTGCCGCACCCGAAGGCGGGCAGCGTGCCGCTGGTGGCGAATCCGATCAAGTTTTCACGCACACCGATTGCGTATGACATGCCACCGCCGCTGGTGGGGGAACATGTGGAGGTGGTGTTGCGTGGGGTGCTGGGCAAGAGCGATGCGGAGATTGCGGCGTTGCGCGAAAAGAAGATTTTATAGCGAGTGTGTCGGAACCGCTGCGCGTTCCGACCTACGACAAACCGGCGCTTATGAAACCAATGCGCGCATCGCCGAGTACAACTGATTCTGCGCCTCAAAGCCGATGCCAGGCCTGTCTGGCAGTTTGAGAAAACCATTCTCGACTTTGGCATCATCGGCAAACCCTGCAAAGATACCGAACACGCCCGGATACGCTTCGCAGCCACCGAGGCCGAAGCCGCCAACCAGATGCAGCGTCATTTGATTACCGCCGTGCGGGAACACGCTTTCACGTGACCAGCCGCGCTGCTTCAACATGGCGAGCGTGCGTGCAAACTGCACAATGCCGTACGATTGCGGCACGTCGGTCTGAATGAAATCCACGCCCGCGCGCATGCCGCCAAAGGTGACGAGGTTTTCCACATCCTGCGTAGAGAAAAGGTTTTCGCCGGTGCCGACCGGCGAACCATACAGCGCGATGAATTCGCGGTTCAGTTCAAAACCCAGCGGATCGTTCGGCTCTTCAAACCATTTGAGTTTGTACGGCGACAACGCTTTCGCGTACGCCAGCGCACGCTCGCGGTTAAAGCCGGCGTTGGCGTCAACCGCCAGATGCTGGCTGGATGGCATCAGCTTCAGCGAGGCTTCGACACGCGCGACGTCTTCAGGAATGCTCGCCCCACCGACCTTAATCTTCATCACGCTATAACCCTGATCGAGTTTTTCGCGTATCTCGTCGAGCAGTTCGGGTATGCCCTTGCCCGGCTCGTACCAGCCCCCGCCGACGTAACACGGGATTTTGTCGATCACCTTGCCGTCGTTATAGCGCTCGGCGAGCACGCGATGCAGCGGCTTGCCTTCTATTTTCGCTACCGCGTCCCAGCAGGCAACCTCGATGGTGCCGATGGCCACCGAGCGCTCGGTGTGACCGCCGGGTTTCTCTCGCTGCATCATGGCGGCGAGTATTTTTTCCGGTTCGAGATTGTCACCCGCCGCGTTGAGCAACGACTCCGGCTTGGCTTTCAGGATGCGCGGAATAAACCGGTCGCGCATCTGCGCACCGCAAGCGTAACGGCCAGTTGAGTTAAAGGCGAAACCCGCCACCGGCTTGCCGTCGCGGATCACGTCAGTAATCACGGCGACCACGGAGGTTGTCATTTCGCTGAAGTCGAACACCGCATTGCGCAGGGTGGATTTCAGCGGGATGGCGGTTTCACGGATGTCTACAATGCGCATGGGTTTCTTTGACGTTGCAAGGATTAATCTTCGTGCTACTGCACCTGCACACCAGCATTCTTCACCACGCGCGACCATTTCTCGACTTCACTGCGCGTCTGCGCCATGAATTCCTCGGGCGTATTCATCACGAACTGAAAGCCCAGGCCTTCCACGCGCTCGCGCACTTCGGGCATTTGCGAAATTTTCGTGAGCTCGTTGTGAAAACGCTTCACGATGTGCTGCGGCGTGCCGGCCGGAAAGTAGAGGCCCTGCATGGTTTCGGATTCCTGATCCTTGTAGCCGGATTCGGCCATGGTCGGGACATCAGGAAACGACGCATGGCGTTTGCGCGAGCCCATCGCCAGGCCGCGCAAACGGCCTGCTTTCACATGCGGCGCGGGCGTGGGCAGGGCCGAACACGCCAGCGTGACTTGTCCCGACAGATGCGCGACCACCGACGGCCCGGCGCCGTTGTAGGGAATATTGCCGAGATCCATTTTCACCGCGAATTTCAACATCTCCACCGCCAGATGAGGCGTGGTGCCGATGCCCGGCGTGGCGAAGCTGTATTTCTTCGGCTCGGCGTTGGCGAGTTTCAACGCATCGGGCAGGGTTTTCGCGGGCACGCTCGGATGCGCGGAAAACAAATTCGGTGATTCCGCGAAGTTCGTGATCGGAATAAAACTCTTGAACGGATCGTAGGGTATCGATTTATACAAACCGGGATTCACACCGAACGCCGAGCTGTTCACCAGTATCGTGTGTCCATCTGGCGCGGCGCTTGCCACGATGCCGGTGCCGATGTTGCCACCGGCGCCTGCGCGGTTATCGACGATGAATTGCTGGCCGGTGATCTCCGTCATGCGCGCGGCGATGATGCGCGCGATCACGTCGGTGGTGCCGCCCGGCGCAAACGGCACCAGCACACGCACGGGTTTCGCGGGCCACGCAGGCTCCGCAGCGTGCCCGGCGCCCACACTACCGCAACCACAAACAACACATAACATTATGTTTTTAAACAATTTTTTCACAACCCCTCCTCTGCACTGCGATGGCTGCCGCGTTTATTCCGGCTTGATACCGGCGTCTTTAATCACCTTCGCGTAGCGCACGGTTTCGCTGCGGATGAAGCTGGCGAAGTGTTCCGGCGAGCTCGGCATCGGGTCTATGCCTGCCGATGCGAATTTCTCGACAACGTCTTTCGAGCCGAGTGCCTTGGCGATTTCGACGTTGAGCTTCGCGATGTTGTCGCGCGCGGTTCCGGTGGATGTGAGTATGCCGTACCACAGTGGCACCACGTAATCGTCCACACCGGCTTCCTTGGTGGTCGGCACGTTCGGCAACGCGGCGGTGCGCTTTTCGGCGAGCACCGCAAGCGCGCGCACCTTGCCCGCTTTCACCTGCGGCGCGGCAATCGGTGCGGCGATAAATATCGTATCCACCTGTCCGCTCATCAACCCGATCATGCCGAGCCCCGTGCCCTTGAACGGCACATGCACCATGTTGATTTTGGTGAGGCTCTTCAACAACTCCGGCGCCAGGTGCGAGGTGGTGCCCGAACCGCCGGAACCAAAATTAAATTTGCCCGGATTTGCCTTGGCCATGGCGATAAATTCCTTCAAAGTTTTCGCTGGCACCGACGGATGCACGATCATCACGTTCTGTACCGCGGCCGCCAGCGAGATCGGCGCAAGATCCTTCGCCGGATCGTAATTGAGCTTGGCATACAACGACGGGCTGATCGATATCAGCGGCGAACTCAACACCATGGTGTAACCGTCGGGCGGCGACTTGGCCGCAAGCTCAACGCCAAGATTACCGCCCGCGCCGGGACGGTTATCGATCACCACCGCATGCCCGATGTTCTCGGCCATTTTCTGACCCAACGTGCGTCCGAGCAAATCGGTGGGGCCACCGGGGGGAAACGGCAAAATCATGCGCAGCGGCTTGGACGGAAACGCCTGCGCAAATAACAACGAACCATTACCCGCGCAAAACAACAGGCTGCCAGCAACCATCCACGTCTTCAGTTTCAACACGTTCTCCTCGGATTTTTTTGACTGCGTTGCGTATTATGCCAGCACGCAACCCACGATGCGGATCAATCGTTGCGCGACACTTTCTAACGCTTGCGTGGCAGGTTTATCATGCGCGAACACTCAGGAGATTTTCATGACCCATCCGCTACGGGTATACAACCCTGCCGCCGCACCCGACACCCAAGCCGCATCACTCGGCCGCGCGCTCGACAACCTGCGCGGCAAAACCGTCGGCTTCATCGACAACGCCAAGCCCAATTTTCAGTTTCTGGTGGAAGACCTCGAAGCGCAACTGATCGGCCGCTACGGCGTCAAAGCCGTGCGCAAGCACCGCAAGCCGGGGCAAGTGCCGGTGAAGCCCGAAGTGCTCCAACAATTCGCCGAGGAATGCGACGCAGTTATCACCGGCTCGGGTGACTGAGGCTCCTGCACGTCGTGGAGTATCCACGACAGTGTTGAAGCCGCCAAAGCCGGCCTCGCCGCGCTCACCGTGTGCTCGACGGCGTTTCAGGGTCTGGGCCGCGCGCAGGCCAAGGCGCTGGGCTATGCGGATTTGCCCATCGCGGTGATTCCGCATCCGTTTGGTATCCGCACTCGCGATGAGGTGCGCACGCTGGCGGCGGAGTGCGTAGGCAACATCGCAACGCTACTCTGTCAGCCGAGAACGTCCACCGCGAAGTCCGCGCGCACGCCACAGTCCGCACGCGCCGAGTTGATTGAAGTGCCGGATGACCTGATGGAACTCAATCAGTTGTTCGTCAACAATCACTGGAGCGACGGACTGCCAATCATTCCGCCCACCGCCGAGCGCGTGGAAGCCATGCTACACGGCACGACGCTCGCGCGCGATACGGTGGTCGCTTCCATCGCACCGGCGTTTCGCGCCGCCACCGTCGAGCGTATTGCTATTAATGCGGTGATGGCAGGCTGCCATCCCGATTATCTGCCGCTGCTGATCGCCGCGGCCAAAGCCGTCTCCGTGCCGAGCTTCAACCTGCGCGGCCTGCAAGCGACCACCAATCCCGCCGCCGTGTGGCTGATCGTCAATGGTCCCATCGCGCAAAAACTCGGCATCAACGGCGCGGGCAATTGCCTCGGCCCCGGCAACTGGGCCAACGCCACGCTGGGCCGCGGGCTGCGTTTGATTCTGCAAAATATCGGTGGCGGCTTGCCGGGTGAACTCGATAAAGCCACCCACGGCCAGCCCGGCAAGTATCAGTTCTGCTGCGCCGAAAACGAAGCAGAAAATCCGTGGGAGCCGCTGCATGTCGAGCGCGGTTTCGCGCGCGAGGCGAGCACCGTCACCGTGGCCGGTGTGTTGGGCACGTGGAATATGAACACCCATGCCAAGGACGCGGCCGATTTGCTGCGCGTGATCGGCGACACCATGGCGTTCCCTTGCAGCAGCGACTACGTGCATGGTGGCGCGCCATGGTTGATGCTCTCGCCCGAACACGCGCATCTGTTAAAGCGCGAAGGCCTGTCCAAGCTCGATGTCAAACGCCGTCTGTGGGAAACCTCAAAGCTTTCAGCGCAACGCCTCGCGGCAAAAGATTTCGGCCGTGTGCAAAGCGGGCGGCGTGATGACTTGGGCGAACTCACGCCCGAAACAATGCTGCCGATCACCACAAAGCCCGAAGACATCAATCTACTCGTGGCTGGCGGCGATGGCACGCATTCAGTGTATCTGCCGGTGTCGGGCAATTCGCATTCGGCGACGGTGGAAATAACGCATTGATATTGTCCGCACACATTTTACGCATCGCGCTGGTATGTGCGGCACAGGCCAGCTACGCACAAACTCGCGCCGAACTGCCGGGCAACTACCCCAGTAGACCCGTGCGCATCATCGTGGGCTCCGTGCCCGGCGGCGGCGCCGACATCATGGCGCGCGCCGCCGCGCAGCGATTGACCGAACGCTTCGGACGATCCTTCGTGGTCGACAACCGCCCCGGCGGCAACGGCATCGTCGGTATCGAGCTGCTGGTGCAGGCACCCGCCGACGGCTACACGCTGTTCGGCGGCGCGAGTCTCATCGTCACCGCCACGCCGATGAAAAAAGTCGCCTTCGATACACGCAAAGTCATTGCGCCGATTGTGCAGATGACCACGGTGCCGGTGATGGTGATCGTGCCGCCTTCCTTGCCCGCCAACAACATCAAGGAACTCATCGCCCTGGCGCGCGCCAAGCCCGGCACGCTGAGCTACGGCACTTCTGGGGTGGGGTCGATCGCGCATCTCGGCACGGAACTGCTCAAGTTCATGGCCGGCGGCATCGACATCGTGCACGTGCCCTACAAAGGCACCGGTCAGGCCTTCGTCGACGCCATGAGCGGACAGATTCATCTGTTGTTCGCTAGCGGCCTCGGCGCCATCCCACATGTGCGCACGGGTAAATTAAAACTGCTGGCGATCACCACGCTCAAACGCCTACAAGGGTTCCCGGACGTGCCGACCGTCGCCGAAACGCTGCCTGGCTTCCAGCTCGACAATATGCACGGCCTCTACGCGCCCGCAGGTACGCCGCCCGCCATCGTGCGCGCGATCAACCGCGAGGTGGTGCAGTTCATCAACTCACCCGAGATGAAAGAAAAACTCGCGCTGGAAGCCACCGAAGCTGCACCACCCAACACGCCGGAAGAATTCCGCGATTTCTTTGCGCGTCAGGTAGCGATGTGGGATCGCTTTATCAAATCATCGGGTGTAAAGCTGGGCGACTGATGACCGGCGCGCGTCGAGCCTATCGCTTGGGCCACAACACGCCCTGGCTGCCGCGCGGCACGCTGCCCACGCCCTTGTAGACAAACTTCTGCACACGCTTGCCTTCATACGTTTCGGTGGTGTAGAGGTTGCCCTTGGAATCGGTGGCGATGCTGTGTACACCATAGAACTGCCCCGGCTGCCGCCCGCCGTCGCCGAAGTTTGAAATTTCCTCCAGCGTTTCACGCAGGATGATGCGCACCTTTGAGTTCTGCCCATCGGCGAGGAACATAAAGCGCTGCTGCGGGTCTTTGGAAAACGCGAGGTCCCACGCCGAACCGGAGCCGAGCGTGTCGCGCGCGTAGATTTGTTCCTTGACGAATTTGCCGTCCGGCTGAAACACCTGCACGCGATTGGCCTGGCGATCACACACGTAGACCAACCCATCGTTCGAGCGCTCCACGCAATGCACCGGGTTGCGGAATTGCTGGGGCGGCGGTGCTTTCGGGTCATAGTTGCCCTGCTCGGCATCGTCGGGCTTGTTGCCGTAGGCGCCCCAGTAGCGTTTCATCTTGCCGGTGTCGGCATCGAGCACCGCCACACGCTTGTTCTGATAACCATCCGCGACATAGGCTTCATTGGTTTTCGGATCGACCCAGATTTTTGCCACGCGGCCGAAATGTTCGAGGCTGTTGCTGCCTGCATTCTTGCCGTAGGCGCCCACCTGCATCAGGAACTTTCCATCCTTGGTGAATTTCAGCAGGTGCGAATCGCCCTTGCCGTTGCCGCCCAGCCACACGTTGCCCTTGTAATCGACATGCACGCCGTGCGCGCCCTGCGGCCACTCGTAGCCCTGTCCCGGCCCGCCCCATGAACGCACCAGATTGCCCGCCGGATCGAACACCAGCACATAGGGCGCGGTGCGGCAGCACTCGGCAATTGGCGGATTCAGTTCGAGCCCGCGCTCGTTGTTGTGCAGCCCGCCGGCGCCTCGATGGATCACCCACACGTGATCCTGCTCATCCACCCACAGCCCGATGGTCCAGCCGAGCAGCCAGTGATTCGGCAAGGGCTTGGGCCACAACGGATCGACTTCAAACATCGGCGCCTGCACGGTGTCGCGCTGCGCCTCGGCTTTGTTTTGCAACATCGCCTGGCCCAGCCCCAAACCGGCGACGCTCAAGGTGAGCACCAGACCTACAACATAGTTACGCTTGAATCCGCGAAAGTTCATGATGATCTCCCTTGAATGGCCGCATTCCCGGATGCCGCTGATTAAATTATACGCACGGCGCGTTCACCGTGTCAGCGCCCCAAAAAGCACGACGATCAGACAGGGATGAGGCGGATTTACACGCTAAAATCATCGCTGTTCATCCTGTTGATCCTGTCCACCCATGTTTAAACGGGTTTTGTGGTTTGTGCTGGCGACATGCGTACTCACAGCGGCGCACGCGCACGACATTCCCGCCGACGTGCGTCTGAACATCTTCTTCAAGCCCGCCGGCAACAAGCTTGAGGTACTGGTACGTGCACCCATGGCGGCGCTGCGCGAGGTGGATTTTCCCAAGCGCGGCCCCGGTTATCTGGAAGTGTCGAAGGCCGATGCCGCCCTGCGCAGCGCGGCAAAACTGTGGCTGATCGACAGCCTCGACATTTTTGAGAACGACGCGCGCCTGCCAGCGCCACGCATTGTGCAGGTGCGGGTGGCGCTGCCATCGGACACCTCGTTCACCGCGTACGAATCCGCGATGGCGAATTTAAACACGCCGCCGCTCGACGATCACCTTGATCTGTATTGGAATCAGCAGTTTCTCGATGTGCTGCTCGAATACCCGATTCAATCGGATCGGTCTGATTTTGCCCTGCGCGCGCGGGTCGACCGCTTGGGGCTGAATGTCGCCACCGCACTGCGCTATCTGCCGCCGGGCGTGGAGACACGCGCGTTTGAATTTCACGGCGATCCCGGACGGGTAGCGCTCGATCCGCGCTGGCATCAGGCGGCATGGCGTTTTGTGGTCAGCGGTTTCCGCCACATCCTCGACGGCACGGATCATCTGCTGTTTCTGGCGTGCCTGATGATTCCGCTGGGCAAGAACCTGCGCTGGCGGCCATTAGTGGTGATCGTCACCTCGTTCACCGTCGCGCATTCGATCACGCTGATCGCCGCGGCATTTGGTTTCGTGCCGGACGCGTTATGGTTTGCGCCGCTAATCGAATTGATGATCGCGCTCAGCATCATTTACATGGCGCTGGAAAACATGATCGGCAGCAACCTTCCACGGCGCTGGATCATCACCTTTGTCTTCGGCTTGGTACATGGTTTTGGATTTTCGTTCGCGCTGAGCGAGTCGCTGCAATTCGCCGGAGATCATTTGCTCACGTCGCTGCTGGCGTTTAACCTCGGCGTCGAATTCGGCCAGCTTGCGGTGCTGTTGGTGTTGCTGCCGCTGCTCACGCTGTTGTTCAAGCACATACTGGCAAGGCGCAACGCCGAGCGCGCCGGCGTTATCATTTTATCGGCGCTGATCGCGCATACCGGCTGGCACTGGATGCTCGAACGCGGCGAGCAGTTGCGCAGGTTTCCGTTACCCAACCTCGATGCGGCGTTGCTCGCCAGCGCGATGCGAGGTCTGATCGCGGTGATTGTGCTGGGCGTGCTGGTGTGGCTGTTAAACGGCGTGGTGCGACGCTGGATGGCCGTTAGTGAAGAAAATGCGGAAGACAAAAATATTCAATGAAAACATATACTTACAAAACCTCAATGCGAGGATAAACTAGCGCTCCATCTTGCGTTGTATCAAGCAGTGCAGCAGCGCGCGTTCACCATTCGCCAAGGCGCTATCGTTGTCCACGCCCAAAAAATGGCGCTTAAACCCAGCGAGGGCGGCCTTCAAATTCGACACGTCGTAACCGAACGCCGCCAGCAAAAACGCGTCGCTCGCCCCAGCGGGCGGTGGTGCAAACGGCGGCTCGCACCACACACCAAATCCGCGTGTCGCCAGCCGCTTCCACGGAAAAAAACGGCTGGGATCGACCTTGCGTCCTGGAATAATATCGCCGTGACCGAGAAAATTCGCTGCGGGAATTTTATAGCGTGTTTTCAGATCATCCAGCAATCGCAACAAGGTTTCGATCATCGGCTCGGCGAACGGTTCTCTGCCGTTGTTATCCAGTTCAATGCCGATCGAAGCGGAATTCAGATCACTCAAGCCGCCCCAGTACGCCTCACCCGCGTGCCACGCACGGGCCAGTTCATCCACCAGGTAATACAGTTTGCCATCGCGGCCTATCAGGTAATGCGAGCTGACTTCACGCACCGGATCCGTCAGGGTGTGCAGCGATTCTTCGGCGGTGTCGTCGCTGGTGTGATGCAGGATCACGTAGTTGGGGCGCCGCTGTCCGAAATTCACTGACGCGCGTTCGGTCAGCGGCAGGGTGGTGTATTGCGGTAAAGCTCCGCGCGGCGGCACCGTCGTGCAAGCCCCCAGCGTAAGCAGCGCACACGCCATGACGACCATATAATTATTTTTTAAAAACATATAGTTACCGTCAAAACACGCCTAGCGCCAAGCCTGCCGCCAGTGCTGCGCCCACTTCCTCGCAGCGCTGCAAGTCGTCCGCGCAAATAATTTTTCGCGCGAGGATTTTCTCCGGCGTTTGTGCGTGGGTACACACGATGATCGGCTCCGCCGCTTTGCGCAGTCGCCAGCCGGTGCAGATGCGATCAATCTGCCGCACCGCGTTTTCGCCATCGCTGCCGGCGCAGATCAGCGTGGCGTACGCGCGTCCGACGACACGATCCAGTGCAGCGTAAAACGTGCGGTCGAAAAAATCTTTCATGATGCCCGACATGGCAGCGAGATTTTCCGGCGTGACGAAGATATAGCCCTGCGCCTGCAACACGTCCTCCGCCCCCGCCTCGCGCGCGGGCAGCAAGCGCACTTGCACGTTCGGTTCGGCAGCCGCGCCGCGCGCTGCCGCCTCGGCCATTTGCCGCGCGCCATCCGTCATCGTATGAAACACAATCAGCAGCGTTTTCATTCACTGCTCAGCTTCGCCGCCTTCACCACTTTCGACCATTTCGCCACGTCACCGCGAAAATAACTGCTGAACTCGGCGTGCGTGGTGCCCTCGGAATCCGCGCCCAGCCCGGCGAATCGCTCGCGCGTGTCAGGGCTTTTGACGATGCGGCTCACATCGGCGGAAATTTTCGCCACGATTTTCGGCGGCGTGCCGCGCGGCGCAAACAGGCCATACCACACGTTGACCTCGAATCCCGGCACGCCGGATTCAGCGATGGTCGGCACATCGGGCAGTTGCGCGATGCGCTTCGGGCTGCTTACGCCCAGCGGTTTTAACTTGCCGGATTTAATCATCGGCAGGTTAATCGGCACCCCGCCCATGTAAATCACCAACTGTCCGCCAATCAGATCGGTCACCGCCTGCGGTCCGCTTTTGTACGGCACGTGCAGCAGTTGCGTGCCGGTCATCAGCGCAAACAATTCGCCCGCGAGATGATCCGAACTGCCGGTGCCGCCGCCGGAACCGTAACTCACAAAACCCGGCTTGGCTTTCGCCAACGCGATCACATCCTTCACCGAATTCAGCGTGGAACCTGTCGTCACCACCAGCACGTTGTAACGCGAGGACAGTTGCGTAATCGGTTCAAAATCGCGCAGCGCGTCAAACGGCAGTTTCTTATAAAACGACGGCGCGATGGCCATGCTGCCCGAGCCGAACAAAATCGTGTGCCCGTCGGGCGGCGCTTTCGCCACCACATCCATGCCGATGGTGCCGCCCGCGCCGGCGCGGTTATCGACGATCACGGTTTGCCCCCATGCATCGCCCATCTTCTGCCCCAGCACGCGGCCGATGATGTCCATGCTGCTGCCGGGCCCGATGTGGATCACCATGCGCACGGGCCGCGCGGGAAACGCCGCGCCATCCTGCGCCGCCGCCAGCGCGGACACCACCATCAACGCCACCCCCAACGCAATCTTCTTCATACGGTCACTCATAAAATGTCGCATAGTCATCCACCGCAATACGCGACGGCTGAAACGTATTCACCACGGCATCGACTTGCGCGTAGCCCATCGCCATGCCGCACAGGATGGTCCAGTCGCGCGTGAGCCCCAGTTCGCGCCGCACGATGTCCGGGTAACTGGCGATAGAGGCTTCGGCGCAGGTGTGCAGGCCGCGCGCGCGCGCCGCCAGCATCAGCGTCTGTGCAAACAGCCCGTAATCAAACCAACTGCCGATTTCGAGCGTGCGATCAATCGTCAGCACCAGCCCGACCGGCGCGCCGAAAAACACATAGTTGCCGGCGCGATAGGCCTTGGATTTTTCGTGATCGCCGCGACCGATGCCTAACGTGCCATACAAACCCCAGCCGCAGGCCCGCTTGCGCGCGAGATACGGCTCTTCCATCGGGTCGGTATAGTAATTGTAGTCGCGCTTGTGCCCCGGCTCACCGGACAGAAAGGCCTGCTGGATCGCGTTGCCCACACGCAGCAACGTCGCGCCCGTCAGTACATGCACACGCCACGGCTGAATGTTGGAACCGCTGGGCGCCCACCGCCCCAGTTCAACAATCTCGCGCAGCGTTTGCGGCGGAATAGCATCCGGTTTGTAGGCGCGGACCGAGCGTCGTGTGCGCGCGGCTTCGAAAACATCGCCTGCGGGTTTACTCAAATCAGAATTCATTGTCACCTCCAGCAACGATGTTAACACCCGCCGCGTGTCAGTTAGAATTGCGACCCGACTCATTCAAGGCAATGTATGACTGATCCCATCCGTATCACCCTTGGCGGCTACGGCCCGGCCAACACCACGTGCAGCCGCGGCATGAAAGTGCTGGGCGATACCCTAACCGAGCAGTTCGGCAACGAGATCGCGGTGCATACCGTGTGGAACGTGATGGATTTCGGCTACAAGGCCGCCGATTTATTGTGGATGGCGGAAACCGGTGTGCTCTCGCTCACCTATCAATCCACCAGCTATATCGCCGACCGCGTGCCGGAACTGGATTTCGTCGATCTGCTGTTTTTGTTCGACAACCTCAATCAGGCGCGTGCCGCGATGGACGGCGCACTCGGGGCATGGATGACGCAAAAAATCGAGGCGCGGATTCCCGGCTATCGCGTGTTGGGGTTTTTCGAGAACGGCTACCGGCACATCTCCAACCGGCTGCGCCCGGTGCGCACGCTCGCCGATCTGAAAGATATGAAAGTGCGCATCATGCCCGGTGAAATACATCGCCGCAGTTTTGATCTTCTGGGCGCCGTGCCGTGCCCGCTGGACCTGAAACCCGGCCTTGAAGCAATCCTATCCGGCGCGGTAGATGCGCAGGAAAACCCGCTCGCCAATACCGCCGACTACGGTGCGCACAAGGTGCATCGCTATCACACACTGTCAGGCCACTGCTATCACTCGCGCGGCCTTTACATGAACCGCGCGCAATTCGATGCGTGGCCGAAAACCTTGCAGGAAGGCATGCGCGCCGCCGCGCGTCGTGCGGTACTGGCGCAGCGTGATCTCGCCGTGGAAGAAGAAGGTCTCGCGCGCAAGGCCATCGAGGCCGAAGGCGGAGAAGTCATTGAGCTGTCACCCGAAGCGCGCGCGGCGCTCCGGCAGGCCGTGCAACCGCTGCTCGACGAGGCGCGCCGGCGTTTTGGCGACGAGGTGTTTGGGATGATTCCGCGGGCTTAGGAAACCCTGCCCTTCTCCCTCGCGCGGCAGAAGGAAATCCAAACCTACGTCTGCCCCGCCTTGCGCTTCTGGAGGTGCGCCTTCACGCCTTTTTTGCCCGCCGCTGTTTTGGGCTTCCAGAGGTTCGTGTGCTTGAGCAGATCGTCGGTCTTCCACTCGTGCTTGGCGTCGCCCATGTAGACGATGAACACTTCGCAGCCGTCGGGATATTCATACGGGCCGTGCGGGATGTCCCAGCCGAACACGTAATCGCCGGGGCGCAGATCCTTGCCCGCGACGCACATGCGGCCCTTGGTTACGAGTATGGAATGCCAGCTTTTGTGCGTGTGTTTAGGCTCAACATAGCCCGCCGGGAAGCGCTGCTTCATGTCGATGCGATTCATCACCGGATCGTAGTTCAGCACTTTGACTTTCACGCCCTTGGGCAGCGTGAGTATGCCGCGCACGTCATCGGATTCCCACGGAATATCCTTGTCGTAGATCGCCCTGAAGGTGTGATCGCCATCGCGCTTGATAACTTTTTTGGCGGCGCGTGCCACCGGCTTAACAGTTTTTTTTGCTTCTTTTTTTACTGCTGCTTTTTTGCTGGCCATGATGTGCTCCCGTTTTTTTCTTCGCCGCTGAAATCATACGTGAGTCGCCAGCGATCAACGCGAGTTTTTCAGCGCGTGACAGTTGTTTGACGCGGTACTCCCGCTTGCACGCCGCGGATCGATTCGCCGCCGGCTCTTGATACGCCAGCTTCACCGGGCGGCGCGAGCGCGTGTAGCGCGCCCCCCGCGTGCCCTTGCCATTATGTTCGGCGATCCGCTGCGCGACATTGAGGGCTACACCGGTATACAGCGTGCCATCGGCGCAGCGCACGAGGTACACATGCCACGGTGTCGCGGTGCGCGCCATTAACCGTAAGTATATGTTTTTACTGAATTATTTATGAAGGCTGCGCTCACGAAGATAGCGTGTGCCTTTGGCTGACAAACAGAACTGCGCCCTCTTGCCGCGCGCCGCTTTCACTTCAGTAACGTAGGCGCACTTGAGCAAAAATACCAGGCTGGTTTCGGCGATCTGAATATTCACCGCGATGGCTTTGGCGATGTCCACCGCCTGTCCGCTGGTGTGCGCCGCAAGATACTGCAAGGTATTCACCTGCGGACCGTCGAGCGTTTCCCACTGGTTAATATATTGCGCGAGGTCTTCCTGCAAACGGGCGTTTTCCGAGCGCAGCGCAACCAGCTCCTGCTCCAGCGCCTGCAGCTTCGCTTTGAATTTAGCCGCTGCCGGCACCTGCTTTAATAATGTCGTTACCACGCCCACTGCCACTCCCCTTTTGGCTGATTGGAGCGCGGTATTCTACACGGTGCGCCAGCAGCGATTGCGCCGGGGATTGCCGAAAAAAAACGCGCCTCATCAAGGCGCGTTTTTTCGTGTCAGCAGCTTGAGCGGCTACTTCTTGTCGTCCTTGTCGCCCTTATTGGTCATCACCTTCCACATGAACCAGACGCCTATCCCTAACGAGAGCCCAAGAAATACGATAATGCCCACGTAGTTGGGTTCCGGTATCGGATCATCTTTGATCTCCGCCGCAAACGCGAGGCCCATAATGCAAAACGTGTACAACGAAAACAAAATGCTAGAAAGTTTAGCCACCAGAAGCTCCAAAAAAGTTAGTAAAAATCACAATAGCAAGCAAAAAGGACCGACGAACCTGTTAATTCCGGTAAATCTAGTGAGTACACTGATGCCAACACTAAGTGTCTCAGAGCACCCTTACTACAGGCTTACCACTGGATCGGCAATCAAAAATCCATATTACGGCAAATAATCGGCCATACAGTCATGGCCGCGAGCCGCGCAGAAAGGCATAATGCCGCCTTTTCTTCACCCTCTTTTCACCCTCTTTACAACATAACCAAGGAATCGCCATGGCAGCAGCCACCATCACAACCCCCAGCGGACTCATCATCGACGACGTGACTGTCGGCACCGGCGCCGAAGCCAGCGCTGGCCAGGAAGTCACCGTACACTACACCGGCTGGCTCACCAGCGGCGAAAAGTTTGATTCCAGCAAAGACCGCGACGACCCGTTTGTATTTCCGCTCGGCGGCGGACGTGTCATACGCGGCTGGGACGAAGGTGTGCAAGGCATGAAAGTCGGCGGCACGCGCAAACTCACGATTCCGCCCGATCTCGGCTACGGCGCGCGCGGCGCGGGCGGCGTGATTCCGCCCAACGCGACGCTGGTGTTTGAGGTGGAGTTGCTGGCGACGGAATAGGCGGCTGCTTTCTCATCCCGTGCTCTCCTCGCCTGCAAGCAGGCGAGGAGAATCTGCTCAGTCCGCCAACCCCGCAAACAACGGCGTGCTCAAGTAACGTTCGCCGAACGACGGGATAATCACCACCAACATTTTGCCCTTGCTCGATTCGCGCTTGGCGACTTCAATCGCCGCCCACATCGCCGCGCCCGACGAAATGCCCACAAGGATGCCTTCTTCCTTGGCCATGCGGCGCGCCATGGTCATCGCGTCGTCGTTTTTCACCCGCACGATTTCATCGTAAATTTTGGTGTTGAGCACTTTGGGAATGAAGCCTGCGCCGATGCCCTGTATCGGATGCGGCCCCGCCTGCCCGCCCGACAACACCGCCGACGCATCCGGCTCCACCGCCACGCACTGAAACGATGGCTTGCGCGCCTTCAACACCTCGCCAACCCCGGTAATCGTGCCGCCGGTACCGATGCCTGAAATCAGAATATCGGCCTTGCCATCGGTATCACGCCAGATTTCCTCGGCGGTGGTCGCGCGATGAACGGCGGGATTCGCCGGGTTCTCAAACTGCTGCGGTATCAGATAACGCAGGTCGGCGGCGGCCATCTCTTCCGCTTTTTTGATCGCGCCCGGCATGCGCTCGGCGCCCGGCGTCAACACCAGCTCCGCGCCATACGCGCGCAGCAACATGCGCCGCTCGCGACTCATGGTGTCGGGCATGATGATCGTGCATTTATAGCCGCGCGCCGCGCACACCATCGCAAGGCCAATACCAGTGTTGCCGCTGGTCGGCTCCAGAAAAATCGTATCGGGCTTCACCAGCCCGGCTTTCTCCGCCGCCTCGACCATCGACAAGCCGATGCGATCCTTCACGCTATGCGCCGGATTCTGAAACTCCAGCTTGGCCAGCACCTCGCCCGCGCAGCCCTGCGTAAGGCGATTGATGCGCACCAGCGGGGTGTTGCCGATCAGATCGGTGACGTTGTTGGCGATTTTCATGAGAGTTCTCCGAGGCTGAATTTATTCAGCTTCATGATACCCCGCCTCGCCACCGATGCAAGGGCCGTCGCCCGTCGTACCCGCAAACAGCAAGCCACCTACAAAATATTCAACGCCTTGGCGAGATAGTCAAAAAACACGCAATACACAGCAATCGGCAATGGCAGACCCAGCAGCGTACCGGTCAGATACTTCCGGAACTGGATGCCCGACATTGCCAGCGCGTAGTTCAACGCAGGCATGGTTTGAAACAATACCCGCAGCAGAAAAACGCTTTTGACCGGATGCGCATCAAGTTGATCGAACAGGCGTATTGCGATTTTGCTCTTCAACTGCCGAAGCGCATCGCCGCCCGCGAGACGGATCAGCAAAAACGTCACCACGCACGACATACTCGCGGCCACGTAGGTAGCCAGCCCGCCCCACAGGTTTCCCATCGTCAGCACGGCCGCAATAAGAAAAATCCAGCCGGGAATCTGAATCAGATTGGCCAGACAAAACAGTGCGGCAAAAATCAACAAGCCAGTAATACGGTTTTGTTCAATCTGCTGCTGCAGGAAGGCGAGGTTGAAGTGACCACGCAGGCCGGAAAATTCAAACACCGCCCACAGCAGGGCGAGGAACAGGATTACCGCAATAAGACGTTTGTATTGCCACATGACTTTTCACAGGGTAACGGCGCCATTGCCACGCGCGGAGGCGTCAAGTAATAAGCGCATGCACTAGCATACCGCGCAGGGCTAAATTAACCTAACTAATTGTTTTTATTGTTATTTATGGCGCAGCCGTCACCACCACTTCCCGCGAATCCGCTCGCCCGTGTTCATCCACCACGCGCAGCAAATAGCGCCCCGGCTGCGCGGGCTTCCACGGCAGCGCGACGCCGGGCCGCCCTGCGGTAACGAAGCTGTCATTAGCAAACCAGTAGAGCGTGTTGACGCCGCCCTCGGCGGTCGCCGTCAGCGGCACGACGTTACGGTCGGGCTGTGACGCGCGCATCACGTACGCCGCGCCGCGCACCGGCGCGCTGATCGCGGGCGGCGTGCCCCCCATGCTGGCATTGCCGCAGTCGCCCGTGGGCGGCGCGCGGCGCGGCACGCCGGCTTGCGCATAAAGGCGCATCAGGTCGGAGGGCCAGTATTCGTATACCACCTGCTGCACGCGGCCTTGATCATACGGCGGGCAGGCCATGCGCCCCGTGCGCGTGTCGATCATCACCGCGCGATGCACATCACTGACGCGGATAGGCGATTTGCCGGGCACGAACCACGTCGTCGCCGTCATCGGACAATGCACATTGGGCAGATCACCCGACGCCGCGCACACTTCAACGCGGGTGAGGTTCGGCGGATTGCGGAACACCGGCTCGATCAGCCCGCGATCTTCCGCAGCCATCGCATCGACAATCTGAAAGAACAGCGGCGCTGCCGCCTGCACGCCCACATACGCCGGATTGCCTTCGCCGTCGAAGCGGCCTATCCACACAGCCAGCACATAGGGGCCAAAGATGCCCGCCGACCACGCATCGCGAAATCCCCACGAGGTGCCGGTCTTCCAAGCCACCGGGATCGACGCGCGTGTGCCAGCGATCGTGCCTTCGGGACGCGGGTTGTTGCGCAGGATGTCCAGTGTCATGAAGCTCGCTTCTTCGGAGATCAGACGCACGCCGACATTCGCCGCCGCCCGTTCAATCGCGCTCTTGCGGTATTGCAGCGGCTGCAATACGCCGCGATTGGCGAGCACACCATACATTGTGACAAGCTCTTCCATCGTCACATCGCCGCCGCCCAGCGCCAGCGCCAGCCCGTAGTGTTTCTCGCTTGCCATGCGCGACACGCCTGCACGCTTCAAAAAATCGTAGAGCGACGGTTGTGATAGTTTCGCCGCCAGCCCCACCGCCGGCACGTTGCGGCTGCGGATCAGCGCGTCACGTGCGGTGACCGGTCCGATGAAGGTGCCGTCAAAATTTTCCGGACTGAACGGGCCGAATGCCGTGGGCGCGTCTTTCAGCACCGACAGCGGATGAATCAAGCCCTGATCCATCGCCAACGCATAAATAAACGGTTTCAGCGTCGAACCCGGCGAACGCTTGGCCAGCGTGCCATTGACTTGCCCATTGATCGCCGTGTTGTGAAACGCGGCGGAACCGACCACCGCTTTGACTTCCATGGCGCGATAGTCAATCAACATCGCGGTGGCGTTTTCGATGCCGATGCGGCGCTGGCGTTCGACGTAGCGATGAACTTGCCGCTCCAACGTTTTTTGCAAACGCAGATCGAGCGTGGCATGAATCTCGGGCGACATACCCCCTTCGTTGCCGTGGCGGGCCACCAGTTGGTTCACCGTGTGCGGTGCGTAAAAGGGCAACTGGCTCGCCGTGCGCAGGTTCAACGCCAGCTTCATCAATCCCGCTTGTGACGCCGCCGCAGGATAGCGCGCCAGCCAGCGGTCAAACAGCCGCAGCCGCGCGCCGGTGAGCGATGCGCCGTCGGCCTGCTCCTGCGCGCGGATGAGCGTACGCTTGGTGGGCGCCTGCGGGATCACCGCCAGCGTCAGTGTTTCGGGCAGCGACAATGCCTTGGTGGATTTGCCGAAATGAATCAGGCTCGCTGCGCCGACACCTTCGACGTTGGAACCATAAGACACCAGATTGAGATAGGCCTCGAGGATTTCACGCTTGGAATACATCGCCTCCAGTTGCAGCGCGCGCGCGATTTGCTTGACCTTGCCCCGAATACTGCGCGACTGGTTGCGGTCGATCATGCGCGCCAGTTGCATGGTGATGGTTGATCCACCCTGCCGCGGTTCACCCGTGATGTACGTGCGCCAGCCGCCGCGCGCCAGCGCCAACGGATTCACGCCAGGATGACGGTAAAACCAGCGGTCTTCCTGCAACAGAAACGCCTCAATGATTTCCGG
>CANIID010000004.1 GCA_947467315.1 Betaproteobacteria bacterium | reverse complement strand
TGTCCATCGCGAATAAACGCCGGAATCTCCCCCACCGCCACGGCAATATCATGACGGTACAGCATGCCAGCTTCGCCGCGCGCCGCTTCGGGAATCGATTCGCGTATGCGCCACATCGCTTTGGATTGGCCGTGGTTTTCCGCCAGGCTGGCATCGATCACCAACCCAGCTGCCATGGCTTTTTCGAGGGTGGTTTCCAGTTCACCGCGTAGCGCATCGCCCGGTGAGCCGTCGCCCAGCTCGGTCAACACGTACCAGCCGTGCGGTGTGGCGAGCGGGTTGCGTGTGCCGGGAATGTGCTTCACAACCAAATCCACGCAGGCGTTCGATATCAATTCAAACGCGCTGATGCGGTCGCCAAACTGCTGGCGCAACAGCGAAAACAGTTGCAGCGCGGCCTCGGGGGAGGGCACGGCCATCCACGCGGTCGCGGTGGCGCTGGGTTTGGGAAAAAGTTTCAATACGGCGGCGGTGATCACGCCGAGCGTGCCTTCGGCACCGATAAACAAATGCTTTAAATCGTAGCCGGTGTTGTCTTTGCGCAGCGAGCGCAGGCCGTTCCAGATGCGCCCGTCCGGCAATACCGCTTCGATCCCGAGCACCAGGTCGCGCGTGTTGCCATAGCGCAGCACATTGACACCGCCGGCATTGGTGGAAAGGTTGCCGCCGATCTGGCAGCTCCCTTCCGCGCCCAGTGATAAGGGGAACAGCCGGTCAGCGTCCATCGCAGCCTGCTGTATGTTGGCAAGCACGCAACCAGCTTCTACCGTCATCGTGTTGTTGAGCGCATCGACCGTGCGGATGCGGTTCATGCGCCCCAGCGCTATGACCACCGGGTTGACTTTCGCATCGGGCACCGTGGCGCCGCACATGCCGGTATTGCCGCCCTGCGGCACCAGCGGAGTTTTGGTTTCGGCGCAAATTTTAACGATGGCCGCGACTTGCTCGACGTTCGCGGGGCGCACCACCGCAGCGGCACCGCCGTGATAAATGCCGCGCCAATCGTTAACGTAGGGTTCGAGCTCGGCCGGTGCGGTGAAAATGCCTTGCGGGCCGACGGCTGCGCTGAGGCGTTCAATGGTGGCAGTACGGGAGAGTGTGGACATGGCGCTGTAAGCACGGGAAAACGAGATTCTAACATTCCGCACTCTGTTGTCCGGCACAGTTGCTGTAAGCTCTACGTCACATTTTCGACTGTACCTGCAGCACCCGCATGAACAAGGACTCGGAATCGATATGTGGCGTCTGATAGCAGTTTGTCTGATATTTTCGACTCTGCCGGTAGTGAACGCGCAGCCCTATCCGTCACGCCCGGTAACCCTGGTGGTCCCGTATCCGATCAGCGGCCCCACGGATATTCGCGGCGCCTCGCGCATGACCAAGACCTACAAGTTGATGGCGGCCAACGCGCCGCCGGCGATTTCCGATACCTTGAGCCGTATTGTGCAGCAGGCAATACGTTACGAATCAAAACATACAGTGCTGCTGGATCGCCAGCCTGGCGGCGCAACCACGCGCGGCGCGCAGCATGTCGCGCGCTCGCTGGCGGATGGTCACACGCTGCTGCTGGCGAGCAACGAAACCATGATCCTCACGCCACACTACGCGCCGCAGGTGCCGTATGACGCGACGCGCGATTTTGAGTTGGCCGCGCCGCTGGTCAACATGCCGTTCGTGTTGATGATGAGCACAGGACTGCCGTTCAAGACTTTGGAACGGCTGCTGTCGCACATCAAAATGCGGCCCGGTGAAATCAATTACGGTTCGTCAGGCGAGGGCAGCACGGGACATCTCGCGGGTGAGTTGCTGCGGAGGGCGGCGCGACTGGATATGATGCATGTGCCGCACAATGGCGGGTTGGCCGCGTTGAACGGATTGGCGACCGGGCAGACGGCGTTGATGTTTGCTGCGCTGCCGCTGGCCCTGCCGTATGTGAACAACGAACACCTGCGGCTGCTGGCGGTGGCAAGTCCGCAGCGCACCGAGTTGCTACCGGATGTGCCAACGTTGACGGAATCGGGCGTCGCCGGCGTGGAAGTAGCCGCGTGGTTCGGCGTGTTTGCGCCGCAAGGCGTATCGCCGAACGTGATTCGCTGGTTGAGCGATCACATCGGTGAGGCGCTTAGTGATGCTTCGATTCGCAACCAGTTGCTCGCACTGGGATTGGAGCCAGTGCGCAGCCCGCTGTCGCAGTTCGCGACGCGAATTTATACGGAAGGGGAGCGCTGGGGCCCGGTACTGAAAGCGGCGCGCATTCCTGCGCGCAAGGCCTCCTGAGCGGACGGATCAGGTGCGGCGCTTGCGCGTGGACACGGGATTCCGCAATAAGCCGATTTTCTCGATCTCGGATTCGATCATGTCGCCGTTCTTCAGCCACCACGAACCTTCGCCTTTGTAGCCTGCCGCCACGCCTGCGGGCGTGCCAGTGGATATGATGTCGCCGGGGTAGAGGCCAGCGTGCGAATACCACGTCACTTGCGCGGGGATATGAAAGATCTGCGTGCCGGTGTTGGCGTTTTGCCGCATTTCGCCGTTGATGCGCGTGACCAGCCGAAGGTTGTGCGGATCGGGAATCTCATCCTTGGTGACGACCCATGGCCCCAGCGGCGCCGCTGTTGGAAAGTTCTTTCCAATCATGATGTTACCTTCTTTACGCTCGGCGAATTGCACGTCGCGCGCGGACACGTCGTTCATGATGGTGTAGCCGAAAACATGGTCATACACTTCTTCCGGCGGCACGTCGGCGCACTCGTCGGCAATCACCACAGCGAGTTCGGTTTCGTAATCGAGTTTCTCGGTCCAACTCGGCTTGCGGATGGTATCGCCGTTGGCAATCAGCGTATCAACATGTTTGATGAATCCAGCGGGGCGCGAATACGCCGCGCTGCCCACTTCGGCCGCGTGGTCTGAGTAGTTCTTGCCGATGGCCATGATTTTGCCGGGAATCAGCGGCGGGCGCGCGGTTACCGCATCCAACGCCACCACGTGCTCCATGCTGCCTGCCGCCAGCTTGTGCTCAGCCTGCGCCAGCGCATCGCGCACCCGGGCCAGCGAATCGGCGCCGCCACGTATGCACTCAATCAGGGAATCGGGCAGTCCGCGGCCGCTTTTAGCCTCGGAAATGTCCAGTGCCTGGCCGTTGGATAGTAAAACGCCGAAATGATCGACGCGGGCGCGGGGTGGACGGAAACTCAGCAGTTTCATGTGTTCTCCCTCTATTTCGTTATATCTGCGCTAGTGACTTCTTCTTCTGGAGGTTTCACCGATTGGAACAGATTCAGCAGCGTCAATTCATGAACGACCTTCAGCACACCACATACTACCAGCGGCCTGCCGAAACTGGAAACCGATAGCATATAGCCAGAGAGCGCCGGACTCAAGGCCGCAGCATTCCTGCGCCGCGATAGGGCAGGGCCCATTGCGCCAATGCACCGGGCAATTCGGTGCGTGGAAGCACCTTGTCGGCCGCAAAGGCCGATAGACCTTACCGCTGAAATAGCCACAGTGCGCCGAGGGGCCTTCTGGGCAGCAAGAATGTTCGCGATGGCGAGCCGCGGTTGTAGGCCGCGCACATGCACCACTTGCATCACATGCATCACATGCACAACGTGCACCACAGGCACAACGTGCACCACAGGCATGCCAGTCCTGAACCGCGCTAGTGAAGCCGGAGCATGCCCCGCCAAACCGTACCACTGCATAGCCTTGGGTGCCGCAAATCAGGTAAAATCCCATCCCTTACTTGGCAGAGCGAACTTGTATGGACGTCACAAGAGTTCGCTTTGCCATTGTTTTTTAACGAGAATTTAAAATTGAGGAGGGCCGGCCATGACATCGACCGCCGCCACTGCACAGCAAATATCAACCGCTATTGACGCACCGGCCTATGTGAAACACGCCAAACTCAAAGCGTGGGTTGCCGAAGTCGCGCAACTGACCAAACCGGATCGCGTGGTCTGGTGCGATGGATCGCAGGCCGAATATGATCGTCTGTGCGCGGAAATGGTCGCTACCGGTATGCTGATCAAGCTCAATGAGCAAAAGCGTCCCGGTTGCTTCCTCGCCCGTTCCGATCCGGATGACGTGGCGCGCATGGAAGACCGCACCTTTGTATGCAGCAAAAACAAAGAAGACGCCGGCCCCAACAACAACTGGGTCGCGCCCGAAGAAATGCGCGCGACGCTGACGAAAATCACCGACGGCGCCATGCGTGGCCGCACCATGTATGTGATTCCCTTCAGCATGGGCCCGCTGGGTTCGCACATTTCGCATATCGGCGTTGAACTCACCGATTCGCCGTATGTGGTGGTCAGCATGCGCGTGATGACTCGCATAGGCCGCGCGGTACTCGATCTGCTGGGCGCCGACAAATTTTTTGTGCCGTGTCTGCACACGGTGGGCGCGCCGCTGGCGGCGGGTCAAAAAGACGTGGTATGGCCCAGCAACAAACAGCACAAATACATCGTGCATTTCCCGGAAGAAAAATTGATCTGGTCGTTCGGCTCCGGCTACGGCGGCAACGCGTTACTGGGCAAGAAATGTTTCGCGCTGCGCATCGCGTCGATCATGGCGCGGGAGCAGGGCTGGCTCGCCGAGCACATGCTGATCCTCGGCATCCAGCCGCCGGGCGGCAAAAAGCATTACATCGCGGCAGCGTTCCCGAGCGCCTGCGGCAAAACCAATCTGGCGATGCTGATCCCGCCGAAGGAACTGCCAGGTTGGAAAGTCACCACCATCGGCGAAGACATCGCCTGGATCAAGCCCGGTGCGGATGGACGGCTGTATGCGATCAACCCGGAAGCCGGTGCATTCGGCGTGGCGCCGGGCACCTCGGAATTCACCAATCCCAATTGTCTGGCCGCGCTCAATAAAGACACCATCTTTACCAACGTGGCGATGACCCCCGATGGGGATGTCTGGTGGGAAGGGCTGTCGCAGACGCCGCCGATGAATCTGACCGACTGGCAAGGCAAGTTGTGGGATCCCGACGGCGACAAGCCGGCCGCGCACCCTAACGCCCGCTTTACCGTGGCCGCCTCGCAGATTCCGTGTATCGATCCGGATTGGGAAAATCCCGCCGGCGTGCCGATCAGTGCCTTCCTGTTCGGCGGTCGCCGTACGACGACCGTGCCGCTGGTGGTGGAAGCCAAGGATTGGACGCACGGCGTCTACATGGCGGCCACCATGGCCTCGGAGACAACCGCTGCCAGCGTCGGCAAAATGGGCGTGGTGCGCCGCGACCCCTTCGCCATGCTGCCGTTTTGCGGCTATCACTTTGGCGATTATTTCGGCCACTGGTTGAAAATGGGCAAAGCCCTTACGGCCACTGCCGCGCCGAAGATATTTGCCGTCAACTGGTTCCGTCGCGACGAACACGGCAAATTCATGTGGCCGGGCTTCGGCGACAACATGCGCGTCCTGAAGTGGATTATCGAGCGCTGCGAAGGCAAGGCCAGCGCGATTGATACCGCGGTCGGCAAAATGCCGCGGTACGAGGACATGGAACTCAAAGGCATCACCGGCTTTACCAAGCAGGCTTTTGAGGAACTGACGAACGTCGATAAGACACTGTGGCTGGCGGAAGTGAAAGACCATGCGCGATTGTTCGGCGAACTGTCGTCTCGCATGCCTGCGGAGATGATTGAGCAACGCACGCAGCTGGAAAACGCGCTGTAAACGCATTGCAGGTAAAGACAAAAAGCCGTGGTCGTTGACTGCGGCTTTTTAATTGGGGCGGCGGCGTTCGAGAGACAGTGTCTGGGTGCGGAAATGGGGTTATGGTTGCCAACAGTACTACTTCGTATAATGTATATTATGTTAAATAATGGGCTCCCATGCTTGCCAAATATTGGCATCCATTAAGCGGCAACCTTAGTATCCGCATCTGCTCTCACAGACCACCGTAGCCAAATACGCAATCGCCGCGCGACATCGGGATTCAGGCTATCGGGCAGGAGCACGATAGTTCGGCGTTGCCATGGCGTCCTGCAATCGACTACCACCAGTGACAGGCAATAGCTTACAAAACTCGATGAAAGGGTTGCGCCATCCTTTACCTCAAGCCATGTACCGTTCCTGAATTGCACATGCAACCCGGCGAGGTCAAAGCGCAACCCGACAACAGCCTTTGGCGATATCAGCAGCGCGTCGCGGCGGGCTATGTGTATGGCGATAACCGTGATGGCAGCATCGAAAACCAGCGCGGCCCAAACGGGAAAATAAAGCGCGGCCAGTGCGATACTGCCAGCGACCGCCCCGGCGATCCAGGTGCACAATAGCCGCGATGGGGATAGGGCTACGGCCCCTTCGGAACCGAACATCACCTCATAGAAAATCAGGTGTTATTCAGGGCGCGAATTTCAGTGACGGCAAGCCCGGCAATATCCTGCAACTTCACGTAGCGACCGGATTCGATATCCACCAAATTGCTTACGCGCGAATAGCTGGACGGCACGATAACACGCTGGCCATTTGCTCCGGTACGTTCGATACCAAATTGGACCTTGTCGCGATGCTCGGGAGGAAGTTTGCTCATGAAATTCTTGGTGGCCCACACCTGACCGTAACGTGCCATGTCGGACAAACGGGCGGTGTGATTGATGGTGTCACCAAGGACAACGAACTCGATGCTGGTAGAGGTCTGGAAAGTACCTAGCCACTCTTGGCCTTCATTCAGGGCGGTATTGAGATACAGCTCGTTCATCCAGTTCTTGCGCAACTGCCACTCTTTGGACAAGCGCGCCATCGCCATTTTCAGGTCCATCGCGCACACTGCAGCGTTGAAAATATAATTCGAATCCGGCTGCGGAAAAAAGTAATACACCATGCCGTCGCCGACATGCTTGCCGTAGGTGCCGTAGTAGCGCCGGAAGATGTCGCCGGCGGTGGCCCAAATTTTGTTGATCAATTCGAAGTATTCGTCGGGCGGCAGCTCAGAGCAAATCTTCACGGAGTCCTGTAAATCGGCAACCAACACCACAAGATCGGTCAGCACCGGCAGCCGCTTCGTCAGCAGCGTGCGGATCACCATATCGCGACGGCTCAGCAACTGACGCAGTTCGTCGGTGTGTTCCTCGCGCGGCGCGATGACGATTAAAATGCCTTCGCGGAAATACGTCGAGTATGCGGAATAATCCTGCGGCCCGACTTCCTTTTCGAGCAGCAATGGGAGTTCGACCACAACACTGGTGCGCGCCGGCTCACACTCGTCGTACAGTGCTTCGAGCGTCTGCACGCGTGATGAGGCTATGCCCCGCATCGGCAGCAAAATCGCCTGAAGATTCATGCGTTCTTTGGCGAGGGCAAGATTCAAGCGCAGCATCGCCGTCGTATTGCTGGCGGGATCGCCGCCACGATCGTCCAGCAGCAGTCTGAAAATGCTGCGATCCTCAGTACGCGGCGGCATCTCATTCAGCAAGCCGGGAATTTCCAGCCGAGCCTGTTCGTTAAACCACGTCACTTCAAATTTGTGATTCACCATGTAAGCGGCGTGCGGCAACTGGTCTATGACCAATGTTAGCCGTTCGCGCTTGGGCGATGCCGCGCTCTCGCTCGGTTCGGCGGATGGCTCAACGCCATCCTTGCCCGATGAATCGGGCGGATTTACCGATTGCAGGCGCCGTTTGCCGGCGTCGTCTACGTTGCGTTCAGCCACGCTGGCCCTCTCATTCATGACGCGACTTCATTACGCCCGTCACTATGGACTCGGGTAATCATAGGCGCACACAACACCTTTGCGGGTACTGCGTGCATATTTTTTGAATTGTTTTTAATTTTCAATTGGTTATCTGTGATACCACCCATTGAAGATTAAATAACGGGTGTTGAGCCTTGTTTATAGGAAAAATACTCTTCGCCGGGACGCCGGTCAAGGACATACGCCTCACTCGACAGATACCCTGTGATAAGCGCGCAACACACTTGGGGATGTGCTATCGGTAAAACACCATCCCTAGTAGCCAGTGCTGGATTGAGACGGATTAGAACGCGGAAATCCCCGTCTGTGCCCGCCCTAGCACCAATGCGTGTATGTCGTGCGTACCTTCGAGGGTGTTGATGGTTTCCATGTTCATCATGTGCCGTATGACATTGTATTCATCCGAAATGCCGTTGCCGCCGAGCATGTCACGCGCCATGCGCGCGATGTCGAGCGCTTTGCCGGTGGCGTTGCGTTTGACCAGCGACACCATTTCCGGCGTAGCCTTGCCCTGCTCCCGCAGGCGCGACAAATGCAGCACCGACAGCAAACCAATGCTGATTTCGGTTTGCATGTCGGCGAGTTTCTTCTGGATCAATTGATTGGCTGCCAGCGGCTTGCCGAATTGTTTGCGGTCCATGGTGTATTGGCGCGCGGTGTGCCAGCACGCTTCGGCGGCACCCAGCGCGCCCCAGCAGATGGAAAAGCGCGCGTTGTTCAGGCAGCCGAACGGGCCTTTCAACCCGGTGACGCCCGGCAGCAGATTTTCGTCGGGCACGAACACCTGGTCCATCACCACTTCGCCGGTTTGCGACGCGCGCACCGAGAATTTGCCTTCGATCTTGCGCGTGGAGAGGCCCTTCATGCCGCGTTCGAGTATGAAGCCGCGTACGGCGCCCTCCTCGTCTTTGGCCCACACCACCAGAATGTGTGCGATCGGCGCGTGCGTGATCCACAGCTTGGTGCCGGTGAGGGACCAGCCGCCGGGCACTTTTTTCGCGCGCGATTTCATGCCGCCCGCGTCGGAGCCGTGATCGGGTTCGGTGAGCCCGAAGCAGCCCAGCAGTTCGCCGGTGGCCATTTTGGGCAGATATTTTTTGCGGTGATCTTCGCTGCCGTAAGCGTAAATCGGCGTCATCGCGAGCCCGGTTTGCACGCTGCACGCTGAGCGAAACGCGGTATCGACGCGCTCCAGTTCGCGCATTACCAAACCATACGCCACATAGCCGATGCCCGCGCAGCCGTAACCTTCGAGCGGCGCGCCGAGAAAACCCAGCTCACCCATCTCGCGCATCACGATGGGATCAAACGACTCCGTGCGATTCCAGTCGCGGATGCGCGGCTGCAACTTCTCTTGCGCATACGCGCGCGCGGTGTCTCGGATCATGCGCTCATCGTCGGTGAGCAAATCCTCGATCAAAAACGGATCGTCCCATTTGAACTGGCCGCCGATGAGGGTTACTTTGGTGAAATCGGTCATGAGTGCTCTCTATGAAAAGGCAAAGAAAAAGGCCGGAGCGAACGCGTCACCGGCCTTAATTTAATTCAATAAAGTCAAATACTTACGCAACACGCTCCAGAATCACCGCAGTGCCCTGGCCGCCGCCAATGCACAGGCTCACCAGCGCGTAACGTCCGCCGGTGCGCTGCAACTGGCGTGCTGCGGTCAGCGCAATGCGCGCGCCGGATGCGCCCAGCGGGTGGCCCAACGCAATCGCGCCGCCATTGGGGTTGACGCGCTTGTCGTCGAACGCCACGCCTAGGCCCTTGAGGCACGACAGCACTTGCGCCGCGAAGGCTTCGTTGATTTCGATCACGTCCATGTCTTTGATAGTCAATCCAAGGCGCGATAGGGCTTTGAGCGATGCGGCCACCGGGCCGATGCCCATGATGTGTGGCGGCGCGCCGGCGGATGCGCTGGCGATGATACGCACCATCGGTTTCGCACCGGCTTTGTCACCGGCTGCTTTGGAGCCCACCATCAGGCAAACCGCGCCGTCGTTCACGCCGGAGGCATTGCCCGCCGTGGTGACGCCGCCTTCATACAGGGCTTTCATCTTGGACAAGGTGGCGACGTCTGAACCAGGACGCGGATGCTCATCGTCAGCCACCGCAGGCACCGGGCCTTTGCGCGTAGGCGGCATTTCCACCGGCGCGATTTCATCGACGAAGAAGCCCTCGCCTTTGGCCACGGCGTATTTCGCTTGCGATGCGGCGGCAAACACGTCGGCCTGCTCGCGCGTAATGCCATATTCTTTGGCAAGATTGTCCGACGTTTGCGGCATTTGCGGATCGCCGAAGCGCTTGACCAGTGCCGGGTTCGAGAAACGCGGGCCGATGGTGCTGTCAAAGAACTTGATGTTGCGATCAAACGGGCTTTCACTGCGGCTCATCACGATCGGTGAACGGCTCATGCTTTCCACGCCGCCCACCACAAACACGTCGCCCTCGCCCGCCGTGATCGAATGCGCGGCATGCACCAGCGCGCCCAGACCACTGGCGCAGTTGCGCTGAATCACCGTGCCCGGGGTTTCAATCGGCAAGTCCGCCATCAGCAGCGCGTGACGCGCGACACAGCGGCTGTCTTCGCCGCCCTGGTTGGCGCAACCGACGATCACGTCTTCAATCTGCTGCGGTTTGAACGCGGATTTGGCCACCACCGCTTTGATCACGCCACCCAGCATGTCATCCGGGCGAACCTTGGCCAGCACGCCAGCGTGACGTCCAAACGGAGTGCGTTTTCCTTCGTAGATGTATGCGTCTAACATTTTAAGTATCCTTTTTAAAACAATTAGTTATGATTATAATTTAAAGTAATGGATCAGGGTTCTGGCGTGAGCAGTGACACGCCCAGTTTCGCGCGGCGCGTCAGCCAGATGTTCGGGCGATAACGCGGATCGGCGTAAATCTTGTTCATGTTTTCCAGAATGCGGTGAATATTTTGCACGCCCAGTACGTCGCCGAACTTGAACGGGCCGTTGGGGTAATTCAAGCCCAGCGTCACCGCCTTGTCGATATCCGCCGCCGACGCAGTACGGCTTTGCGCAATCGAGCAACCGATATTGACGATCATTGCGATGATGCGCTGCGCGATAAAGCCGGGACTGTCGCGGCACACCGTCACCGGCACGCCGTCGGATGCGAGCAAGCCATGCGCGGCGTCTCGATACGCCGGGTCGGTAATCGGCGTGGGCATGATGGTGCGGCGCTTGACCATCGGGAACAGCGTGTCGACCGCGATGGTGCGTTTGGGGTCGAGGCCCTGCGAGGTGGCCGCCGTAGTGGCGTCTTCGCCGATGGGCGTGACCAAAATCAGCGCCTTGGCCGAAGGCTTGGCGCCGGTTTCCACCGACGTGCCCAACTTGCTCAACAACTCGATTAACTTGGCTGATCCGACGGCTTCCACCGGGCTGACCCACACGGATTCAGGACGTGCCGCCGGCGCCGGCGCTTCAGGCGCAAAGATGGCCTTCATGTCCTTATCGTACTCGTAGAAACCCTTTTTGCTCTTGCGCCCCAGCACGCCCGCCTCAAAACGCGACTGCATAATCAGGCTCGGACGATAACGCGGCTCCTGGAAAAACTGGTTATAAATCAACGATGAAGCCGGCTGCGTGACATCCAAGCCGGTCAATTCCATCAACTCAAACGGCCCCATGCGAAAGCCGCCGACATCGCGCATCACGCGATCCACGTCGGCGAAAGTCGATACGCCTTCGTACACCAGGTGCGAGCCTTCGAGCGAAAAGCCGCGGCCCACTTGATTGACCAAAAAGCCTGGCGCATCGGTGAGCCGCACCGGCTCACGCGTCATGCGGCGGCCCAGCGCCATCAGTGCATCGCAAACCCATTCTTCGGTGAGCAGGCCGGAGATCACCTCCACCAGCTTCATCAACGGCACCGGGTTGAAAAAATGGAACCCGGCGAAGCGTTGCGGCGTTTTGAGTTTCGCGCCGATGGTGGTCACCGACATCGACGAGGTGTTCGACACCAGGATGCACTCGGGCGTGACGATGTCTTCGAGCTCGGTAAACAACGCGCGCTTGGCGTCAAGGTTTTCCACAATCGCCTCGATCACCACGTGGCACGGCTTCATATCTTTGTGGCTGTCGACGATGGTGATGCGCGCGGTCGCGGCTGTAGCTTCGTCCTTGCTGATGCTGCCTTTTTCGGCGGCACGGTCGAGCATTTTGCCGATGAAATCTTTGGCCTCGGCCGCTGCGCCCGGACGCGCGTCCGTCATCAACACCCGCATGCCGCCCGCGGCGGTCACTTGTGCAATGCCGCGCCCCATCGCGCCCGTGCCTATTACGCCAACGGTCAAGTCCGCTCTACTGACATCCAACTTCATGAAATCCCCTTAGTGTGACTGTGTATGCGCGTGGCCATGCCGGCAGCCGCGGTAATTAAATATTGTTTAATAACAAATACTTATGATATTCTATCGGATGGAAACGAGCCCCGAATTATAGGCGCAGGACGCAGCAGAGGCAATGTGCGCCATGGGGCACACGCTGCTTCGTGGGGCGGCCTTGCCTTAATCCCTTAACCTGGATCGATCACCGCAGGCTCCGCCAGCGCGACTTGACGGGCGCGCGATGCCGGCGTTTCCAGGCTCACGCGTCCCAGCGCGCCGCTGCGGTAATCGCCGAGCAGGGTGATGGCGGCTTTTTCCAGATCGAACGCGCCGCCCTTGAGGCGGTAGCCGCGCTTCGCGGCGACGGCTTCAATCACGCTCACGCCGTCGAGCTTTTGCGGCTCGGCCACGGCGTGCAGGTTGTAGCGCGCGGTAAGCACCTGCGGATAACGTTCGAGAAAAATTTCCCCCAGTGCTTCCGCCACCTCGGATTCAAAATACGCCTTGGTGCCGATCAGGTGACTGGCCGCCAGCATCGAGCCGTCGCTCGGATATTCAATGCGCGGCCACATCAACCCCGGCGTGTCGGTGAGAATCGCGGTAGCCGATAAATCGTAACGCGCCAGCGCCTTGGTCACCGCCGGCTCATCGCCCACCTTGGCGGCGCGCCGTTTCAGCAGCGCATTGATTAATGTGGATTTGCCGACGTTCGGCACACCCATAATCAGCATGCGCAGCGGTTTCAGATTTTCATTACGGTGCGGCGCGAGTTTTTTCGCCGCAGCCAGCACCTTGGCCGCCTCGCCGGGCTTCTTGCACGAAATTGCGATGGCCGTGACATCCTTCTGCGCATTGAAAAACGTCAACCACGCCTGCGTGGCTTGCGGATCGGCCAGATCCATTTTGTTAAGCACTTTGAGACACGGCCGCTGGCGATGCTTGCGCAGGGTTTCGACCATGGGATTGGCGCTGGCCATCGGACAGCGCGCGTCGAGCACTTCGATCACCATATCCTGCTCGGCCATCGCCTCTTTGACTTTTTTGACGGCGACGGCCATATGGCCGGGAAACCAATTGATGGATGCGTTGGACACGAGGGTTACACCATGGGGTGACGTTAAATTCGCGCGAAACGCGGCTGCGTTTTGCCATCGATGATGACATCTTCGACAAACATCGCCGCTGGCCGCACCCACAACCCGCCCTCGCCATACAAAGGCCGGTACACCACCATCATTTCATGCGATTCCGAATGACGGGCCATGCCGATGACCTCGTATTCGTTGCCCTTATAATGACGGTAGCGGCCCGGTTCGACCTCGGGCCCCACCACGGTAGCGCTTAATGCCATAACGGAAAAACTCCTGGAATGTCGTTGCGTGGCGCGGCATGCAACACAAAATTGCAATACAACACGCCTGAAATACTACAATACCCGCTTTGCGGGCCGGTTTGACCGCAAGCACGCTCAAGCACGTCATGCCGCCCCGTTCAGTGTCACAATGTACCCTTAATCCTGTTTCACTTCTCTTAATTTTTTTGGCGCTCGCCCCGTGCTCGATTATCTATTCAAAAAAGACGCCCCCCCCTACCCCACGCCGGACAGCGCGCCACAGCCCAACGCGGCGCCCTCTGCCCTGTCGCCGGAAGACATCCAAACCTGGCACGGCAAAATACAGGCGGCGGCGTCCGACGATACGGCTATGCTGCAATTGGCGCATGAGGCCCCCACGGTCGAACTCAAGCTCGCCGCTATCGAAGCGCTGACGCAGGAAAATGCCTTCAAGCAGGCGATGCATGATTTCCGCGAGCACGACAAGCGGTTGTACCGCGCGGCGAAATCACGCTGGGAAGCGGCCAGTGGCACGCGCGTGGCGACCGACGAAGCCGTGGCGTTGATCGCAAGCGCACGCACCCTGCTCGCGCAGGAACTGATTCCCGTCAATCGCGTGATTGAACTCGATCAGGCGTGGGCAGCGGTCAACCATACGTTGCTGGATGCGGCGGTGGCGGCGGAATTTTCCGCCGTCAGCGCGCAGCTGGCCCACCGCGTGCGCTCGCAGGGTGAGCATGCCCAAGCGCTCACGCGCTGGCTCGGCGCGGCGGATAACGCCATGGCGGCGTTGAACGCCTGCCTGCCGGACATTGCGCAAGGCATCACGTCGCCGGGCGAATCCGAATCGTTGGCCGTGGCGTTGTTGGACTTGGTGCAGCACGTGCCGGAGGGTGAGGATGCACGTTGCCACGATAAACGCGATGCCGCCAACCGCTTGCTGGCGTTGGCCTCCAGCGTGGCGCAGCGCGCGGCTTTTTTGCAGTCGCTGCCCGCGTCCGGCATCGTGGACGAAGCCCACGAAAAACAGATGATCGAACAGTGGCGCGGCTTTCCGGAAATGTCCGAAGGTGCGCTGCACACGGCGCTGGCCACGCGCTTCGCCGATTGGCGCAACGCCGGCACGGAAGAGCGGCGGCGCGAACAGGATACGCAAAGCGCGCAGGAACGCGCCCGGCGCACCGAGCAAAACAAACAGCGCCTAAGCGCCATCCAGCACGATGTTGATGCCGCCGAGGCGGCACAGGCCGGCGGCCATGTCGCGGATCTGACGCGCCTGCTGACCACCATCGATCACGCACTCAAGCGCGGCGCCGTGAATGCCGCGCTCAGCCAACGCATTGAAGTGTTGCGTGCCGAGCAGCGCCGCCTGCAAGACTGGCAACGCTGGGGCGGGCGCCAAGGGCGCGAGCAACTGGTGGCCGAAGCGCAGGTCATGGCGACGCAAGCCGGCGAAAAAATCGCCATCAAAGCGCATGCCGAGGCCATCGACAAATTGCGTGAACGCTGGAAAGAACTCGACAAGCTCGGCGGCGCATCCAGTCAGGCGCTGTGGCTGGCGTTTGATGGCGCGCTGGAGACCGCGTACGTGCCGGTCGCCGCCCATCTGGAAAAACTTAAACAAGCGCGCACGGAAAACCTGGCCGCGCGCGAAGTCATCGTCACCGGCTTGATCGAAGCCGCGGCAAAATATTTCCCGCCCGCGCCGGAAACGGCATCACCGGAGGCCGCGACCGTACCCGGCGCCAAGCCCGACTGGCGCGCCGTCAGCCAAACGCTGGATGAGGCGCAAGTGGCGTGGCGCAAGCTCGGCCCGGTGGAACACACCGTGCCGCGCAAAGCGCTGCACGGCGACAAAGGCATTACCGCGCGTTATACGGCAGCGGCGCAAACGCTCTCGGCCCCGCTGAAAGCCGCCTATGGCGACGCACGCAGCCAGCGCGAACAGTTGATTGCAGGCGCGAAGGAATTGGCCGCGTCGGACGTGTCCGCGCGCGACATCATCGATAAGGTGCGCAAACTGCAAACACAATGGCAGGCAGTGGCCAAAGCCATGCCGTTGCCGCGACGCGACGAAAACGCGCTGTGGATGGCATTCAAATCCGCCACCGATTCTATTTTTACCGCGCGCGATGCGGCACGCGCCGCCGGCGAAGCCGCTGTCAGCGCCAAGCAGCAGGCGCGCGCCGCCATCATCGAGCGTGTCGCCGCCCTCGCCCACGCCACCACCGCCGCCGACATCAAGCGCGCGCTGGCCGAGGCGGATACGGAATGGCGCGCCGCAGAAGAAGTGCCGCGTGCCCAAGCCGCCAAGCTCGATGCCCGTTATCGCGCGGCACGCGAAGCCGCGAGCGCGCGCATCGGCGAACTCGCCACGCACGCGGCACAAGCACGCTACGAGGCGCTGCTGACGGCCATGACGTTGTGCGGCGAGCGTGAGTCGGCGGATGCCGGCACCGACGAACTCGACGCGCGCTGGAACGCCATCGAGCAGTTTCCGGAAACATGGAAAGCCAAAATGGAAGCGCGGTTTCGCGGCAACCAACCCGCGGCAGCGGTAACTGCACCCACCGCCAAGGCGGGCAACAAAAGTACCGCCGAGACCTTGCCCGATATTTTGTTGAATCTGGAAGTCGCGTGCAGCATTGAAAGCCCGGAAGATTTTCACGCAGCGCGTCAGCGCATGAAAATTCTGGCGCTGAAAAACGCGATGGAAGGCCGCCAGAACGTCGCGACCACACCGGCGGACATCGAGCGCTGGCTGCTGGTCGCTGCCGCGACGCCGCACCCGGATGACAGTTCGCGTCAACGTCTGCTGAAAATCGTGACTGCCGTGCGTAATCGACGGTTAGTGTAACTACCTGTTTTTTTAGGGTTTATTTATAGACCGTTCCCGCGCCAGCAAGGCAAGTCCGCTGCCGACGGATACAAATTCGTCGCCAGCGACGATTTTCTCCGCGCCAAAACGCGTTTCGAAACGCCGGCGGATGAGCGGTACAAACGACGTGCCGCCGGTCATGAACACCACGGAGATATCCTGCGCCGTCATGTCGGCCTGCGCCAGTACATCGCTGCAGGCGGCTTCGATGGCGGTGACGTCAGGTGCTATCCACTGCTCAAAATCGCTGCGGCTAACCGGGCAACTCAGCTCGATCGATGCATGCGAAAACGTGAGCGTGGCGTGCTCCGACCGGGACAAGGCTGTCTTGCACTGGTTGACGGCCTGATACAGATGAAAACCCAATTCCTGTTCCAGAAACAGCCGCAGCCGCGCGATTTTTTCCGGGCTGTCGCTCACCTGTTCCATCGCGCGCAGTTCGCGCAATACCGCCGGCCGTTTCAGAAATGAAAGCCGGTGCCAATGTTCGAACTCGAAGTAAATCCATTTCGGCACGTCGAGCCATTTGTCCTCGGGGCGAAAGCGGCTGCCTTTGCCGAACGCCGGCGCAATCACGTTGTCGATAATGCGAAAATCCAGCGTGTCGCCCGCGATGCCGACGCCGGCGTGCGCCAGCGCCTGCGTAGCTCCTGTCGTCGGGTCGAATTTCACGATGGAGAAGTCACTGGTGCCGCCGCCAAAATCAGCCACCAGCACGGTGGCGGGTTGTTTTAAGCGCCGCGCGAAAAAGTATGCGGCGGCTTCAGGTTCCAGTGCAAAATTGATCCCCGTGAACCCCGCCATTGCAAAAGCGGAGCGCAGGCGCGTTTCCGCCACCGCGTCGCCCGCGGCGCCGTCGCTGCCGGCAAAGCGCACCGGGCGTCCCACCGTGATGGCTCTGGAAAAATCAATCTGCTGATCGGGCCATTGCCCAACCTGCACCAGCCCGCGCAGGAAATCTGCGATCAGTTGTTCCAGCGTGTATTCGCGGCCGTGGATCGCCGATTTCGAAAACGATTTGCTCGACAGAAACGTCTTGATCGATTGAATCAGGCGCGCGTCTTCACTGTGCTGCAAAAAGGCGTCGATGGCGGCCGGGCCGCAAAACACGCGTGTTTGCGGATGCAGGCCATCTGAGTCGTCGCTGACGTAGCACAGGATTGAACGAAACGTTGAAAGCGCCCCCTGCGATGACGGATACTGCAAGGTGCGTGTCGTGCCTGCGCCGTCGCAAAGGGATACCACGGTATTTGTGGTGCCAAAGTCGATGCCGATGTATAACGGGACTGCCTTCGATTGCATCAAATTCCTAACGATTGGAAATCACACATTGCCTGCCGACCCGCCCACCAAGAAAGCCACGTTCGCCCAAGTGGCCGCCACCATGTTCTGGGGCCTGTGCATGATCGGCAAGAAAGGCACGTGGGAACGCGACGGCGTGAAAGTCAGTTTGCCGCAAGTGATCGTTGGCGCGCTGATCGCCGGTGGCGTGGTGGTGACGCTGTTGGTGTTGTTGGCGCGCTTCATGGTACGTTGGGCGGCACAATAATACTCAAGTCTTTATGTCTTCAAGCGTGCCACGCGCCACTCCTGGTTTTTCCTGGTTTACCCTGATAAAAGTTATTCGACGGTGATGCCCGCCGCACGCACGACTTTCGTCCATTTGGCGATTTCGTTACGCGCGTAGGTGGAAAACTCCTGCGGTGAACTGGCCACGGCTTCCGCGCCATCCGCCGCGAGACGTTCTTTCATGATCGGGCGATGCATCGATTTAGCCGCCGCTGCGTTCAAGGCAGCGATGACGTGCGGTGGCGTACCCGCCGGCGCCAGAAACCCCTGCCACGCCGAGGTTTCAAAACCCGGCAGTCCCGACTCTGCTATGGTCGGCAACTCCGGCAACGTTTTCGAACGCTTGAGACTGGTCACTGCGATACCACGCAGCCGACCGCTGCGCACATGCACCATTGCGCTGGGCATGCTGGCGAAACTCATGGAAATGCGCCCGCTGATGACATCGATCAGCGCGGCGGCAGCGCCCTTGTAAGGCACATGCGCCATTTCGGTGCCGGTCATCATCTTGAACAATTCACCGGCCAAATGGGGAGAGCCTAGCGGCGCGGACGAACCGAAGGTCAGTTGTCCCGGCTTGGCTTTTGCGGCTGCAATGAGCTCGGGCACGGATTTGATCGGCAGCGATGACCCGACGACCAGCAAGTTCGGCGCTGTCGCCACCAGGGAAATGGCCGCGAGATCGCGCAGCGGGTCATACGGCAGCTTGCGCGTGACCGCCGGATTCACGCCGAAGGCACTGCCCACCAGCAGCAGCGTGTGACCATCGGGCGCGGCACGCACCACCATGTCAGTCGCGATAATGCCGCTGGCGCCGCCGCGATTATCGATGACGAATTGCTGGCCCAAGGTTTCGACCAAACCCTCCGCCAGCGCGCGCCCGATGATATCGGCGTTGCCGCCGGGCAGTTGCGCGATGATGAAACGCACCGGGCGATTCGGATACGGGCTGGCCACTGGCGCAGCGGTTTGCGCGGCGTTAGTCCCCATCGCCACAAAAAACAAACTCGCGCCGCGCGCGAGTTTTTGCCATGCAGAATTCACGTAACAATATGTTTTTATTGGTATTTTGTATGAGTGTGCTTTAGCGGCCTTTGAATACCGGCTTGCGCTTTTCCATGAACGCCGTCTGGCCTTCTTTGTAATCTTCGCTGGCGAAGCAATCGTTGACCATCTTGTCGCATGCCGCGAGGTCGCGCTTGTCGTCGTCCTTGGCGTATTCAATCAACGAACGCTTGATGGCCGCCAGCGTCAGCGGTGCGTTACGGCCGATAGTGTCGGCGTACTCGCGCGTGAGTTTTTCAAGTTCGGCGGCCGGCACCATACGATTGATTAAGCCCATGGTCAGCGCCTCTTGCGCGGTGAATTGGCGCGCGGTGAAGAAAATTTCTGCGGTGAATTGCGGCCCCACCAGATCAGTCAGCCGTTTTACGCCCGGATAGCGATAACCCAGGCCGAGCTTGCCGGCGGGCACGCCGAATTTGGAATCGTCGGAGGCGATACGGATGTCGCAATTGGTGGCCGTCGCCGCGCCCCCGCCAATGCAATACCCGCGAATCATCGCGATGGTGGGCTTGGGGCAATTGCGGATCGCCTCGGCGGCGAAATCCGAGGTGCGGTTGTATTCCGCCACCGCGTCGGCGCTGGAGCGACGCTCCTTGAATTGCGAAATATCGGCGCCAGACACAAAGGCTTTTTCGCCCGCGCCCTTGAGGATGACCACGCGCACGTCGGGATCTTTGTTGAAGGCATCAAACGCCATCGGCACCGATTGCCACATTTCCATCGACACCGCGTTGTGCTTTTCCGGATTGTTGAAAATGATCCAGCCGATATGGCCTTCTTTGATGGCCAGCAGTTTTTCGGTCAGCGTGGGGAAAGTGGTTCCGGGTTGATTCATGGCTTGGTCCTGATTGAAAGAATTTTAAGAGGTGTTCAATGTATTTTATTGACGAGATGCGGCGGCACCGGCAGCGACACCACATCGATGCCTTCGTCGCGCAGCGACGCCACGTCCTGCGATGTCGCCGTGCCGCGGATGTGGCGCTCCGGCGCTTCGTTGTAGTGAATTTTGCGCGCTTCTTCCGGGAAGCGATTGCCGACATCCTCGGTATTCTTCACGATGTGCTCGATCACTCTGGCCACGATTTCCGGAGACACATTCGCGTATTGCTGCGCCCCCCCACCCATCGCCTTTTGTTTTTCGCGCGACGGCTTTTCAACAGCGCCAGTGTTGACGTACGACGCGCTCGGGCGACGCACCACGTTGCCGCTGTTGCACATTGGACACGACAATATTTTCCCACTGAGTTGTGTGTCGTAGTCGTCAGCCGAGCCGAACCAGCCTTCAAAGCGATGGCTGTTTTCACACTCAAGGTCGTAAACTATCATTTTGGCTTAGTGGATAATGTGGGTGGCAGTGCGGTTCAATCGCGGTTGAATACCGCATCGCCCATTATAACAGCGCGGCCACGATAGCCGTCCTGTTCACTCCACCTTGAATCCGGCGCGTTGTATCGTCTTGCCCATCACCGCGTGGCCGCGGGAAATGGTCTCGGCAAAACTCGCTGCCGTTCCGCCGCCCGCATCGACGCCCAGCGCCAGCATTTTTTGCCGCGTATCCGCTTGCGTCATCCAGCGGGCGATCTCGGCATTCAAGCGGCTGACGATCTCGGGCGGCGTCGAGGCCGGCGCCAGCAAGCCCACCCAGTTCGGCAATTCGTAACCGGGCAGCGCCGCTTCGGCAATCGTTGGCAACTCCGGAAACAATGCGGTGCGCTTCGCGGTGGTCACACCCAGCGCGCGCAGCCGTTGCTGTTTGATGAAGGACAACGCAGTCGGTATCGATACGAACGCCAGTTGCACTTGCCCGCCCACCAGATCAATCACACCCGGACCGGCCCCCTTGTACGGCACATGCACAATGTCGATTTTTGCCATCGACCTGAACAGCTCGCCGGCCAGGTGCAGCGAGGTGCCGGTGCCCGATGACGAGAACAAAAGCTGGCCCGGACGGCTGTGCGCCAAGGCAATCAGCCCTTTCACATCACGCACCGGGAGCGACGGATGCATCACCAGGATCAGCGGAATCCATCCGACGAGCGATACGGGCGCGAAATCCCGTATCGCGTCGTAGCCCGGATTTTTGTAGAGATGCGGCGCCACCGCGTGCGTGCTGTTGTTCGCCATCAACAAGGTGTAACCATCCGCGGGCGCTTTGGCGGCAAACGCGGTACCCACGGTGCCGCCACCACCCGCCGCGCGATTTTCCACGATCACGGTGTGACCGAAGACTTCGGTAAACCGTTGCGCCACGGCTCGCGCGAGGATGTCCGTCGAGGCGCCGGGCGAAAACGCGACGATGATACGGATCGGCTTGACCGGATAGTCCTGCCCGATCGCTGGCGCGATCAGACACGAGGACAGGCACAGGTACGCCAGTATCCATAGGGCAACCCGCTTCATAGTCCCTTTGTCATAGTGGCAGCCTACTCGGCCTTGATCCGCGCCTCGCGAACCACCTTCGCCCACTTGGCGACTTCGGCCTGGTTGAGCACCGCAAACTCCGCCGGCGTATTGCCCAACGGCTGCGCGCCGTCTTGCGCCAGACGCTCCCGCATGTCGCGTGTCTGCAAAATTTTAACGATGGTCCCGTGCAAGAAATGGATGACCGGCGCCGGCGTACCGCGTGGCGCGAAGATGCCGTACCACACTGAGACATCGTACCCCGGCACCGACTCCGCGACCGTGGGCAAATCCGGCAGTTCCGGCGCGCGCTTGAGGCTGGTCAGTGCCAGCGCGCGCAGCTTGCCGCTTTTAACGTGCGGCAATGCGCCAACCAGGCTGATCATGAGCATTTGCGACTGTCCACCCATCACGCCGAGCAACGCCGGCCCGCCACCCTTGTACGGCACATGCACCATCTGCACGCCGGCCATCGACATAAACAGCTCGACGGGTAAATGGGTCGAAGTGCCCAGGCCGCCCGAGGCATAGTTGATCTGCCCTGGAGTTGCCTTGGCGAGCGTGATGAATTCTGGCACCGTTTTGGCGGCGACAGACGGATGCACCACCATCATCTGCGGTGCGAACGCGGTCATGGTAATGGGTGCGAAATCGCGCACCGGGTGGTACGGCAGCTTGCTGTATAAACTGGCGCCAGCCGTGTGGCTGATGCTGGTGGTGAGCAGCAGCACGTAGCCGTCCGGCGCTGCCTTCGCCACCAGGTCGGTGCCGCTGATGCCGCCCGCGCCGCCTCCACGGTTGTCCACGACGATCTGTTTGCCGAGCGATTCCGTCAGCTTTTGCGCCAGACTGCGCGCCATGATGTCGGTCGATCCACCCGGCGGAAACGGCAGCACCATGCGGATCGGCTTGTCAGGGTATGCCTGCGCGTGGCCCGCGCCGAGCAAGCCGACACAGGCGACGGCGAACACTGCGGCAAATCGCGGACGCCAGTGGCACAGCGCAATGCGCTGCTCGAAAGGGATGGAAGGGTTTGTATTTCGCATGGCGTTGATAGGGTCTGTGAATAGTTTAGAGGCATTCCGCCTGTTTTCGCAATGGTTGCACAGGCGATCGTTTTTTTCATGCGTCGATGGATTCAGCATCGTGGCCGCCCGGATGCGGGTGATGGCCATTGCCTTTAAAATGGAATCCCGCACTTCGGCTCAACTTTGCAATCACGGAGAACGTAACTCATGACCGTCGCACCCGAATCACTGGAATCACTCAAGGATTGGATAGGCCAGCGTGAATCCTCCGTGGATCACGTGACTATACCTTTCGTGCATCGCCTCGCCGCCACATTGGATCGCGATGATCCGATGCCCAAAGTGGGTGATGTGTTGCCCTACGGCTGGCATCTGCTGCTGTTCCCGCGCGTCGCGCGTCACTCACAGTTAGGGCCGGATGGACATCCGGCGCGCGGCGACTTTTTACCGCCGGTGCCGTTGCCGCGGCGCATGTTCGCCGGGCGTCGCATCACCTTTCACGATAGCCTGCGTGTCGGCGACGAAGTGCGGCGTGATGCCAGCATTAAAGATGTGGTGATCAAGCAAGGCCGCAGCGGGCAGATGGTATTTGTCACGGTGCGAGTAGACCTTTCCACCTCGCGCGGCCTGTCGCTGACCGAAGAGCACGACGTGGCGTATCGCGCCGATCCCGTGCCTGGCACGCCCCCGCCGCCACCGCAGGCGGCTCCCGGCACAGCCGTGTGGAAAAATACGCTTACGCCCGATACCGTGATGCTGTTTCGCATGTCGGCCCTGTGCTTCAACGGGCACCGTATCCATACCGATCATCCTTATGTGACGCAAGTCGAAGGCTACCCCGACCTGGTGGTGCCCGGCAGCTTGCATACCATTCTGATGTTCGAACTCGCGCGCACACAGGCGCCCACGCCGCCACGATACAAGTCGATCGCCTGGCGCAATGTGCGGCCTTTGTTCGTGAACCGCCCGTTGACCACCTGTGGCGAACCGGCGGCTGACGGCAAGTCGGCAAAACTGTGGGTGGTCGATAACACCGGCGCACTGTCGCTGTCCGCAACGGCGGCATTTCTGTGATAACGACACCCACGGGGGAGCCGTAAATGGCCGGCGGACCGCTGGAAGGCATACGGATTATCGACATGAGTTCGGTCGTGGTCGGGCCGCTCGCCACGCAGGTGATGGCCGATTACGGCGCGGACGTGATTAAAGTCGAAGCGCTGTCGGGTGATATTGCGCGCAGCCTCGCGGGCCGCGCGGTAACGCCGAACATGTCGTCCAAGTTCATCCACCTGAATCGCAACAAGCGATCTGTCGCGCTGGATCTGAAAAAACCTGCTGGATACGACGCGCTGCTGCGCCTAATCAAGGACGCCGATGTGTTGCTGTGGAACGTGCGTCCTTCCGCGATGGCGCGGCTGAAACTTTCGTATGATGAGGTGCGCGCGGTGAATCCGCGCATCATCTATTGCGGCCTGTTTGGTTTTGGCCAGGGCGGACGCTACCGGGAAAAACCGGCGTACGACACCATCATCCAGGGCGGCGCGGGCATGGCGGCGCTGCATCAGAGGGCTACGGGCGAACCGCGCTACGTGCCTATCGTGGTGGCTGATCGCACCGTAGGCGGAATCGCCGTGCAGATGATGTTGATGGCGTTGTTCAATCGCGAACGCAAAGGCGTGGGTGCGGCGATCGAAGTGCCCATGTTCGAGAACATGGTCAAGTTCGTGCTCGAAGAACACATGTATCTGAAAACCTTCGATCCGCCGCTGGGTACCACCGGCGATCCGCGGCTATTTGATCCCGAGGCACGGCCCAAACAAACCAGCGACGGCTGGATCAGCATTTCCGCCAACACCAATGATCAGGCGTTTGCCTTCTTTGACGCCATCGGCCGGCCGGAACTCAAGACCGATCCGCGCTTTTGCAGTATCGCGGCGCGCTTTGCAAATGTCAGCGCGTATTTTTCCATCCGCAATGTCGAACTCAAGAAAAAGACCACCGCGGAATGGCTGGCACTATTTGATCGTGTTGGCGTGCCCGCCATGCCCGTGCACACGCTCGATACACTGATGGAAGACCCGCATCTCGCGGATGTCGGCTTCTTTGAGAAAGTTGAACATCCCACCGAAGGCACAATTATCAATATGACGCTACCGAATCAAAGCACCTTCGGCAATCGTCAAGATTTTTGTGCCGCGCCGAAAATAGGGCAGCACAGCGTCGAAATATTGCGCGAAGCCGGCTATAGCGATGGAGACATTGAGCAACTGATCGCGGCAAAGGTCACGGTGGATGGCAAACTGCAATAAGCGAAGTGATCGTCGAGCGTAAAAATTTGACGGGTCAGCTACAGTTAGTATCGTCTGCGGCGTCATTTCCCGTACAATCGGTGCTGTCGCCCGGGTGGTGAAATTGGTAGACACAAGGGACTTAAAATCCCTCGGGCCTAAACAGCCCATACCGGTTCGATTCCGGTTCCGGGCACCATCATAGCTTGCAATAAGTTCCGGCAGTATATTGTAAGTTATTGTTTTTAAACATTAAAAAAATATACCGGCTCTAAGTCGGCCACATCCCTCACCCGCATCGAAAGCAAACCCCGATAGCGGGACACGCTTATTTGCAGGGATATCTGGCGATAACACCTCGCTCGCCAAATCAGCCTGTTCATTCTCCTGAAGCGTTTCGCGATCGATCCCGCTTCAGCGTTACCCTGCTTTGATGCCCGTCGGCAGCATCTTGCCTGGAATCAGGCAGCCCTTGCGCGCACGATGCAGAATGTGTTTTTTCAAATCGGCGCCGCTGATGATCGAAGACTTTTCGTTGCCGCTGCGCGACAGCCCCGTCACGGTGACCGATTTCGAACCGGCGTATCCCACGGCGGTCATCTTCTCATCGGCATCCAGCCCCATCAGCATGACGCCGCGACCCCGTGCCATGTCCTTTAACTCATCCGCAGCAAACAGCAGCATGCGGCCCTTTTCCGACAGCGTGACGGCGAACTCTGAATTCTTGGGCACCAACGCCGGCCGCAACACTGTCTCGCCGGGTTGCAGTGTCATGAAGGCCTTGCCCGCGCGGATCCGCGTGAGCAGGTTCTCGGCATTGACGACAAAACCATAGCCACCCGAATTCGCCACCAGGTAGTGACGTCCTGGCTGCGCATCCACCACATGCGCGACGCGCGCGCCCGGCGACAGTTCCACCAGTGAGGTCAGCGGCACCCCGTCGCCCTTGCCGCCGGGAACATCCCCAGCCGCGATGCCAAAGCAACGCCCGGTAGTATCGATCATGGCCACCTGATGTATGGAACGCGTTTCGAAAATCCCGTATTCGCCGTCGCCATCCTTGTAGGTTACGCCGGTCAAATCAAGGTTATGGCCTTGGCGCGAGCGTATCCAGCCGTTTTTGGACACGATCACGGTCAGCGGCTCATCCAGCACCTGCACTTCAACCGAAGCGCGCACGGATTCCTCGATCAGAGTGCGTCGTGCGTCGCCGTATTTTTTGGCATCCGCGCGGATTTCCCCGATCACCAGCTTTTTCAGCTGGTGATCGTCATCGAGCAAGTCCTGCAATTCCTTACGCTCCCCTTTGAGTGCCTTGAGCTCCTGCTCGATCTTGATGCCTTCGAGACGAGCCAGTTGGCGCAAACGGATTTCAAGGATGTCCTCGGCCTGCACCTCGGTTAACTTGAATGCGGCCATCAACTCCGGCTTAGGCTCATCCGAGTTGCGGATGAGTTTGATCACCTTGTCGATGTTGAGAAAAACAATGTGCCGGCCTTGCAGAATATGAATACGCCGATCCACCTGTCCGAGGCGAAATTTCACCCGCCGGGTCACGGTGCTCAGGCGGAAGCTGACCCATTCCTCGAGCATTTGGCGCAAATGCTTGCGCTGTGGCCTGCCGTCGAGGCCGATCACCACCATATTGATCGGGAAATTCTCCTCTAGCGAGGTATGCGCCATCAGGAGCTGCATAAATTCCTCGGCGTCCTGCTTCGAGGTCCGCGGCTCCAACACCAGACGCACGCGATTGCTCTTGTCCGACTCGTCGTTCACTTTATCCAGCGACGCGAGTATCAGTTGCCTGAGACTGCTCTGCGTTGATGACACCTTGCCGCCTTTTTCGCGCGGCTTAGGATTGGTCAGCTCTTCGATCTCCGCCATCACGCGCAGAGACGAGGTGGTCGGCGGCAGCTCATACACCACTACTTGCCACTGGCCCCGCGTGAGGTTTTCAATCTTCCAGCGGCAGCGCGCACGCAGCGAGCCGCGTCCGCTGGTATAAGCATCAACAATGGCCTGACGCGGACTGATGATCTGCGCCCCGCCGGGAAAATCCGGTCCGTGGATGATGCCAAGCAAGGCTTCGAGGGTTATGTTCGGCCGGTTAATCATGGCCACCGCCGCCTCGGCCACTTCGCGCAAATTGTGCGGTTGCAACTCGCAGGCCATGCCCACGCCAACGCCGGAGGCGCCATTGAGCAACAGCATGGGCAGGCGCGCCGGCAGCAGCTCAGGCTCTTTCAGGCGGCCGTCGTAGTTCGGTATGAAATCGACCGTGTCCTGATCGATCTCCGCCAGCAATAATTCGGCGATGGGGGTTAGACGTGCCTCGGTGTAACGGTAGGCGGCCGCGGAATCACCATCCTGCGTGCCGAAGTTGCCCTGTCCATCTATCAGCGGATAGCGCAGCGAAAAATCCTGCGCCATGCGTACCAGCGCTTCATAGGTCGATACGTCGCCGTGCGGATGAAATTTGCCCAATACCTCGCCGACGATACGTGCCGACTTGGTGTGCTGCACGCTCGACTTGAGGCCCAATTCGTTCATCACATGCAGAATGCGCCGCTGCACCGGCTTTTGCCCGTCTTCGATATTGGGAATGGCCCGGCCACGCACCACGCTCATAGCGTAGGTCAGATAGCTACGCTCGGCGAAGGTCCCCATGTCGATAAAATCACCCTCCGCGCCGGAGCCGCCCGGAGGCGTTACCTGGAATCCGCCGCCTTGCCCACCTGTTGCGGTGAGCGGAGCCAGGGCTACGGATGCGGCCGCGAACAGATCCAGCGTATCGTGATCGGGGAGCTTCGCTGCCTTGGTTTTGGTCGCGTTCATACGTCGGCCTCGACCTGATCACCGTTTAGTTCCATCCAGGCGCAGCGGCGCTCGGATTCTTTTTTCGACATCAACATATTAAAGAGCTCAAACGTCTTTTCCTTGTCATCAATACGCACTTGCAGCAGACGGCGGGTGTCCGGACATAACGTCGTTTCCCATAGCTGCCCTGGATTCATCTCTCCGAGCCCCTTGAAACGCTGGGTTTGCATGGAGTCGGGCTTTACGCCTTCGTCGATAGCACGCTCGCGCAGCGACTTTAATTCCTCGTCGTCCAGCGCATAAACCTTTTTTGCCGGACGCTTGCCGTGCGCCGGGATGTCCAACTTGTAAAGCGGCGGACACGCCACGTATATATTCCCCCCTTCGATCAGCTTGGGGAAATGGCGGTAGAACAGCGTCAGCAGCAGCACCGCGATATGGGCGCCATCGACATCGGCGTCGGTCATCGACGCAATTTTGCCGTAGCGCAAACCCGACAGATCCGGCGTGTCATTCTCGCCGTGCGGATCGACACCGATCGCCACGGCGATATCGTGAATCTCGGCGTTCGAAAATAATAGATCGCGTTTGACTTCCCACGAGTTGAGCGCCTTGCCGCGCATTTTGTAAATGGCCTGGAAGCGTTTTTCGCGCGCCTGCTTGGCCGACCCGCCCGCCGAATCGCCTTCCACCAGAAACAACTCGTTGTCTCCAATACTTTTCGATTCACAGTCGGTCAGTTTCTCCGGCAGCATCACCACGCTGGAGGATTTCTTGCGTTCAACCTTGGTGACCGCGCGGCTGCGTTCGACCGCCTGACGAATGACCAACTCTGCCACCTTGCGTCCATACTCAACATGGCTGTTGAGCCACAGTTCGAAGGGATCGCGCACCATGCTCGACACCAGCTTCAGCGCATCGCGATTGGACAGCTTTTCCTTGGTCTGACCATGAAACTGGGGTTCCAGTACTTTCGCGGACAGAAAATACACGGTACGCGACCACACATCGTCGGACTGCAATTTGATGCCGCGCGGCATCATGTTGTGGTGCTCGGCGAACGCTTTGACCGCTTCGAAGATGCCGTCGCGCAAACCCGCCTCGTGCGTGCCGCCCGCCGGTGTGGGAATCAGGTTGGCGTACGATTCGCCATACCCCTTGATCTCGTCGACCAGGGCGAACGCCCAGCCCGCGCCTTCGCCGACAGCAAAGCCGTTGGCTTCCTGCACGTATTTTTCGCCATCGAAAATCGGCACTACCGGCTCGACATCGGCCAGCAAATCCTTGAGATAGCCCTTCATCCCCTCCGGGTAGCTCCAGGTGCGCGACACGGTTTCCGTGCCTTCGCGCGCGCCCTCGATATTCAGCGTCACCACCACACCGGGCAGCAACACCGCCTTGGAACGCACGATGCGCTCGAGCTCCGGCATGGAGACTTTGGCGCTGTCGAAGTATTTTTTGTTGGGCCAGATACGCAGCAAGGTACCGGATACATTTTTCGGCGCTGCACCCGTGCGTTTGAGCTTTTCGCAGACCTCGCCGTCGGCAAATGCCATTTTGTGTACGCCGCCCTCACGCTGCACCTCGACTTCAAGACGCGTGGACAGCGCATTGGTGACCGACACGCCCACACCGTGCAAGCCACCGGAAAATTTGTACGCCGCGTCGGCCGCAGTCTTGGAGAACTTCGCGCCGGCGTGCAGCTCGGTAAACACCAGTTGCACGGTGGGTATTTTCTCCGTCGGATGCATGCCGACGGGGATGCCGCGACCGTTGTCGGAAACACTCACCGAGCCGTCCCGGTGAACCGTCACATCAATGCGCGTGGCGTGGCCGCCGAAGGCTTCGTCGGCTGCGTTATCGATGGCCTCCTGAATGATATGGGTAGGGTCCGTCGTGCGGGTATACATGCCGGGCAAACGCTGCACGGGTTCGATGCCGCGCAGCTTGGTAACCGACGCTTCGTCGTATTTCTTGGTTGCCATGTCTTCCTGATGCTGAAAATAAAGTATTCAAAAAAAATAATCCGCAAGGATAGCCGACGTTGGCATGTGGCGAAAGCCTGACGTGCGTTGGAATCATTTTTGAGGTGTGCCGGGCGCGCATCCGAAGCGTCAAGTCAGGATACCGCCGGACACGCCGGGCACACGATGGTGGCCGCATGACAGCCCGGCACTCATGCGAATTTCGCGAGTTACACTGTGACGCGAGATTGCGCGGGCATATCCAGAGGATCCCTAAATCGCTCGCGGATGGCTTCTATTTCGGGAAGGATGTCCACAAATAGCCTGACCAGATTGGGATCAAAATGACTCCCTGCGTTTTCCTTCAGTAAGCCGATCGATTTCTCTACCGTCCACGCGACTTTATAGGGTCTTTCCGAGGTCAAAGCGTCGAACACATCGGCAATGGCGACGATCCGCGCTTCAATCGGTATAGCGTCACCCACCAACGAATGCGGATAACCGCTGCCATCCCATTTTTCGTGGTGGTGCTGCGCGATGGAGCAGGCCACCTGCAGTACCGGTGCCGGATGATTGCCCAGCATTTCAACGCCGTAGTCTACGTGCTGGCGCATGATGACCATTTCTTCGTCGCTCAGGCGCCCTTTCTTCAGCAGAATATGGTCGGGCACGCCGATCTTGCCGATATCGTGCAACGGACTCGCCATATAAATCAGTTCCGTCAAATGCGCATCAACGCCGGCTGCCCGCGCCAGCGCGCGGCAGCTATGACTGACGCGCGTGACATGATTGCCCGTATCGTTGTCGCGGAACTCCCCCGCCTTCGCCAGCCGTCGCAGAATTTCCGCTTGTGTTTCTTTCAGCTCTTCCGTGCGCTCGGCGACCTTCTGTTCGAGGATTTCGTTTTGCTGCTCGCGTTCGCTGTACAGCATGCGCACTTCAAGGTGGTTGCGTATTCGATGCGCGAACTCGGCAGCAACAAACGGTTTTGAGATGTAGTCCCGCGCGCCTTCCTTTAACGCTTCCAACCGCACCTCGGTGCCATCATGCGCAGTCAGCACAATCACCGGAAGAAAGGCGCCGTGCAATTCCTTTTTGAGTTGCCGCATGACATCAATGCCGTTCATCACCGGCATTTCCATATCCAGCAGTATGAGGTCATAGGGTTTCGCCGCATAGGCGACCGCAACAGAAGCCGGATCAGCGCTCAGATCTACTTGGGTGTACCCGTACCGGCGGAGCATCACCTCCATCAGATCGAGCTGATCCTCATTGTCGTCCACCACCAGAATGCGCGCCGCGCGAATTCTGGCTTCAAGACCATCAGGCACATTCTGGATAGATGCCATCTTTACCCTCTTATCAACACACGCATTGCAAATTCCTCAGACGCCAAGGCGCTTGCGCGTACGCGTGCGAATCTTTTAATCCCCTCATGATCGTTGGCCATTCACTACCCATTCACGACCGCAAACGTCCCTCGCCACACATTTTGGCTGCATTCGCATTATTCAAACAACACGACGCAAATGCCAACCACTTGAGCGCGAATTCACAAAGTGTTTACAATACCACTTTGCATCCAAACACTCTATGTGGATTGCCATTTCACCCGCGATTTCAAGCAACAGCCACAATTCGCCGTTCATCAATAGCTTTCAACACCGCGTTCGTCACGGCCACCGTATAAGCCGCGTCATCGCCATCCGGCAGGTTACTGCGCTTGCCGCGCAATTCCCCCTCGAACGCCCGCACCTGAAACTCGTATGCCGGGTTTACGTCAAAACGCTCTTCCGTAGCCCCGTTTTTGTCACGCACCGTGATGATATGCTCTTTGGCCCATCGAAGCGGCGAGGTCACCAGCGTGGCTTCGGAGCCTTCGATCAGCAAATTGTTTTGGCCTTGTGGCACCTCGCGCGTGGCACGTACTTGCGCATGACCACCCCCGGAGAGTCGGCCGAGCACGGTAAAAGTGTCATCCGCATGCCCTTCGCGGCGGTCCGGGTTGGTGAACGCGCTGACTTCGATAAATTTCTGGCCGCTGACCCATTGCACCAGATCGAGCAGATGCACGCCGACGTCGTACATGACGCCGCTTTGCGCATTGTCGAGGCGCCAGGTCTTGCGCGGCGGCATGGCGGACGTGCGCTCCAACGTCATTTCCACAATTTTTCCCAATCGGCCCGACTGCACGATTTCGCGCGCCCGCGTCACCGCGGTATCCATGCGAATCTGATGCGCAATGCGCAGAATCACACCGGCCTTCCGGCAAGCGTCCGCCATCTCGCGCGCCTCGGCTGCATGCATGGCGAACGGCTTTTCACACAGCATGTGTTTCTTGGCACGTGCCCCCGCGAGCACGGCTTCGTGGTGCATCGCGTTAGGCAGCGCGATATAAACCGCATCAATGCCCGGATCGTTCATCAGCGCAGGCAAGTCAGCATGCGTGCGCGTCACGTTAAATCGCTCGGCAAATGCTTTGCTCTTTTCTGGCGTGCTGCCGAGGCAGGCGACAATTTCAGAGCCGGGGCTGTTAATCATGGCTGGCGCGACAAAATCCGACGACGCCCAACCCAAACCCACGATACCCCAACGGACCGGCTTATTTTCAGTGCTCATGCTCATGTTCCTTTTCCGCACAGCTTGCGCCGCGCCTCTAAATATTCTTGTTCCAGCCGATTCACCAACTCTGCCACGCTGGGGGCATCGTCAATGTTGCCCACGCCCTGTCCCGCGCCCCAGATTTCCTTCCAGGTTTTCGGCCGCTCATCGCGGTTACGGTACAGCCCTGGCGCTTCGTTCGCCGGCAGGTTTTCCGGGTCCAGGCCCGAGTTGCGTATGCTGCCTGCAAGATAACTGCCGTGCACACCGGAGAACAACGGCGTGTAGACAATATCGCCGGAGTTCGAATCGACAATCATTTTCTTGTAACCTTCCACCGCCAGTGATTCTCTGGTGGCAATAAAACGCGTGCCGATATACGCGAGATCGCAGCCCATTGCTTCGGCCGCCAATATGGCGGAACCATTGGTGATCGCGCCCGACAACACCAGCGGGCCGGAATGAATGCGCCGCAATTCATTCACCAGCGCGAACGGATTGAGTGTGCCCGCATGTCCGCCGGCGCCGGCGCACACTGCGATCAGGCCATCCACACCCGCTTCAAGCGCTTTTTCCGCGTGACGCACTTTGATGACGTCGTGAAACACCATGCCGCCGTACGCATGCACACGCGGCGCTAACGCAGTCGGTGCGCTGAGCGACGTAATCACAATGGGCACTTTGTGCGCCAACACCACTTCCAGATCCTGATCGAGCCGCTTATTGGCCTTGTTAAGGATGAGATTGACCGCAAACGGCGCCACCTTCTTTGCCGGGTTGTCGCGCGCGTATTGCGCGAGCTCGGTTTCAATGCGCGTGAGCCACTTGTCGAGCTCTTCCTGCGGGCGCGCGTTCAGCGCGGGAAATGAACCGATGATACCCGCCTTGCATTGTTCGATCACCAACTCCGGGCCGGACACCACAAACATCGGCGCGGCCAGCACCGGAAGACGTAAACGTTGACGTATATTTTCTGGAATACCCATCGATAACCTTTTGTTTATAAACACTTCTTTATGGATGTCTTACGTTGAAACGATGGCGGCGCACGCTCCGTCAGGCTTTCGAGAAAAGCGACCAAATCGCTTATTTCGGGCTCGCGCAAATGAAGCGGCTGAAGTACCGTGTCGGTCGGCACCGCTTCCGCATAAACGTCACCCGCGTAAATATGCGCCTGATGCAGCAGCGTCAGATTGATTTCGGAATAATGTTTAACCACATCACGCAGCGTCGCCAAGTGGCCATTATGCATGTAGGGCGCGGTTAACGCGACATTGCGCAGCCCCGGCACCTTGAACTGCTCGAAGGTTTGCGGTGCGAGATCGACAAAGCGCGTGGATTGACCCGCAGCTTTCCCCTTGTCGTCACTATACGCGCCCAGCAAATTAAAGCGGCTGGCGCGCAGCATCTTGATGCCTTGATACCGGCCCCAGTCGATGCCGCCGGATTTTTTCACGATAGGAACCCCGATCTCGTGAAACTCGCCGTTGGAAAACGCAGGACCGAAATGGCACAGGCTGCAATTGCCCTTGCCCATGAAAATGCGCGCGCCGCGCATCGCGCTTGCGGGATAGCTCGCCGCCGCTTTCCAGTCATTGCGCATCACCGCATCGCGAAAATCATCAAACGGCGCGCGCGTCGTCACCAGCGTTTCCTGAAATGCGGCCAGCGCCTTGCCCAGATCGATCATCAGCACTTCGTCGTCTGTTTTTGGCGCGTAGCCGAACACGTTGCGGTAGCGGCAGGAAAAATCTGCATCGCCACGCACGAACTGCGCCACGTGCCGCTCGCTCGCATCCATCTCGCGAGGGTCCAGCAAGGGGCGCACGCTCTGCGACCACAGATTGTCGTTGGCGCCATCCCAGCCGAACCAGCGGTGATAACGCACGTTTACCAGACTGGGGGTGTTACGATCGCCTTCGGCAATCGCGGTGCCGAGCTTGCGGCTATCTGTCCAATTTTTATCTGGCATGTGGCACGTTGCACAGGACACCGTGCCGGTGCCGGAAAGCCGTGGCTCGAAAAAAAGCTGCTCGCCCAAGGCGATCGCTTCCGCATTACCCGACACGCGGTTACTCCCGTCCTTCGTCCATGGCGCGGGCCACGGGCCATGGCGCAGAATCAGGCGAATCTCTTCTGCGTTCAAGCCCAGCGGATTGCCCTGCGCGATCACCATGAGCGGCCACGCCAACGCAGTGACACCGGCAAAGATCCAGAATTTTAATGTACGAATTGGCATGGGTGCTGAAACAAAACTGGGTTGGATTATCCCATCAAAATCAGCGAAAATCCGCGTTCACTCCCAGACCGGCAAAACTCATGAGCAAAGAATATCTTCCCCACTTCAAGGCGCCTGCCGAACGTAGCAACACGTCGTTATGGTTCGCCTTTCACGCCGGACAAGTGATGGTGCGCATGACCGATAGCGGCCCGGCGGTGCTCACCTGTGCGCACCCCAGCGCGCACGGCCTGGAGACCACACAGGAACATTATCTCGGCACCTACGGCGGCGACCCCTGCTACGCCGCTGAACTCGCCGCTGCGCAGATTGCGCCCAACGGACACGCCATGCTTGGCTTGCGGGATATGTTGAACCACATGGATGACACGCTGGCGGGTTTATCCGGACGCGCGTTGCAGATACTCGAATGGAATCGCAATCATAAATATTGCGGACGCTGCGGCGGCGAAACCGTACCGCGCGACAACGAGCGCGCGCGCACCTGCGCCGCTTGCAAGCGCACCAGCTACCCGCCGGTGGCGCCCGCCATCATGATTTTGATCACGCATGGCCGCAAACTGCTGCTCGCGCGCAAAGTCGGCTGGGGCAACACGCGCTATTCCGCGTTGGCAGGCTTTGTTGAGCCCGGCGAAACCCTGGAATCGACGGTGATCCGCGAAACGCGCGAAGAAGTCGGCGTCGAAATCAAAAACATCCGCTACTTCGGCAGCCAACCGTGGCCCTTCCCGAACAACCTGATGATTGCGTTCACGGGCGAATACGCTGGCGGTGAGGTCACGCCGGATGGCGTCGAAATCGAAGAGGCGACGTTCTTTGACGTGGACGAACTGCCCAACCTGCCGCCGGGCATCAGCATTTCACGGCGCATGATCAACACCGTCGCAGCAGAACTCCGCAAATTGCCCAAAACATAATGAATGCCTTACAGCTCACCAAACAACTCGGCCAGAGCCTGTGGCTCGATAATCTTTCACGCACGTTGATTCAGGAAGGCGGCCTGCAACGCCTGATCACCGAAGATGGCATCAGCGGTGTCACCTCCAACCCGGCGATCTTCTTCAACGCGATCAGCAAAAGTCCTTATTACCGCGATGATGTGGCGCGGTTGAAGGCGCTGAAAACGCCCGCCGAGCCGCTGTATGAAGCGCTGGTGATTCCCGACATACAAGCCGCCTGCGATCTGATGCGCCCGGAGTACGACCGCACCCACGGTCGCGATGGCTATGTCAGTCTGGAAGTCTCGCCCGCACTCGCGCACGACGCCGCCGGCACGGTCGCCGCCGGCTTGCGGCTCAAGGCCGCGGTGCAGCGTCAAAATCTGCTGATCAAAGTGCCGGCAACGTCGGCGGGACTAACAGCCATCGAAGCACTGATCGCGCAAGGCTGCTCGGTCAACGTCACGCTGATGTTCTCGCTCGCGCACGTCAACGCCGTGGCGCAAGCGTATGTGCGCGGCCTGCAGCGGCTGGTGGACGGCGGCGGCGATCCGCGACCGGTTAAATCGGTGGCGAGTTTGTTTTTAAGCCGCGTTGATACACTGGTGGATAAACAACTCGACAGCATCGGTGGCGACGCACTCAAGCTACGCGGTAAAGCTGGCGTGGCATTGGCGAAACTCGCCTATCGCGAATATCAAAAGACTTTCAAATCCGACGCCTTCGCCAAACTTGCCGCAAAAGGCGCACAACCGCAATTCATGCTGTGGGCCAGCACCGGCACCAAGAATGCCGCGTACAGCGACGTGCTCTATGTCGAATCACTCATCGGCACGGAAACCATCAACACCGTGCCCGACGCCACGCTCAATGCGTTTCGTGATCACGGCAAAGCCGCCGCCACTTTGGAAATCGGCATGAACGACGCGCAAGTGTTGTTCGACGCCTTAGCGCAAGCCGGCATCGACATGCAGCAGGTCGGTGAAACCCTGCAAGTGGAAGGCGTGACGCTGTTTGAGCAGGCGTTCGATCAGTTGCTGAAACTGCTGGCGTAGTTTCCGCGGCGCCGAAGACGCAAACTCACTTCGCCATCGGCTGCAACCACGGCACATCTGACTCCTTCGGCGGCACGGCGTTGGCGGTAATCAGCATCTTCGCCACGATGTCGTAATAGCCCATCAGGCCCAGCAGCTCCACGATGCCGCGCTCGCCAAATTTGGCCAACGCCGCCGCATAGGCCGCGTCGGACACGTTCTTGTTGCGATAAATCTGCGTCGCGAGGTCATATAAAACCGCTTCGTCTTCCTGCATGCCTTCGGGGCGCTTGCCGGCGGCGAGGTCCGCGCCGACTTGCGGGTTAAGACCGCCCTTCACCGCCAGCCGATAGTGGCCGCGCCAGATCCATTGCGAATCCCAGTGCCGCGCCGACAGCAGAATGGCGAATTCGGTGAGCCGCGCGGGGAACTGCGTATTCCAGCGCAGATAATCCGACATGCCGGTGATGCGCTCCGCGAGCTCCGGGCTGCGCATATAAATGCGATACGGCGGTGCGCGGAAATTCGCGCCGCGCGGCGGTGCCGCCACGGCGTCGGCCCATTTCTTTTGCTCAGGCGTTAATTGCTCGGACGTGAGTTCGGGAAACCGCGCCTTACTTTGCGCCTGAGCCGGCTCCTGCGCCTGCGCCGAGGGTAACGTGGCAAGCAAAGTCGCTGCCATGAACATCGTTGTAAATAAACGCTTCATCACTTGTCTCCCGCTCACATCACCAATTCGACCAGATATGGCCCGTGTTTATCCAGCCCGCGCTTGAACTGCACGGCGAGTTCATCCAGATTCGTCGCGCGCCCTGCTTCTACACCGTAACCCTTGGCGATCAACGTCCAATCCAGCGCGGGTGAGCCCAGCGTGAGCATGCTCATCGCGTTGCGTCCCGGCGTGCCGGCACCGACATTGGCGAGTTCGTTCACCAGAATTTTGTAGGCGCGATTGGCGAAGATGACGATGGTGACATCCAGATTCTCGCGCGCCATGGTCCACAGCGCTTGTTGCGTATACATCGCGCTGCCGTCGCCTTCGAGCGCGATCACTTTACGATCCGGCGCGGCAATGGCGGCGCCCACGGCTGCTGCGAGTCCCCAACCAATGGAGCCGCCCATGATGTTCAGCCAATCGTGCGGACGCGCCCCCATCGTCGCCGCAGTGAACGCGCGACCGCTGGTCACGGCCTCGTCCATCACGATGGCGTTTTCGGGAATCATCTTATTGAGCAATGCACCGAGCCCTTCGAGCGTGATGCTGCCGGTGGGCATGGCGCCGTCGTAGGTGGGCGCGTTCACCAGCGGCGCTGCGTCGCGCGCGCCGAGTTCGCCAGCCAACGCTTCGAGCGCGCCTTCGAGATCGGCCTCTGCGCTGGCGACGGTAACGACTTCGCAGCCTTCTGGCACCAGCACGCTGGGCTTGCCGGGATAGGCAAAGAATGACACCGGCAGTTTCGCGCCGACCAGCACCAACTGGCGCGTGTCTTTCAGCACTGCCAGCGCGTTATCCACCACGAACGGCAATTGCCGCACCGGCGCGCGCCCCGCGCCGCGTTCGATGCGCGCGTTGTTGAATTCGCTCATTAAACCGCAGCCGGTTTTCGCGGCAATGCGCCCCGCCCATTCCAGCGCTTTGCCGCGCAGTGCGGCGTTACCGAGTAGCAGCATCGAGGACTTGCCGTTTTTCAACGCCCGCACGCCGTCGGCAATCGCTTCTTGGGATACGGATGCACGCGCCGCGGGTTCGGCCACCTGCGCCGGGCCATCCGCTTCACCCCACGCGGTATCGGCGGGCAAAATCAAGGTGGCGATTTGTCCGGGCGCTGTGCGCGCCGCCTGTATCGCCAGCGCGCCATCGGCGGCGATGGTTTTTGATGAGTGCGAGGTCTTCACCCAATCCGACATCGGCCGCGCCACGCCTTCGATATCCGACGTCAGCGGCGCGTCGTATTTGATGTGATAACCCGCGTGCTCGCCCACCACGTTGACAATACCCGAGCGCGCTTTTTTCGCGTTGTGCAGATTCGCCAGGCCATTGCCCAGACCCGGCCCCAGATGCAGCAACGTTGCCGCCGGTTTGCCCGCGACGCGGTAATAACCATCCGCCGCGCCGGTAACCACGCCCTCGAACAAACCGAGGATGCAGCGAACGCCTTCAACACGATCGAGCGCCGAGACGAAATGCATTTCCGATGTGCCGGGATTGGCGAAACACACATTCACATCGCCGTTCAGCAACGTGCGTACCAGACTCTCAGCGCCGCTCATCTTGCCGTTCATTATTTTCCTTTAAAAACATATAGTTATTATATTTTATCGTTTGCACCACACCTGCCGTGAAGCCAGCGCCTGACACGTCGGTGCCTTGCGCTGCTCCGCCGTCACCACGCGCATTGCGCTGTCCGCTTGCAAGCGGCTCCACTCGCTGCGCCACGCGGCATACGGATGATTCGCGGTGCGGCCTTTGAGCTCTTGCGCTTCCCAGAGATCTTTCACGTTAAAGCCGAAGCGCGGCGTCAAATCCTTGCGCTGCGCGGCGGGGCGGATCTCATAGTCGAGATTGTCGAGTATCAATGGCTCATCGCCCGGCGTCGGGTAGTAGGCCAGCACCATGTGCGCGCCGTTGACGCCGCCGCTGCTGTATTGCGCATACATGATGTGCAGCTTGGCGTCCGGGATGCCCAGCGCGCGCAAGGCAAAATATTTGGCGATCGCGTAATCCTCGCAATCACCGCCGCCATTGGCGAGAAACTCCACCGGCTTTGCCCAGTAATCCTCCATGCACCACTGCAAGGGATCGCACACGAACAGGGTTTCGGCGACGTAATCGTTCACCAGTTTCAGCCGCGCGGGTTCAGGCAGCTCGCGATTCGCGGGCGATTCAATCATGCTGCGCCAGCCGGTCAGGCGGCGTTGAATGTCGCGGCGCCACGCGTCGTTGTTGCCGGCCACCGCATCCATCAAGCGCTGAATTTCGGCGTCATCCACGCGCACGAGATCCGCCGCCGGCAACGCGGTAAAAAACACCACACTCAACAGGAACACCACCGACTGACGCAACCGTTTCATGGCCCACTCCTTTTCACCTGCCCCTGCCCGAAGCCAGTTTACCGCGAGCGTTACTCCACCAGCTTGCGCATCACCGCATACAGTTTCGACTTCGCCTCAAACCCCACGCCCGGCATATCCGGCATGGTGACATAACCATCGACCACTGGCGTGTTATCCGCAAAACCGCCGAACGGTTGAAACACGTCCGGGTATGACTCATTGCCGCCGAGGCCAAGGCCCGCAGCGATGTTAAGCGACATCTGATGCCCGCCGTGCGGACAGCAGCGACGCGATGACCAGCCGTTTTCTTTCAACATGTTTAACGTGCGCAGGTACTCCACCAAACCATACGACAGCGCACAATCAAATTGCAGCCAGTCGCGATCCGCGCGCATGCCGCCGTGGCGAATTAAATTGCGCGCGTCCTGCATCGAAAACAGATTCTCGCCCGTGGCCATCGGGTGTTTGTAGTATTGCGCGAGTTCGGCCTGTAATTGGTAATCGAGCGGGTCACCCGCCTCCTCGTACCAGAACAAACCGTACGGTTCCAGCGCCTTGGCGTACTCGATAGCGGTTTTCAAATCAAAGCGTCCATTGGCATCGACGGCGAGATTCTTGCCGCTGCCCACCACCTTGATCACCGCCTCGATGCGCCTGATGTCATCGGCCAGCGAATCACCGCCGATTTTCATTTTCACCACCGTGTAACCGAGGGCAACGTACTTTTTCATCTCGTCCTGCAGTGCGGTCAAATCCTTGCCGGGGTAGTAGTAACCGCCCGCCGCATAGACAAACACCTTGTCGTCCGCGCGGCCAGCGCTGTAACGATCCGCCAGCAACCGATACAACGGCTTACCCTCAATCTTCGCAACCGCATCCCACACCGCCATATCCACCGTGCCGATAGCCACTGAGCGCTCGCCGTGCCCGCCCGGCTTTTCATTCGCAAACATCGTCGCCCAGATGCGATGCGGATCGAGGTTATCGCCCGCATCGTTCATCAACGATTTCGGATCCGCCTCCATAATGCGCGGCACAAACCGCTCGGCCAACAACCCACGTTGCGCGTAGCGGCCGTTGGAATTAAACCCGTAACCGACCACCGGCTTGCCGTCGCGGATAACATCGGTGACAACAGCCACCACGCTAGCGTTCATCTTCGAGAAGTCGATGTACGCGTTGCGGATTTCGGAGGCAATGGGGAGATCGGCGGAGTGAATGGCGGTGATGCGCATGGTGATTATTTTGGTGAAGGGAGCGGCGGAGTTTAGCCGAGCGGCGCATGGACGTCACGCAACCATAGCCCCGCATTGCGGCTGCCCGCAATGCACGCCCAACCCCGAAATTTGCATTGATTTTTGTTGTAAAAAGACTATCCTTTTTTCAACATGATTAGCCCTTCAAAATCAACGCAAGTCATTGAACCTAAAGCCCGTTCTATCATATTCGGGCACAGGGGGGGGTGGGTTTTCACGCCTAGCGACCTCGCGCGCCTTGGCGACCCCCGCTCCGTGGGTATGGCGCTGACCCGGCTGTCCCGCAAAGGCATCATCCGCCAGCTTGCGCGCGGGCTATACGATTACCCTATCGACCACCCCAGTTTTGGCCGCATCCCGCCTTCGGCCGATGCCGTTGCCAAAGCACTCGCCAAACGCGACGCCGCCCGCCTGCAACCGACAGGCGCTTACGCCGCAAATATTTTAGGTTTATCCGAGCAGGTGCCCACGCGCATTGTTTTCCTGACTGATGGGGGAGAGGGCGAGCAATACACCGACACCCCCGGCTTCTGCAAATCCGCCAGCACCGCCGAAATCGCCGCCCACGGCTACGTCCTCACCCCCGGCCGCTACGTCGGCGCGGAAGAGCTCGAAGACGATGGCGAACCCTTCGAAGAAAAAATGCCGCGCCTCGTGGCCGAACTGCAAACCCAATTTGCCGAATCCGACAAACTGAGTCACGCAATCCGCGATAATCTGACGAAGCTGGGTTTCCGCTGAAAGAAAAATCATGACCATCAAAATCGAACCACTGACCAACGCTATCAACCGCCTGGAAGAAGGCCTCGCCCGTTACCAGCGCGATATCACCGACACCCAGATTCGTGACGGACTGATACAGCGTTTCGAGTTCACCTATGAACTGGCGCACAAAACACTCAAACGTTTTCTGGGAAACGTATCGCCGACACCGGATGAATACAACAATGCGGATTTCAACTACCTCATTCGTTCCGCCAATGAGCAGGGCTTGTTGCTGAAGGATTGGTCGGCGTGGAAAGGCTATCGCGACATGCGCGCCAAAACCAGCCATACCTACGACGAAGAAACCGCGCTGGAAGTCGTCGCCGGCATCGCGCCGTTTCTGGATGAAGCGCGTTTCCTGCGCGATCAACTGCTATCCCGCCTCGCCTGATGGAAACGCCGCACATCGACATCCGCCCCGATCTCTGGGTGATCGTGCGCGATATTCTGCAAAAACACGTGCCGCAATGCGAGGTGTGGGCGTTCGGCTCGCGCGCCAAGGGGAAAGCCAAGCAGTATTCCGATCTCGATCTGGCGGTGATTACGCAAACGCCACTGAGCCTGCAAGTCAGTGGCGCACTGGCCGACGATTTTGCCGAATCCGATCTGCCGTTCAAGGTGGACGTGGTGGATTGGGCAACGACCAGTGCATCGTTTCGGGAGATTATTGAGCGGGATAAGATCGTTGTGCAGCAGGCGATCAAAGCCGATTTGAAGGGGCTTGGATATGGCGGGTGAGTGGGAAGAAACAACACTCGGTGCCGAGGTCGATTTGATTACGGGATTCCCGTTCAAGAGTGAACATTACACAGAGTCAAACGAGAGCATTCGTCTTGTTCGTGGCGACAATATCGTTCAAGGAGCAATGCGATGGGAGAGCGTAAAGAAGTGGCCCTTATCCCAATGCACAGAGCACGAATTGTTTCAGCTTCGCGAAGGCGATGTGGTACTCGCCATGGATCGTCCGCGGATCGAGGCAGGACTAAAGTATTCTGCAATTTCAAAGTACGACCTTCCTTGCCTACTTGTGCAACGAACCGCGAGACTTCGCGGCGGGAGAAGGCTCGACAATGGGTATCTACGTTACCTCGTTGGAAGTCATGAGTTCACGCAACACATTCACGCCATAACAACTGGCACAGCCGTACCGCACATCAGCGGAAAGCAAATAAAAGACTTCGCTTTCACACTCCCACCCCTCGCCGAACAAAAAGCCATCGCATCAGTGCTCGGCGCGCTGGACGACAAAATCGAGTTAAACCGACGGATGAACGCAACGCTGGAAGCGATGGCGCGGGCGCTGTTCCAAAGCTGGTTCGTGGATTTCGACCCCGTCCGCGCCAAACTCGACGGCCGCCCACCCGCCGGCCTCGACCCCGCCACCGCCGCCCTCTTCCCCGACAGTTTCCAGGAATCGCCGCTCGGTCCCGTTCCTCGCGGATGGGAAGTCTGCTCGCTCGCCGACAAAATCGAACTGCTCGGCGGCGGCACTCCGAAGACGTCCGAGCCTGCGTACTGGGATGGCGATATACCGTGGTATTCCGTGAGGGACGCGCCGTCAGAAGCCGATGTGTGGGTAATTCACACTGAGAAACACATCACCAAAGACGGCGTTACCAATAGCGCCGCTCAAATCCTGCGCGAAGGCACCACCACAATCATCAGCGCACGCGGTACCGTCGGAAAGCTCGCGCTCATTGGTACGCCAATGGCGATGAATCAATCCTGCTATGGCGTGCGCGGCATTTCGGGTTACGGCGATTTCTTCACATACTTTGCACTTCGGCAAGCCACAGCCGACCTACAGCAAAGAACTCACGGCACAGTCTTCGACACCATAACGCGTCAAACTTTTGAAACGCTCGACTGCACTTTCCCACCCGCGAATCTGACAGCAGCATTTGACCGGACGGTAGCGCCGCTGCTGGCGCAAATCCGCGCAAACCTCTACCAATCCCGCACCCTCGCCACCTTGCGCGACACGCTGCTGCCCAAGCTGCTCTCCGGCGAATTGAAGGTCAACGGCGTGAGGGCTGAAGGCGTCGCAGATCGAATGTCTGCTTAAAAGCAAATCGGCTTCCACCAGCGGAATTTAATTAAGTATCTGTTTTTAAACATTTTTCTTGTTTAAACGCAAAACAGGAAATGCCGCAAACCAGCAGTGCAATGCCGGCGAAAAGCGCGGAAATGTGGCTAATCCTTGACAGATATACACAACAGACTACCATTCGCCACATGCCGTCTGCCACCCACCCCGCAAAAGTTCTGCGCCTCGCGCGCCGCGCGCGGGGGGTTACGGCGCGTGAACTGGCCGCGGCAGGCATACACCGACAGGCACTGACCCGTCTGGTCGAGGCCGGGCAGCTTGAGCGTGTCGTGCGCGGGCTTTACCGGCTGCCCGAGCGCCCCTACACCGAGCATCATGGTCTTGTGCTGGCGAGCGCAGCGGTGCCGCAAGGGGTGATCTGCCTGCTGAGTGCGTTGCAGTTTCACGGTCTTGGCACGCAACTGCCGGCCGATGTGTGGATCGCCATTGACCGGCGTGCGCATCGCCCGTCACTGCGCTACCCGCCGCTGCGCGTGGTTCGCTACACGGGGGCGGCATTGACCGAGGGCGTCCAGTCTCACCGCGTCGAAGGGCAAACGCTGCGCGTCTACGACATCGCCAAAACCGTGGCCGACTGTTTCAAGTACCGCAACAAGATCGGCCTCGACGTGGCGCTGGAGGCGCTGCGCGAGGCCTGGCGCACGCGGCGCTTGAGCATGGACGATCTGGATCGCTACGCGCGCATCTGCCGCGTGCAGCGTGTGATGCAGCCTTATATCGAAGGGTTGGTGGCGTGAACAATTCTCGCGACGGCCTGGCTCGTTCGGTGCAGACACAATTGGTCCGTCACGCAAAAGCGATCAATACCGATCCCAATCTGGTTCTGACACGTTATGCCGTCGAACGATTTTTGTACCGGCTTTCGCGCTCGCCCTATGTGGATCGTTTTGTCCTGAAGGGCGCTTTGCTGATGCTGGCCTGGCTGGGCGATACGCTGCGCCCGACACGCGATGCCGATCTGCTGGGCTTTGGCGATCTGTCGGATGATGCCCTGGCGCAGATATTCAGCAATGTCTGTGCGGTGGATGTCGAGCCCGACGCAATGGTGTACCTGGCCGATACCGTAAGCGTTGAACCCATTCGGGCCACGGATGCGTACGGCGGGCAGCGCGTTACCCTGGACGCCACACTCGGCGCCGCCCGCTTGCGGGTGCAGGTGGACGTCGGCATCGGTGATGCGGTGGTGCCGCCGCCGACGTGGCTGGATTACCCAAGCCTGCTCGATTTGCCGCGCCCCCGGCTGCGCGCCTATGCCGCCGAAACGGTAGTCGCAGAAAAGTTTCACGCCATCGTAGTGCTCGGGTTACGTAATAGCCGGATGAAAGACTACTTCGACCTTCATGCGCTGGCTCGTGAAAACGCTGTTAATGTGTCGCAGGTGGACGCAGCCCTAGCGGCCACTTTTGAGCGCCGTAAAACGCCCTTGCCGGATGTGTGGCCGCTGGGTCTAACCGATGCGTTTGCGCACGATGCAGCGAAGCTCGCGCAATGGAAAGCCTTCCTGGGCAAGAACCGGCTGGACGCACCATCGCTGGACATGGTTGTGGTTGAGATTCGTCGTTTCCTTGCCGGGCCATTGGCACTGGCGCGACAAAAGGTGTCGTCATGACAAGCTTGAACGAATCCACTGTAGAAGACGCCGCCCTCGAATGGTTCGAGGCGCTGGGCTATGCGGTGGCACACGGCCCGCACTTGGCTCCCGGCGAAATCGAAACGGAGCGCGATTAGTTTGCCGATGTGGTACTGACCGCCCGCCTGCGCGCTGCGATTCAAAAGCTGAACCCGGCGATACCCGCCGAAGCGCGCGAGGATGCCCTGCGCAAAGTGCTGCGCGTGGCCACACCGTCGCTGGCGCAGACCAACCGCGCATTTCACAAGATGTTGCGCGATGGCGTGGATGTGGAGTATTCGCGGGCCGATGGCTCGATCAAAGGCGACAAGGCGCGGCTGGTGGATTTTGCCGATGTGGAGGCCAACGACTGGCTGGCGGTAAACCAGTACACGGTGATCGAGGGTCAGCATAACCGGCGGCCGGATATCGTGGTGTTTGTGAACGGGCTGCCGCTGGGTTTGATTGAACTTAAAAACGCGGCGGACGAGGACGCAACGATCTGGAGCGCCTACGCGCAGTTGCAAACCTACAAGGCGGAGATTCCGTCACTGCTGCATTACAACGCGGTGCTGCTGGTGAGCGACGGTTTGCAAGCCCGTATCGGCTCGCTTACCGCGAATCAGGAGTGGTTCAAGGTCTGGCGCACGATTGACGGCGAGTCTGACGCACCGAAAACGGCACTGGAACTGGAGGTGCTGGTGCGCGGCGTGTTCGAGCGGCAACGCCTGCTCGACTTGCTGCAACATTTCATCGTGTTCGAGGAAGACGCCGACACCGGCGCGCTGCACAAGATTATCGCGGGTTATCACCAGTTTCATGCGGTGAATGCAGCGGTGGAAGAAACCTTGCGCGCCAGCGGGATGCACGACCACAACCTGGCACGCGAGGAAAGGGGCGCTTACTGGGCGGGCCGCATGCACGGCGGCAAGGCCGGCGACCGGCGCGCGGGCGTGGTGTGGCACACGCAGGGCAGCGGCAAAAGTTTCACCATGCTGTTTTTTGCGGCGCGGGTGATCCGCGAGCCAGCGATGCAGAACCCGACGCTGGTGGTGCTGACCGACCGTAACGATCTCGACGATCAGTTGTTCGGGCAGTTTCAGCGCTGCCACGATCTGCTGGGTCAGATGCCGGTGCAGGCCGCCAATCGCGAAAAGCTGCGTGAACTGCTGGCGGTGGCGAGCGGCGGCGTGGTGTTCACCACCATCCAGAAATTCCTGCCTGAAAAAGGCGAGAAGATGCCCGCCTTAAGTGACCGGCGCAACATCATCGTCATCGCCGACGAAGCGCACCGCAGCCAATACGACGTAATCGATGGCCTTGCCCGCCACATGCGCGATGCGCTGCCGCAGGCGTCGTTTATCGGCTTCACAGGCACGCCGATCGAGAAAACCGATGCCAACACGCGCGCAGTGTTCGGTGACTACATTTCGATATACGACATCCAGCGCGCGGTGGCCGACAAAGCCACGGTGCCGATTTATTACGAAAGCCGCATCGCCAAGCTGGGCCTGAACGCCGCCGCCCTGCCGAAAATCGATGCCGAGTTTGACGAAATCACCGAGGGCGAAGAACAAACCCGCAAGGAAAAGCTCAAAACCAAGTGGGCCGCATTGGAGGCGCTGGTGGGCGACCCCAAGCGTATCGCGCTGATCGCCGCCGATCTGGTAACGCATTTTGAAAAGCGTATTGAGGCGATGGACGGCAAGGCGATGGTGGTGTGCATGAGCCGCCGCGTTTGCGTGGATTTATACGAGGCGCTAGTCAAGCTGCGCCCCGACTGGGCCAGCACCAAGGATGACGACGCTGATGCCGAGAAAGGCAAGGATTGCGTGGTCAAGGTGGTGATGACCGGCAGCGCCGACGACGGCCCCGAGTGGCAACCGCACATCCGCAACAAGGACAAGCGCCGCAAGCTGGCGAACCGCTTCAAGGACAGCCGC
>CANIID010000003.1 GCA_947467315.1 Betaproteobacteria bacterium | reverse complement strand
GGCCGATGAGCCGCCATTTCCGGAATCCCACTTCACTGCGGGAGTTGGCAGAGGGTAGCCTGTCGCCCGATATGTGTTCTGACACTGGCTGTCAGATCAAGGCCCAACTTCTACAACTCGTTGAGCTTCGGCACCCGCGCGGTACCACCGCTAATTGTTGTCGCCCGTGTAAACGTAGGCCCACAGGGCTTCGATTTCTTCCGGCTTCAGCAGCCCGTCCCATGGCGGCATGCTGTTCTTGCCCTTGCCCACGGAAGTCAGAAAACGGCTTTTCTGGTCTTTCGGAAAGGTCGGCAGATCAAACGCCCCTTCGGGATTTTTCATGCGCGAGCCGTGACACGGCGAGCAATGCCGCGCATAGGTATCCGAACCGAGCTTGATTTGTTCTGCGGGGAAATCCTGTGCCAGCGCGCTTGCCATCATCAGTGCGCCGAGTATGCCCAACGCACCACCCGCAATATTAAAATTCTTCATAATAATCAATTGGTTATATTACTTCATGTGCAACAAAAATCCCACCGGTTTGCGCCGGTGGGATGATGATACTAACGTGTGCCAGATATGACGCGTTAACGATCAATCCACCAACGCGAATGTCCACACGGTTCCGGCGGGCAACACTTTGCCCGCGGTCTCGCGCCGCGACGACGCACCGCCGCCCAGTCCAGAAAACACCGACACGTATTGCTTGCCTTTGTAGGTGTAGGTGATGGGCTGCGAATTCACACCCGACGGCGTTTTAAACTGCCACAGCACTTTGCCGCTCGCTTCATCCAGCGCAGCGAAGTCGCCCGACGTATTGCCGGTAAATACCAGACCACCCGCCGTCACCATCGCGCCCGACCAACTCGGCAGATCAATCAACGGTGTACGCCACGCAGGCTTGCCGGTCATCGGAAGCACGGCACCCCAGTAGCCCCAGGGCAGGCTCTTATCACGCGCCTTGGTGTCGGTGGTGACACCCACATAGCGCTCACCCGGCTTGTACGATGGCAGATCCTTGTTCAACTGAAAAATCGCGGTTTCCTCGAGCATCGAGAAATAGAGCCGCTCGGTGGACGGGTTGAAGGCCATCGGCATCCAGTTCTTGCCGCCGGTCCAGCGCGGCTCGAGTTCAACTTTTTCGCCCGCGCGCAGGCGCTTGGCGACATCGGTCTCGACCACACGGCCGGTTTTCAGATCCACGCCGGTCGCCCAGTTGGTCTTCACGTACGGATTGCCCGCGAGCACTTCACCCGTGGCGCGATCCAGCACGTACAACAAGCCGTTGCGATCCGCGTGCATTAACACCTTGCGTTTCTGGCCGTTAACCGTGAGCTCGCCCAGCACGTTTTCATTGTTGCCGTCGTAGTCGTAGGTTTCCGCCGGCGTCCATTGATAGTGCCAGGCGATTTCGCCGGTCTTCGGACGAATCGCGATCACCGAGGCCACCCACAGGTTGTCGCCCGGACGCGCCTTCCAGGTCCATGGGCCGCCGTTGCTGGTGCCCCAATAGGAAAGATCGAGTTCCGGATCATACGACCCGGTAATCCAGGTCGACGCGCCGCCGCGTTTGTAGGAGTCGTCCTGCGGCCAGGTCGCGTAGGCTTTCTCACTCGGATCGGGCGTGGTGTGACGACGCCACGCTTCCTTGCCGGTCTGCGCATCCAGACCCACCACGAAGCCACGCACGCCGAATTCGCCGCCGGTCATGCCGCTCATCACGATGCCGTTGACCACGCTGGGCGCACCGGTGATCGAGTAGCCTTCTTTCCACTCGGCAATCTTGGATTTCCACACTTGCTTGCCGGTCTTGGCGTCCAGCGCGTAGATGTGCGCATCGATCGCGGCCACGTACACCTTGCCGTCAAACAAGGCGACACCACGGTTGTTCAGCCCGCAACACACCACGCGCGGCACCCCCGCATCCCACTCGAGATCGAAATTCCACAACTGCCGGCCCGTGCCGATATCGATGGCGATCACGCGCTTGACGTTGGCGGCATACATCACGCCGTTGTGAACAAACGGTTGCCCTTGTTCGCCGTATTCATTGCCCAGCGACGCGCTCCACACCGGCACCATGCGCTTAACCGTGTTCTTGTTGATCTGATCCAGCTTGCTGAAACGCTGCTGGTGATAGCCCATGCCATACGTCAGCACGTTGTCAGTGCTGCCACCGTTACCGTCGCGATTTAGATCCTGCTGCGTTTGCGCTTGCACGGTAAAACTGCTTGCGGCCAGAATGGCCACGCCAATAAACAGATTTTTCATACGCCCCCCCCTTGGTGAAGATTATTTCAACGCGGTCGCCAGTATCCGGCGCGCGAGTGCGTGTGTCAATTTCCGCAAAACTGCGAGAGCCGTCAATCCGGCTTCATGCCGGAAATCCGCACCACCTCGCGCCACTTTTCGATCTCCGTCTTTACCTGCGCCTGAAACTGCGCGGGTGTGCTCGGCGCGACAAACGCGCCCTGTTTCGCCAGGTAATCGCGAACCTCCGGGGTGATCAATAACTTACCCACTTCTTCGTTCAGATAGCGAATCACCGGCGCGGGCGTTCCCGCGGGCGCCAACAAGCCGTAATTGCCGCTGATGTCCATGCCGCGCACGCCTTGCTCTTCGAGTGTGGGCAGCTCCGGCAGCGTGGGTATGCGTTTGGCCACCGCCGCCGCGATGGCTTTCAATTTGCCGGACTGCGCCAACGGCTGCACCGACGGCACAGTGGAAAAGAACACCTGCACATCACCCGACAGCATCGCAGCGATCGCAGGCCCCGCGCCTTTGAAAGGCAGATGAACCATGCTGGTTTTCGTCAACACCTTGAACAACTCCGCGCCCAGATGTTGCGTAGAGCCATTGCCACCCGAGCCGTACATCAACGCCCCAGGATTTTTCTTCGCCAGCGCAATCAAATCGGGGCCGGTCTTCACCGGCAGCGAGGGATGCACCACCAACATTTGGGGAATGGTGGCGATCTGTGTGATGGCGGCAAAATCACGCAGCGTGTCGTAAGGCAGTTTGGGATACACCAGTGTTGAAATCATGAAGCTCGACGACACCAGCAGCACCGTGTAACCGTCGGGCGGCGATTTCGCGGCAATCTCGCCAGCGATGGTTTGCCCCGCTCCGCCGCGATTCTCGACCACCACTTGTTGCCCGATGCGGTCGGTCAACCGTTGCGCCACCACGCGGCCCAGCACATCGTTGCCGCCGCCGGGCGGCGCGCCGATCAGCAAGCGGATGGGCTTCGCGGGATAGGGGGCTTGCGCCAGCGCGGCCCCCGCCACACATGCCACGTAGGCCATGATGCAACCATTCAGCAAATTCAATACGGGTTTCATACGCCCTCCTCTCGCCGCCGATGCTACCACCGCGCGGGCATTCCATAATGTAACGCCCGATGTCACGCGAGTTGTGCGCGGCGCGGTGTATTGCATACAATCGAGCTTCTCCCTCGCTCATTCCACTCAAGGATTTCCCATGGCCCAACTCATCCTCACCGGCGACATCAATCTGATGAACGTCACTGACCCGACCGTGCCGTTTCGCAAAACCATCGACGAATTCAAAACGGCCGACGTGCGCTTTTCCAATATGGAATGCTGCCTCTACGCGCCGCCGGGCGGACACACCTGGGACAACGAAGGCTTCTTTGCCACGCCGGGCCCGGCGGGTGAATCGCTAAAATACGCGGGCATCGACGCGGTAGGCATTGCGAATAACGTCAACTACGGCGAGGCCGCCATTACAGGCTCGGTCGCACGTCTGGACGAAATCGGCGTCAAGCACACCGGTGCCGGCGCCAATCGCGAAGCAGCCTACGCACCGGTGATCATCGAGAAAAATGGCGTGCGTTACGGCTTTTTGCAGCGCACTTCCGTGTATTGGCCCACCAATCACGAGGCCACCACGCACACCGCCGGCGTCGCCACCATCAAAGGCCACACCGCGTACCAATTGCCGCTGCACAAAACACGCCCGGATGTTCCGCCCGCGAATCGCCCCGGCATTCCGCCAGAAATTCTGACCTGGCCCGATGCCAAACATCTGCAACTGTTCAAGGATGATGTAGCGGCGCTGCGCAAGCAATGTGACATCCTGGTGGCCTCCTGCCACTGGGGTCTCCACAAAGACGTGCTCGATTACATGCCGCTGATCGCGCACGCCGCCATCGACAGCGGCGCGGACATCGTGATGGGCCACGGCCCGCACTACTCGCTCCCCACCGAAATTTATAAAGGCAAAACCATCCTCTACGGCCTCGGCAGCTTCTGCTTCCACACCGGCCACGGTGGGCGCAAACACGGCGACTGGCTGGGCATGATCGCGCTGGTCAACGTGGAGAAAAAAGCGGTGTCGAAAGTGGCGATCAAGTTCGTACGCCACAACGATCTGAACGAAACTTACTTCTGCGATCCGGCGAATGAAGGCAAAGAGTTGGGCGAACTCAATACTCGCGGGGCGAAACTGGGGACGAAGCTGGTTGCGAAGGGTATGGATTTGGAGATTGCGGCGGCGTAACCGTCGTTTCAGCCGTTGGGCGCATGCTTCCCGGCGGCGTGTAGCCGTCGGTCAGCGTGTACAAAAACGCGACGATATCGTCGATTTCCGCGTCGGTGAGTTGCGCGCGCTGCTGCGGACGGCGCTGATAGGGCGGCGTATCGACATCGACGTTGGCGTGATACTTTTCCGACAAGTCGTTAAACCTTTTTCCCTCGGCATACCACCGCGCGGGATCGGTATCGCGGGTGGCGTAGAACGCCACCGCGTCGCGCAGAGTATCGAACAGGCCGTTATGCATGTACGGCGCGGTGATGGCGATATTGCGCAGCGTTGGCGTTTTGAACAGGCCGCAGGTTGCGGGGTCCGTCACCGTTGGTTTGGTGACCGCTACCGGCAGCTTTGCGCCCGCCACCGGCACGCGCTCGCACAAGCCCAGATCGATAAACGCCGGATCGGCATTGTTCGGAATGCGCGTGCTGCGCGGCAGACCCAGCGCGCGGAAACTGAAATCCGTAAACAGCGACTTCTGCGGATCGCGTGACGCGGCATCAACAGTATGGCACTGTGCGCAATTGCCTTTTTGCCGGATGTTAAAAAGACTCAGGCCGCGCTGCTCCTGTTCGGTGAATGCCGCCTGCCCGCGCATCACGTAATCGAATTTCGAGCTAAACGGCTGGAATACGCGCGTGCGTTCAAAGGCGGCGATCGAGGCCGCCACCGCGTCGAGCGCCGTTTCGGGATGATTAAAACTTTTGTCTCCCCACACCTTGCGAAATTCCGCCGCGTACACGCTCTTCGCGACCTTGGCGATCAGCGAAGCGGTATCCGTATTGTTCATTTCCACCGGATTGAAGAACGGCTGCTTGGCCTGTTCTTCCAGCGTGTCGGCACGGCCATCCCAGAAATGGCCGCCCGCCGGCAAGCGCTTGCCATCCTGCTCGACGATGCCATGCCTGCTAAAGCGCGGCGTGGTGGCCAGATACATGATGGTGGGCGCGTCGCGCGTGCCGAACTGATCGGAGCGGCTACCCAGCGCCACGCCGATCAGGGTGTTGTTGTTGCCGGTGAAGGCGCGCCGGGGATCGTGGCACGACGCGCACGCCAAACCGGCGGGCTCCGACAGGTTGACATCGAAAAACAGATGCAGGCCAAGCCGCTCGCGCGGCGTCAGGGAAGCCTGATCGATGGCGTCCGCCAGCGAGCGAACAAACTGCTCATGCGGAATATCCTGCGCCTGCGGCGACGGCGCGGGAAGTAAGCAACCCATGCCCGCCAGAACGGAAACCACCAGAGCAAGTTTGGCAAGGCGGGGCCGAGTGCATTGATTCATGGGGGGATCGACGCGGACGCTAATTCAGCGTATCCGCCTTGAAATTTATTTGCACTTCCGCAGTGACGCTTTGGCTTTTAACGGAGACCACATTACTTCGCCAACCCCATCTCGATAAACAGCGCCTTCACATCGGCGTACTCCGCCTGCCAGTGCTTCACGGTGTCGGCGCTGTTCTTGTAAACGTTCGCTGCGAGATTGCGCTCGACATCCTTGATCCACTCCGGGTCTTTGACGGTGCGCGCGATGGTGGCGTCCCAAAATGCCGTCTGCGCCGCCGTGAATCCGGGCGGCCCGGCGAGGCCGCGCCATAAGTCCTGCGCGCTGTCGATGCCGAGTTCTTTCCATGTCGGCACGCTGGCAAGCTCACCCTCCCAGCGCTTGGGTGCGCCGATGGCGAGCACGCGCAGTTTGCCGGAGCGAACATGCGGCAACACGGTGGACACCGAACCCGCTGCCGCATCCACATGCCCGCCCATCGCCGCGGTCATGCCTTCCGAGCCGGAGTTAAACGCCACCGAGCGCAGGCGCCTCACGTCCACCCCGGCCGCTTTCATCGCGTGTGCGTACGACGAGTGCGTGGCGTTGCCAACCACGGTGCCGATGGCCACCGAGTACGCCGTCGGGTCTTTCCGCATCGCCGCGATGAACTCACGCGCATCCTTGATCGGTGAATCGGCGCGCACCACCAGCGTCACATACTCCACCGCAAAAATCGCAATCGGCGAAAAATCCGTGAAGTGTTGTTTGCTGCGGCCCGCCACGTGGTTGCTGATCAGCGGCTGCGCGACGATTTGGATGTAATGCGCATCACCCTTGTGGTTCGCCATGTAGGCCAGCGCCACCGCACCGCCGCCGCCGGGCCGGTTCGATACCGACGAGGTTTGTTCAAACAGTTTGCGCTCCTGAAAAATGCGCTGGATCAAACGGCCCTGGCGATCCTGCGGGCCGCCGGGCGTGGTGCCGATGATGATGTCCACCGGCTTTTCGGGCTTCCAGCTTTGCGCAAACACCGGCGCACACAGCAACAAAACCGCGGCACACACCATCCCGTTACGCTTAAAATTACTCAATAAAAACATATGCTTATCCTTTAATCTCAAATACCGCATCAATCACCAACGCCGTGCCGCTGCGCAGCGACGACGCGCCCAACACACTGCGCACATGTTTGCCCGCATCGCCCAACACCGCCACCAAAAAATCTGACGCGCCATCCAGCACCTGCGGATGATCCGCGAATTCTGGCGTTGCGTTGAGGTAGCCGCAAAGTCGAATGCAGCGCACGAGTTTGTTCCAATCACCGCCGCACGCCGCTTTGACTTGCGCCAGCACATTGATCGCGGCCAGCCGCGCCGCCGCCTTGCCGTCTGCCACGCTGACTTCGGTGCCGAGCCGTCCCACGCATTGGTGTTTTCCATCGACAACCGCTGCCTGCCCCGCGATCCACACCTGATTGCCGGTGACGGTGTACGGCAGATAGTTCGCCGCCGGCGATGGCGCATCGGGCAGCGTCACGCCCAGTTTTGCCAGCCGATCATCAATCGCGTGCATCACATACCCCCGCTTGGTTCGTCGGAAAAGCCAATATGGCGAATACCAGAGCGTCGAATCTATGTGCGTGACTTCGCAGTGTCAAGCAAGCCCGCTATACTGGGGTTTCCAGCTCAATGTATTCCCCCTTTCCAAACCTGAACTATCAAAGGAAAACCTGTCATGACCGATACCACCGTCAACGGCCTATTGCCGCAAACGCCCTCGCTGGGCGAAGCCGTCAAACAATTATTGCCGCAGGGTTGGGCAAAACTGGTGCAACCGATTGCCGCATCCACCATCACCACCGACACGACAGGCCTCGTGGCGGGCGAAGTGCATCTCAATACCATGACCGGTGTCGTCCCCGCCTATCGCGCGCACCCGAGCAAGGACGGAAAATTTCCGGTGGTGCTGGTGGTGCAGGAAATTTTCGGTCTGCATGAACACATCAAAGATGTCTGCCGGCGTCTGGCAAAGCAGGGCTATTTCGCTATTGCGGTCGATCACTACCACCGCCACGGCGATGTCACAAAGTTTACGGACAATCAGGAAATATTCGCCAAAGTGGTGAACCACGTGCCCGACAGCGTGGTGATGTCCGACCTCGACACCGCCGTGGTTCACGCAGGCGCCAGTGGCAAAGGCGACACCAGCAAACTCGCCGTCACGGGTTTCTGCTGGGGTGGGCGCATCACCTGGTCGTATTGCCTGCACAACCCGAAAGTCAACGCCGGCGTGGCATGGTATGGCCGTTTGGTCGCGCCGAGCAAAGCGCCGCTGCAACCCGTCTACCCGGTCGAGTTTGCCGCCACGCTCAAAGTGCCCGTGCTCGGCCTCTACGGCGCGGAAGACGCCGGCATCCCCGTGGCGCACGTCGAACAAATGCGCGAGGCGTTAAAAGCCGCAGGCAACACGGTGAGCAACATCGTGCTTTACTACGGCGCGCCGCACGCGTTCTACGCCGACTATCGCCCGAGCTATCGCAAGGAAGCCGCGGATGATGGCTTCAAGCGCATGCTGGCGTGGTTTAAGCAGTACGGCGTGGCCTGATAGACGAAACACTGGCATTCCGGATGCGCGACAGCGCAATCCGGAATCGAGGACATACGCAACGTGGCACTCTCCTCACGACATTTCCGGGCTAACACCAGCCTTGCGGTTGGGGTGACTACGCTGGTTTCCGCATTTTTCTGCGGTGACGCATCCGCGCAACCCGCGCCCTATCCCGCAAAACCCATCCGCGTGATTGTCATGTTCCCCGCCGGCAGCGGCGTGGACATCGTCGCACGCATCGTTGGCCAGAAAGTGGGCGAAAGCCTCGGCCAGCAATTCACCATCGATAATCGAGCCGGCGCGGGCGGTATCATCGCCGCCGACGCCACCGCGAAAAGCGCGCCCGACGGCTACACGCTGGTGATGGTGTCCGCCGCGCACACTATCAATGCCAGCCTGTATACGAAGCTGCCATATGATCCGGTGCGCGATTTTTCCCCCATATCACTGCTTGCCTCCACGCCGTATCTGCTGGTGGTGCATCCGTCGTTGCCGGTAAAAACGGTGGCGGATTTCATCGCGTTGGCGAAAGCAAGGCCTGGTCAGTTGAGCTACGGTACCGGCGGTGTCGGCGTCGGGTCGCACCTTGCCGGCGAGTTGTTCAAGTACATGGCGAAAATCGATATTGTCGATGTGCCGTATCGCGGCGGCCCGTTTGCCGCCACCGACACCATAGCCGGACAAGTACAGTTCACCTTCAGCAACGTGCCTACCGGATTGCCTTTAGTGAAAACCGGCAGGCTGAAAGCCGTGGCTGTCACCAGCGCCCATCGTTTCGCCATGGTACGCGATCTGCCCACGGTCGCCGAATCCGGATTGCCCGGTTATGAAGTGGTCACGTGGCAAGGCTTGCTCGCACCCGCCAAAACACCCACCGGCGTGATCTCGCGTCTGCATAGCGAAAGTCTGAAGGCGCTGGCGAATCCGGACGTGCGCGAACGTCTCACCGGACAAGGTCTGGAAATTGTCGGAAACTCGCCGGAGGAATTTGCAAAACTGCTGGCAGACGAAACCGCGCGCTGGCGGCGCGTGGTGCAGGCCGCGAAAATCAAGCCGCAGAATTTCTCGCAGTAATATCGGGCAGCAGCAGATTATTCGCTGCGCGCCTTGAGATTCAATAAATCGCCGATTTTCTCCGACGCCTTCAAACCCGTTCCCGTCAACACCAGCACCGTCGATTCTCCGGCCTTGATCGCCCCGCTCGCCAGCAACTGCGTCAACCCCGCACCCGCGGCGGCCGACGTCGGCTCCACATACAGCCCCTTGCGCGCAAAAGTACGCAGCGCGGCGACGATTTCCTCCTCGGTGACGGCAACGATGCTGCCGCCCGAATCACGCACCGCGCGCAGTGCTTCGGCCACGCGCGTGGGCTTGGAGGATGCGATGCCCTCGGCTATCGTCGGTGTCACGTCGGTAGGCACCAAGTGTTCCACGCCAGCCTTGAACGCATTGAAATACGGCGCGCAGTTCGCCGCCTGCACGCCGAAGATGCGCGGCATTTTGGTGATTTCGCCATTGCGCAGAAGTTCTCCGAAGCCTATCGCGCAACCGGACACGTTGCTGCCGTAGCCCAGCGGCACGATCACGTTGTCCGGCGCGTTGAAGCCCAATTGCTCCCACAGCTCATACGCCAGCGTCTTGGTGCCCTCGGCAAAAAACGGTTGCCAGTTGTGGCTGGCGTAAAAAATTTCCTGGCTCATGCGCATCGCGGCATCGGCCACGTCCTGACGTGTGCCGCGTATGGTCACCACATCGGCGCCGCACGCCGCGATCTGCGCGATCTTGGGATACGACGCCGTTTCCGGCACCAGAATGCGGCAGCGCATGCCCGCCGCCGCCGCGTATGCCGACAACGATGCGCCCGCGTTGCCGGAGGAATCTTCCAGCACGTCGCAGATACCGCGGCTCTTGAGATAACTCACCATCACCGTCATACCGCGATCCTTGAACGAGCCGGTGGGCATCATGAATTCGAGTTTGAACATCATCGGCGCGCCTTGCCACTCGCCACACGTCAACGGTGTCCAGCCTTCGCCCATGGTTACTGCGTGCTTATCATCAACGCCGATGGCCTTGGCGTAGCGCCATACCGAGTAGCGCGACGTGTGAATATCGCCGCGTTTCAATCCCTCGCCGGGCGTGAGATTCAAATAGCCGCCGCTGTCGGCACACCAGCGGGCGGTGTCGGTGGGGTAAGTTGTACCGGTGGTCGGTTCTATATAGTTCATAATAAACAAATAGTTACATATACCCCGTCATTCTGGCGAAGGCCAGAATGACGGCGTGGGTTATCCGCGTGTGTCAGCGCGAAGAAATTTCCGGCTCAAATCCAGCACGCGATTCACATCATCCAGGTCGTTATACGCATGCAACGAAAAGCGCAGCAGCCCGCGCCGTATCGACAGCTTCACCTGATTGTCGCCGAGATATTGGTACAACCCATTGAAGCGTTCGTCATCGGAACCGTAATGATTGGCACTCATGTTGCCGATGGTCACGATGCCTGCCAGATGCGGCCCCGGCTTGCCACCGGCCACGGGCACGCCCATGTCCACATAACCTTGCGCCAGCGCGTGCACCAGGCCCGTAACGTGTTTTTCGATACGTTGCGTGCCGATGTCGAGCAACTGCTTCATCGACGCGTTCACCGCTGCCGTCGCCGCGAAATTGTAGTTGCCCAAATCAAATCGACGCGCGCCTTCGGCGAGTTTGAACGACATATCGCCCATCGATGCTTCATGCGCATCTCCCAGATCGACGCCGAAACGCGCGAGATACGCCGGCTGCATTTTTTCAGCCCACTCGCGCCGCACATACAAAAATCCCATGCCATAGAGTCCCAACAAGCCCTTCTGCGTGGATACGGTCAGCGCATCGATGTTCGACTGCTGCACATCCGTGTGCAGCTTGCCGGCGGACTGGGCGGCATCCACCAGCAACAGCACGCCGCGCTCACGGCAGGCGCGGCCCAAGGTATCGATGTCGGTGCGAAAGCCCGGCGCAAACGTCACCGTGGATACGGTCGCGCAGCGGGTGCGCGCATCCATTTTGGCGATCAGGTCATCGACAGGTATCGCGTTGTCACGCGGCTTGACCATGCGCACTTCCACGCCGAAGCGCTGCAAATTCAGCCACGCATACACGTTATTCGGGTGCTCCAGCTCGGGGCACAGCACCACGTTGTCGCCAGCTTTCCATTGAATGCCGGTGGCCACCATGTTGAGGCCCTCGGAAATATTCTTGGTGTAGGTGACCTCCTCGGGTGAGGCATTAATCAGTTGCGCAAAACGGCCGCGCGCCTCTTCGATCAGCGCAAAAAATCGATCCTTGTCGCCGCCATTCATCATGCGATCATCGATTTGCGCATCCAGCTTCGCGCGCGTGGTGCGCGACAGCACGCCGCGCGCCGCCACGTCCATATAGGTCCACTTTTTCAGGGCGGGAAAGTCGTCGCGGAATGCGGCGATGATGTCGAATTCGGTGTTGGGTTTATTCATGATTCAGCTCCGTGACAACGATAATACAAACGCCGTCGTTCCCGCGCAGGCGGGAACCCATAACACACGTACCACTACCGGTAGTGTATGGGTTCCCTCTTTCACGGGAGCGACGTGGATATTTTACGATCCTTCCAAATAAATTCTCGATGAGTAGTCCGGCGAGATACGCCCTTCCACCACATCCTTTTCTACCGCGCTGATGGTACGCTTTTTTGAATCGCCATAGCCCGCGCCCGCCGGCGTGCAAATACGCAACACACTGCCGCGCGGCAATGGTATGTCGGCAGCAGCAGAAGGTAAAACGCGCTCCTGCGGCGTATCCGGATTCAACACAAACAGGCCGCACGCGCCCGATCCGCCGCCCGCCATGCCGGGCGAAGCCACATGCTGCCGCTCCGACGACAGGCTCACCACGATGTCGTCGGCCAGCACGCGGTAATCACGGATCACGCCCGCGCCGCCGCGATACTGGCCGGGGCCGGAGGATTCATCCCACAGCGCGTAACGCTCCACGCGGAATGGATACGCATGCTCCAGCGCCTCGCTCGGCAGATTCGATGAGCCGGAAGCATGCACACGCACACCGTCCACGCCGTCACGATTGGCGCGCGCGCCCATGCCGCCCGCCACGGTTTCGTAATCGACGAAATAAACACCCGTGCGCGGATCGGTGCCGGACAGCACGAACAAATGATGCGGTCCGCTGCCGGCCAGGGCTTTATCCGGCATCGCCTGCGACAGCGCATTGGCGATCACGTCTCCCAACACGCTCGCCGAAATGGAACGGCAGCCAATCGCCGCCGGCGGCACCGGCCCCACCACGCAGCCCGGCGGCGCCTTGATGTGCAGGGTGCGGTAGTAGCCGGCGTTGGCCGGCACTTCCGGGTCGAGCATGGCTTTAGCGACCGTGTACACTGTGGCCAGCAACGCGCGATACGGGATATTGCGCGCGCTCTCGAGTTGTTTGCCCGAGCCGGTGAAATCGAAATCCATGCGGCCTTTGCCGATGGTGAGCGCAAGTTTGATGGCGCAGGTTTCGCCCTCAAGATTGCCATCGAGAAAATCTTCTGCCACATAGCGTCCGCGCGGCAGCCGGTTGATGGCGGCACGAAAACGTTTTTCAGTGAAATCCAGATAACCCGCGATCGCTTCTTGCGTTTCTTTCAATCCATAGCGGTCAAACAATTGCAGCACGCTGCGCGCGCCTACGGTGTTGGCGGCGAACTGCGCGTTGAGGTCGCCCACGCGTTCATCCGGCGTGCGCGAGTTCAACAGAATGATATCGACCACATCACGATTGACCTTGCCCTCGCGCATCACGCGCACCGGCGGGATGCGCAGACCTTCCTGATAAATCGATTTGCACACCGCCGCTTCCGAGCCGGGCACCATGCCGCCGACGTCGGCGTGATGCGCGATGTTGGCGACGAAGGCAACGATTTTTTTGCCCGCGAACACCGGCGCGATGACGTTGATGTCCGGCAGATGCGTGCCGCCGCCGTTGTACGGATCGTTGGCGACAAACATGTCGCCGGGCAGGATGTCGCCCATCGGAAATCGCTTCAGAATTTCAGCTACTGCGCCGACCATCGAACCCAAATGAATCGGCACACGCTGCGCCAGCGCGATCACCTCGCCCGCCACGTCGAAGATCGCGGTGGAGCAATCCGCGCGCTCCTTGATGTTGGGCGAAAACGCCGTGCGCATCAGCGTTGCGGCCATTTCCTCGGCGGTGGCGAGCAGAAAGCGCGCGATGACTTCGGATTTGATGGGGTCGATTTTGCGTTTCATGGCACTCTCAGCGTTATCAGCTATCCGCGTTAACGAGCCGGACCGATCCAGATCCTATTGAGAAAATCTTCAAACGTAGCCGCGACGAACAGCGGTGGCTGGCGCTTGGCATCGTCGATAAAAACCACGTGTCCATGGGCTGAATGCCAAGCGTAGCGATTGTTAAACGGGTCATCGGCAATCGGCACCAGTCCCGCGTCCTGCAAATCCGCGCGCGCGCGAAAATCCATCAGTAAATTCCCCGCCGCGCCTTTGCAACCCAGAATGCTCAGGATGCTCAACGCCTCTGCGCCGCTTACGGGAATCAGCGCCTCTCCGGCGAACCGGCAGCGGCCATACGATTTTTGTATTTCGCGAAACAGTTCCGGCAGCGTTACGCCCAGCGTGGCCTCGGCCAGCAATAGCTCCTGCTCAGATGCAGGATCGAAGGCATCGTCAATCGCTTGTAAGCTGGCGGCTAACGCCGCGACGGTTTCGCGCGCGTTCATTGTTTCGCCAGCGTCAGATGCAAATACCCCAACGCGTCGTTATGGATGATCGCTTTGGGCGGCACCACGGTCGTCGAATCCATTTGCTCGATGATCGCCGGCCCTGTGGATCGCCATCCCGCAGGCAACGCGTCGCGCTCATAAACGGGTGTTTGGACGAACCCGGTTTCAGGAAACCACACGCGGCGCCTTTCTGTAACTATATGTTTTTTAACAACTTTATTTACTTTTGCGACAGGCAGCGATTTGCGCGCTGCGGTTACCACCAGCCGCAGGTTGACGATTTCCACCGGCTGCGCCGGCATGTCGTAACCGTAGAACGCCCTGTGGCGGCGATGGAAGGCAGCCGTCAATCGCTTGAGACTCGCCGCACTCAACCGGTCACTGGCCAGCGGCATGATCAGTTCAAAATTCTGGCCGAAGTAACGCAGGTCCACCTGCCACTCGAACTTCGCCTTGGTTTCGCTTTCGCGTTCACCCTCGCCACGCAACCACGCCACGCCACGTTGCTTCAAATCCGCAAACCCTGCGTTGAACGCTTTCACGTTCGCACTCTCCGCGCGCAACAAACGCGTCAAACTGAAATCGCCGCGCACATCCGCATGCAGCAAGCCTATCGCCGACAACAAACCCGGCCGCGGCGGCACCAGCACTTTGCCCATGCCCATGTTGCGCGCCACGTCCGCCGCGTGCAGCGGCCCCGCGCCGCCAAACGCCACCAGCGTGAAATCGCGCGGGTCTTCGCCTTGCTCAACCGAGATTACGCGCACCGCCCCCATCATGTTGACGTTGATGATTTCGAGCACGCCCGCAGCCGCCTTGACCGCATCCACGCGCAACAATTTCGCCAGATCATCGATCGCCGCGTGCGCCTTGTCGGGATGCATCGCCATGCGCCCGCCAAGCAGCGACTTGGGGCTCAATCGTCCGAGCGTCACATTAGCATCGGTGACCGTGGCGCGCGTGCCGCCACGTCCATACGCCGCCGGCCCCGGATACGCGCCCGCGCTCTGCGGCCCCACTTTAAGCAAACCGCCCGCGTCGATCCACGCAATCGAACCGCCGCCCGCACCAATGGTGTGGATGTCGAGCGTGCGCGTGCGCACGGGAAAGCCGCCCATCTGGCGTTCGCTTTTTTTCGCCGGCTCGCCATCGCGAATCAGGCACACGTCCGTTGAGGTGCCGCCCATGTCGAACGCAATCAGGTTTGGCGCTTTGAGTTGGCGCCCGAGGCCGACCGTGCCGATGACACCACCCGCCGGCCCGGAGAAAAACGTATTCACCGGCATCTTGCGCACCGCCCCCGGCGATACCGCGCCGCCGTTGGACTGCATCACGCGCGGCGTGCGCGGAATACCCTGCGCCGCCACGCCCTTTTCAAACTGCGACAGGGCGTGATCCATGATCGGCATCAGGCTCGCGTTGACCGTCGCGGTGGAGAAGCGCTCGAACTCGCGAAATTCGCCCAGCACCTCGCTCGACGTGCAAAGATAAACTTCCGGCCACAACGATTTCACCAGCGCCCGCGCGCGCGCCTCGTGATCCGCGTTCGCATAGGCGTGCATGAAGCAGATCGCCACCGCTTCCACCTGCTTGGTTTTCAAGACCGCGACGGCGCGGCGCACATCGTCTTCCACCAACGGCGTGACCACGGATCCATCCTGCGCCACGCGCTCGCTCACTTCCAGCCGGCAATCGCGCGGCGCGGGCGGCATGGGCTTCGGGATATCCAGATTGAAATAGTGCGGGCGGCGTTGGCGCGCGAGTTCGAGCACGTCGCGAAACCCCGCGGTGGTGATGACACCGGTGCGGGCCCATTTGCCTTCGAGCACCGCGTTGGTAGCGAGCGTGGTGCCCAGCACCAGAAATGCCACGTCGCGGCGCGCGATGCTGTTTTGATCGAGCAACTCGGCGATGCCTTCCAGAATGCCGCGCGCCGGATCACCCGTGGTGGTGGGCACCTTGTGATAATAGTGGCGCCCGTTGCCGAGATCAGCGGCAACCAGATCGGTGAAGGTGCCGCCGGTGTCTATGCCTACGAATAGCTTGCTCACGGTTTTTCCAGTTGACTGCGTTTGGCGTTAAACGCGCCACGCCACCACCGTCATTCCGGCGAAGGCCGGAATCCAGTGCGTAATTCAATCCGAAGGATCATTATTTAGATGCTTCGCATGGGGTTACCACCTGGATTCCGGCCTTCGCCGGAATGACGGACACGGGTTTCGTCCTGCTCGTTCTCTGTTACTACGTTGATTTTAACAATAGCACGCCCACCGGGCGGCACACGTTTGTGATAGCGTTTGATTACAAACACGCCGGAGATTCATATTATGACCGCCCCTAACGTAACTAATGTAAAAGAAATGTTCGCCGCGACAACCCTGCCCCTGCCCGATGGCTACAGCCGCGCGCTGTGCGCCACCATCGCGGGATGGACCTATGACACGCTGCCCGCACCGGTACTGCACAACGTTAAAGCGCTGATACTCGACACGCTCGGCGTGATCGGCGGCGCAGCCAACGCGCCCGGCATTGCCGAATTAAACGCGCGCCTGTCGCGCTGGGAAAAAACGGGTTCCACCACGGGTTTGATCGGCAAGCGCCGTTATTCGCCGCCCACCGCCGCCATGGCCAACGGCGCAGCCGCGCACGCACTGGATTTTGACGATCAGCACGATCCCGCGCGCGTACACACCAGCGCGGTGGTGCTGCCCACGCTGCTCGCCACCGCCGAGGATTTGTCGGCGGAAGGCAAACCCGTCAGCGGCAAAGATTTTATTCTCGCGTATGCCATCGGCGCGGAACTGCACGCGCGACTTGGGCTCGCTTGCTACAACAGCTTGGGCAAGGGCTGGCATCCGACGATGATTTTCGGCACGGTGGCTGCCGGCGTTGCCGCAGGCAAATTGTTGAAGCTCGACGCGAACGGTCTTGCCAACGCACTCGGCATGGCGTTCCATCAGGCCAGCGGCTCGGCGCAAAGCATGCGCGACGGCGTGTTGTCCAAGCGATTGGGGCCGGGCTTCGCCGCGCGCAACGCGGTGATGGGCGCGTTTCTCGCCGCCGACGGCTTGACCAGCACGCGCGGCACGCTTGAAGGCAACGCGGGATTGTTCGCGCTGTACGAACGCAATGAAGTGAAGCCGGAAATCCTCACCGACGGCTTAGGCCAAGACTGGCGCGTCGCGGAGTACAGCTTCAAACCGTATCCGTGCTGCCGCTGCAACCACACGCCCATCGGCATCGGCATTGAACTGCATCAACAAGGCATCAAACCCGCCGATGTCGCCGCCATCGAAATCGGCATGAGCAACGTCAACTGGCTCACCGTCGGCGCGCCGTACGAACCCGCGCGCAACGAGGTCGTACACGCGCAATTCAACAGCAGCTACAGCTTTGCTCGCGCGTTCGCGGACGGCAAAGTCGATTTACACAGCTATCGCAAACCCGCGATCACCGACAGCAGCATCGCCGCCATCGCGGCCATGACCAAAGTGGTGGACGACCCGGCCATCAACCCCACCGCCATCGAACCCGCGCGCGTCAAACTCACGCTGAAATCCGGCAAGGTCATCGAACTCAAGTGTGAAACCGTCAAAGGCAGCCCGCAAGACCCGATGACCGACGCCGAGATGCGCGGCAAGGTGCGGGGGTGTTTGGAGTTTGGGTTGGGCGCGAGTGCGGCTGACGTGGATCGGTTGGCGGATGTGGTGGCTGGGCTGGAGAAATCTGGGGATGCGGCTAAGGCTTTGCTTGATGCTTTTCCTGCGCAGAAATAGTTTGCCGCTGCGCGGCGGTGATGGGTTGCACCCATCCTACTTACTGAATGAGGGGCTGCGTATGTATAGCGTTTTGGTTCCGGTAGATTTTATGCTCTGCGTCAGACGATGCTTTGTGACCCGTCACCTGATGACCATTACACGTTGGGCGTCTCGATGACGAACTCAGCTAACGTATCCGCCCTCGAGCAAGAATGCGGTAGCCTGTTCACTGAGCTGGCTGCGCTTCAAAACAAGATACGCGTGAAGCTATCTGACTACGCCGATGGCAAGACGCTGAAGGGCAATGAACTCGTCGGCTGGCTTGGTGAAATCTACGGAAAGCTTCTTATGGACGGGACGCTCGTACACGACAGAGAAGAGCATGACTTTGTCTGCGCGAACGGGTGGAGAGTCTCCGTAAAAACCAGAAAGGGCCTCGGAACAGGATGGCAAAGAACCAGTGCCATACCAAAACTTGATGGGCAACACTGTCCCACGCACCTTCTATTCGTTCATCTCCGCGACGATTACTCAATTGATCGAATCTGGCGCTTCCCATGGGCAGACTTGGTCGCGAAAGAACGCTTCAAGAGCCATAATGTGCGGGGGGCACATCGCTCGTTCATCTTCACGCTCGACGAAAAGAAGGACAAAGCCTATGTTGTCTACGGGAAAGACGGTAACCCTTCAGTCCAGCCGACCCGCTCCGGTCGGCCTCCACGCGCGGCTTACCGCAAACGTTGAAAGAAAACCCGGCGCAATAAACAATTGCACCCAACGGTTCATCCCGCCACCCCCCGCCACAACTTCCCAAACGCCGCCGGCTCCCAAGGCCGCACCGCCAGACACAAACTGATCGTCTCACGCTGCTCCAGCGGCAGCCACGAATCGGCGTTGTGCTGCTCGGCGTATTCCAATGCAAGCTGTTCCATGCGCGCCAACAGCGCCACGCGCGCTTCGGCTGACACGCGCACGTTGACGATACGCAGCATCTCGCCGGGCTGCATGAACGGGTAGTTGAAATAATCACCCGCCTGCTGTTTGGTCCAGCGCATGATGGGGCCGTCGGGTATCCACTGGAAGGTGCGCGCCACCAGCAGGCGGTAGTGATTGTTCTCCTGCAAATCCAGAAAGCCGATGCGGTCGAGCTTCGCCAGCAGGCCGATGCATTGCGTTTGGCTGATGTCATAGACGCGCACGATGTCGGCCAGCGGCACGTTGCCCATCGCGCACACGGCAACGATCAATAGCCGCAGGTCGTCGACGAGTTCCTGCTCCTGATCTTTGGTGAGTTGTGTGATCAAGCGCATGGTACGCGGCGCACCGCGTGCGATTTCCGCGATGTCCACCTGCACCACGGCACACAGCTCCTCCAGCCGCGCGAGGGTGCAGTCGCGCGTGGAGAAGACGCGCTTCACTGTCGCTTCGGAAATTTTCAGCGCCTTGGCGACATCGCGATAGTTCAGCCCGCGCGCGCGGTAGTGCGCCTTGAGGCCCTCGAACAGATAGGCGGTGCTCATGGCTGGATTCCTTTTCGCAAAGTGTCGATACGAACAAAAGTATCATATTTCGATACCAAAATATCACCGTAAGCTACTTTTTATCCGCTAATTGATACTTCTAAGTCTCGCCGCCAAACTCCGCTCCGTGTTCTTAACCAACCATGCAACCACGGAAAGGAAGCAGACATGAACGCAAATACGACGATGGCCGGTGTGATGATGAATGCAGGCCCCTTGTTGGGTATCGGCGGCGGCATTGCGGCACTGACCGCGATCCCCAACCCGGAAGCGAAACTCTTCGCCTGTGCCGCGATGCTCGCGGTGGCCGCCGGCAGCGCGATGCGCCGCTACCTGTTCGCCGCGCCGGTCACAACGGAGATGGAACTCGGCGATTACCCGTTCAGCAACACCACGGCAAACCCGTGGGAGCGTGATAGCAGCCCGGCAGGTTTGTAATCATGACCATCGCACAAACGCATTTGTGGTGGGCGTGGCTGGGTGTGTTGCTCGGCATGGTCAGTGGCGCGGCGATGGGATTGTTTTTCCACGCCGATCACTGGCTGGGCGGCTACGGCTCGTGGCAGCGGCGCCTGCTGCGGCTCGGGCACATCAGTTTTTTCGGCATTGCGTTTCTGAATTTCGCTTATGCCAACACGGCGTTTATCGCCAGTGCCGGTGTATACGCGGCGTGGATTTCGCCGCTGCTGATCGCGGGGGCGATTTTGATGCCGAGCGTGTGCGTGCTGGCGGCGCTGCACAAACCGCTGCGGCATTTGTTTCCGTTGCCGGTGATTGCGCTGACCGGGGCGACGGGCTTGCTGATTTACGGAGGGTTTTAAAATGAATATCACCTTCTTTGCGAAATTCGCCTCACTTACCGATGTGCCAGTCCCCCCCCCTTCAGGGGGAGGGCTAGGGAGGGGGTGGGGTCAACGCGCTGAACCCCACCCCCATCCCCACCTTCCCCCTGAAGGGGAAGGAGCATTCTCATCTCACCTGACGCAGACTTGCTCAAATAAATTCTGTTCGGTGCATACATGAACATCGGCCTAATCGCCATGAGCGGCATCCGCGCCTGTGACACCGAGCTGCTGGAACTCGGACTCACACTGCCGGGGTTTGTCGAACGCAGCAAACAGATTGCCTCGCTGCCGAGTCTGGGACTGTTGACGCTGGCGGGCATGACGCCGCGCCCTCACACGGTGAGCTATCACGAAGCGCCGTCCGCGGAAGTGATCCCCACGCTGCCGGTAAACTTTGATCTCGTCGCCATCTCCAGCCTGAGCGCGCAGATCAAAGACGCCTACCGCGTAGCCGCGCACTATCGCGCGCTCGGCATCCCGGTGGTGATGGGCGGCCTGCACGTCACCAGCGTGCCTGGCGAGCCGGAACAGCACGACGCCATTGCCGTGCTCGGCGAAGGCGAACTTGCGTGGCCGCTTATTATGGCGGACGCAGAGCGCGGCTCATTGAAGCCAGTGTATGACCTGCGCGGGCAGGAGTTTGATCTCGCCAATGCGCCGATGCCCGCATTTGAGTTGCTCGACATCGAACGCTACAACCGCATCACCGTGCAAACCAGCCGCGGCTGCCCGTGGCGCTGCAACTTTTGTGCGAGCTCGATTTTGCTCACGCGCAAATACAAACAAAAACCCATCGCCAAAGTGCTCGCAGAGATCGACCGCATCCGCGCGCTGTGGCCGCGTCCGTTTATCGAATTCGCCGACGACAATTCGTTCATCAATCGCGACTACTGGCACGAGTTACTGCCCGATCTCGCGAAACGCCGCATACGCTGGTTTACCGAAACCGATTTGTCGATTTACGAAGACGACGCACTGCTCGCCAAAATGCGCAAGTCCGGCTGCGCGCAAGTGCTGATCGGCTTTGAAAGCCCGACTGCGGACGCGCTCGGCGGCGTGGAAATGCGTAAGAACTTCAAGCTGAAAAGTTACGATCAATACAAAGAAGCGATCCGCCGCATCCAAGGCCACGGCATCACGGTGAACGCCTGCTTCGTGCTGGGCCTCGACGGTCATGGCCCGCAAGTATTTGATTCTTTGATAGATTTTGTAGCCGACGCGATGCCGTGGGACGTACAGATCACGCTGCCCACGCCATTTCCCGGCACGCCGCTCTACCGCCAGATGCAACGCGAAGGCCGCCTGATCGAAGAAAACGCGTGGGAAAAATGCACCCTGTTCGACATCAACATCCGGCCCAAAAAAATGAGCGTCGCCGAATTACGCGCGGGGTTTTATCAACTCACGCGCGTGCTCTACAGCGATGAATTCACGCAGCAGCGGCGCCGCGATTTTCAGCGGAATTGGCGGCGGGAGTGGGCGCTTTCGCGGGCGACGTAATTATTTTTGTAATAGCGATTGCCGACTATCCGTTCAACGCGTCGACCGCGTATCCGTGGGGGCGTGACGGCAGCCCGGTTGGCTTGTCATCATGGCCGGCACGCGCGGGGCGGGCTTGTCTTATCTCAATCCCCCACCGCCGCGTCGATGCCCGCGGCGCGCCCCTGCTTGCGCTGATACATGTCTTCGTCGGCGCGCTTGAGCAGCGTTTCCATGTCCTGCCCTTCTTCGGGACACAGCGCGATGCCGATGGCGGCGCCGGCGCGTATCAAATCCACATCGGGCGCGAGGCCTTCGAGGGACTGTAATGGCGCGGCCAAGGCGCGCTCGAGATTGTCGCGGGCGCTCATGGCATTGGCGCGATTCGCCACGTTTTCCAGCAGCACCACGAACTCGTCGCCGCCGTAGCGCGCCGCGAGGTCGGTGTCGCGCAGGCTGGACGCCAGGCGTTGCCCGATCTCCGTCAGGACGCGGTCGCCGACGTCGTGTCCGAAACGATCGTTGATCCGTTTGAACTCGTTCAGGTCCACGAACAGCACGGCGAACGGATGGCTGTCGCCGCGGCGGCGTTGCCGAACTATGCGATCTTCTATACGGCGAATGATCGATTCGCGGTTGGCGATGCCGGTCAAGCGATCGGTGAGCAGTTGCTTTTGCATGCCGGCGAAGGATTTGGCGAGATCACCGATTTCGTCGCTTCGCTCCACCGGAATCTTGGCGCCGACAACGCCCTCGCCCAACTGTTTGGCGGCAAGCGCGCGGCTGCGCAGGTCTTTCGCGATCCGGTTGAGCACCATAACGCCGATCAGCGTGATCAGCACGCAGGCTATCAACGCCATCAACGCCGTTTGTTTGGCATTGTCGGTGATTTTTTGCAGAAAATCGTTGCGCGGCACGGCTACCGCGACGATCCAATCCAGCCCGGCGTTGTCGCGCAGGCGCGCATAACCGGCCTGGATTGCACTGCCGTCCGGGGCGGTAAAGGCGCTGGTGTGCGAACCCGCCGCTGTGTTGCTGCGTTCGGCAAGAGCTCTCACGGCTTTGTAGGTGGCAACCATCATGGGATCATCGCTAGCCAATGCGTTCAGCCGGGTATTGTCTTCTCCCGGCCCTTTGCGTAAATGCGGGCCGCGCGATGTGGCCACCAGGTTGCCGTCGGGTTCGACGATGAACGCAAAACCGTTGGGGCTCAGTTTCAGGCGCTTGAGAAAAACGTTCAAATGTTCGAGAAACAAATCAGTTGCCACCACGCCTTCAAACTCACCGGTGGCATTGTTGACGCGCCGCGCGCGCGTGCCCACCAGTTGCAAGGTTTTGAAATCGATGTAAATCGATGTCCAGGTTTGCGTGGTGGCGGCCTGCCCCGCCTTAAACCACGGACGTTCGCGCGGATCGTAGGCGCGGGTTTCCTGCACGGGATCTTTCAGCTCGCCGCGCATGCGCGAAAAACGGTAAATGGAACGGTGCGGGTCGAGTCCGGTGCGCAGACGCAGCTCCGCCTCGGTATCCGAAAAGCGCCACAGGCCGATGAACTGCCCCTTGCGGTTTCCGTAGTACGCGTAGTTGTTTGGCTCTCGATGTATGGTTGTCGCCAGCCAAAGACGCGTGCGCAATGTCTCCAAATCATCCTTGACGGATTCCGGCGCGGGCATATCCTTGGGAAAAGCCGTTTCCAGCACCGCCTCGGATCCTGAAATATGCTGCTCCACGGCTTGCGCAATGCGGTTGACGGTTTCCGTCAAAAAATAATCCGACAGGGTATCTATCGCCTCGCTGCTGGCTCTGTACGACAACAGACCTATGATTGCCGCGGCAAGCAAGACCAGCGCCACATAAGGCACGGTCAACATCTGACGCAGCGTGAGGCTGGATAGAATTTTCATGGCGGCCTTAGTTTCCGCTTATCTCAATCCGGCTTCAATCCAATCTTCCGCGCGACATTCCCCCACAACGCCATCTCCGCTTTTACAAAGCGCGAAAACTCATCCGCGTTACTGCCCACCGGTATCGCCCCCTGCGCGGAAAGCTTCTCCGCCACATCCGGCATTTTGACAATGCGCGCGATTTCGCCGGCGAGTTTGTTCAGCACGGGCTTGGGCACGTTGGCGGGGGCGAATACGCCGTACCACTCGGACGTATCAAAATTGGGCACGCCGGCTTCGATGAAGGTCGGCGTGTTCGGCAACCCCGGCGAGCGTTTGGCGGAGGTGGTGGCAATGGCCTTTAATCGTCCGGCGTTGATGTGCGCGAGCACGCCGGGCGGGCCGCTGATTAAAAACTGTATCTGCCCGGCGATCATGTCGGTGATCGCGGGCGCACCGCCTTTGTAGGGGATGTGCTGGATGTTCAGGCCCATGTTGAGCTTTAACAACTCCATCGACAAATGGCCGGAGGTGAGCTGCCCCGGCGAGCCGTAGTTCAATGAACCGGGTTTGGCTTTGGCCAGTGCGATAACTTCTTTCAGGTTATTCGCGGGCACCGTCGGGTTCATGGTCATCACGCCGGGCACCGCGACCATTTGACTTACCGCCTGCAAATCGCGCTCGGTGTTGTAGGGCAGGTTTTTCAGCACATACGGATTCACCGCCGTGGGGGTTAACAGTGTGGCGATGGTGTAGCCGTCGGGCGGGGCTTTGGCTACCAAATCGGTGGCGATGGTCATCACGCCGCCGGGGCGGTTATCGACGACGACTTGCTGGCCGAAGGCGTCGGCCATTTTTTGCGCGACGATGCGGGTAACGATATCGGTGGTGGAGCCCGCAGGCACCGGCACCAGAAAGCGGATCGGGCGCGCGGGGAAGGCTTGTCCTGAGCCTGTCGACGGCGTTTGCGCGTACGTAACAGGGTGCGCCAGCGTGGTGACAACTGCGACAGTGGTGATGGCAATGCTTCGTGCGATGAACGGCATGGTGCTCTCCTGTGATCCCGGGCAGTGTAGCAACTGCCCTACGGCATCACAACGAGGGAAACCTATACGAAACTCAAAAGAAAAGCGGGGGACTTGCCCCCGCTTCACTTGCCCAAGGCGCAGCGTGCGCCCGTGCGTTTTTTTACAGATACTTACTTGGCTGGCGCCGGCGCGGGTGCCGGTGCGGGTGCCGGCGCGGCGTCGGCTTTGTCGCCGCCCTTTTTACCGCCTTTTTTGCCGCCCTTCTTGCCGTCGGATTTCTTGCCGTCGCCTTTTTTGGCTTTGGATTTGGCCTTGCCTTTCTTGGCCTTGTCACCCTTCGGCGTATCGTCTTTCGCGCTCGCTGTAGCAGGTGTCCCGGGCGTGGCAGGGGTCGCTTTGGCGGCGTCACCCTTGGCCGGCACCGCGGGGGTCGCGGGTTGCGCCGGGGCTATGGGTTGCGGGGCTTGAGCGGCGGCGGTGAATGTCGTTGCTGCAAAAATCGCAGCGATCAGCGTGGACAGCAATTTGTTCATTTTCATGCTCCTGGGTGAGTATCGCAATGGGGTTAGGGGTGAGTAATAGGGGTGGGGTTTGTCAGCCCGGATCGCCGGGTCGTGAGGCAAAAACGCATCAACCGCATGGGCGGTTGACCGCGCTGCCCGCGCCGCCGCTTCGCCTGATCGGCGATGGCCGAATGAAAATGGTAGGATTGCCACCGTCGCTGTTCCGGGCCGCTGCTCCGGACTTCTGCTTGCTCTACCCCCACCCTTTCCCTCAACGACCACAGGAACTCTCATGGAACTGAATCTCAAAGGCAAAACCGCGCTGATCACCGGCGGCTCGCGCGGCATCGGCTTTGGCGCGGCGCGCGTGCTCGCGTCCGAAGGCTGCAATATTCACATTACGTCGCGCACCGCGGCTGACCTCGACGCCGCGAAGAAAAAGATTACCGACGCCTACAAGGTCAACGTCACCTGCCACCCCTGCGATCTGGGCGCGGAAGGCGCTGCCGAAAAACTGGCTCAAGAAGTCGGCGACATCGATTTCCTGGTGAACAACGCCGGCGCGATTCCGCAGGGCACGGTGGTGAGCCTCGACGAAAAAATCTGGCGCAAGGCGTGGGATCTGAAAGTGTGGGGCTTTATCAATCTCACGCGCGAGTACTACGCGCGCATGGCGAAAAAGAAAAGCGGCGTGATCGTTAACGTGATCGGCGCGGCGGGCGAGCGCCATTCATCGGGCTACATCGCGGGCAGCATGGGCAATGCGAGCTTGATGGCATTGTCGCGCGCGCTCGGCGCGGACAGTCACCAAGACGGCATTCGCGTGATAGGCATCAACCCCGGCGCGATTGAAACCGATCGCCAGGTGGTGCGCTGGCGCGCGCGCGCGGAAAAAGAACTCGGCAGCGCGGATCGTTGGCGCGAGCTGGTAACCGATCATCCGTTTGAGCGGCTCGGCACAGTGGACGAAATCGCCAACATGGTGGCGTTTCTGTGTTCGCCCGCGTCGGGCTACACCACAGGCTGCGTGATTACCATCGACGGCGGCTCGTCGCAAACAAAATAATCCTTTAAAAACATATAGTTATATAAAATCGTCGCACAAAAAAACGCGGACAGCCGGCAGGCTATCCGCGTTTTTTATGACCGAAGCGGGAACAGCTTACGCCGCGCGCTGATAGCGTTTCAGCACCACGCGCAGAACGTCACCCAGATGCGGATGCATTTGTTTGGTCCACGGGGTAAAGGCGGCTTCTTTCCACGCCGCTGACGCGCAGGTTTCCGGCGTTTCGATTTCATAAACGCCGATGCAATTGTGCGTGCCCGCATGCGAAATAAAATGCCGCGCGGAAACACAGCCCGGCACTTTGCTCAAACGCGGAATGTGCTCTTCGCGATACCAGCGCTTCGCTTCCTCCAAGGCGTCGGGTTTGACGTTGCACGCAAAGATCATCAGATTCGGCGTGGTGTTGCGCGCCACTTCGTCACCCGGCACCAGTTGCTCGCCCTCGACGCGCAGCAGGCGTTGCGCCTTGGCGGTCATGCGTTTGCTCCACGGCGATAGGTTCTCGCGCCCGATCGCTTGATACGGCGGGCTGTGCAGCACCGCATGTGATTCCAGATCGTAAGTGGCGATGGCCACCTTGGGATCGTCCACGCCCACCCAGCGCACGCAGTTAATGAAGCCCTTGCAGCGCTGCCGTTCGGGCAGATGCTCGGTGTCATACCAATCATTGAATTCGCCCGCATCCACCATGCTGTAGTTGAAACCGGCTACCAGTAATCCCTTTGGTACGTTTGCCATGCTGTTCTCCTAATCGACTCGAATGTTTGCGGATTTCACCACCGGCGCCCACTTCGCGATTTCCGCGCGGATGTGCTCGCCGAACTTTTCGGGCGCGCCGCCCATCGGCTCATAGCCGTTTTCGATCATGCGCTTTTTCATTTCCGGCGTGCTGATGATGCGGTTGAATTCGGTATTGATTCGTCGCACAATTTCCGGCGGCGTGGCGGCGGGCGCGAGCTGGCCGTTCCAGGAGGTCACGTCGTAGCCGGCGATGCCGCTCTCCTGCATGGTCGGCAAATCGGGCATCGCCAGCGCACGCTTGGCGCTGGTCACGGCGATGGCTTTCATCTTGCCCGACTTCACGTGTTGAATAATTGTGGCCGGCTCACCGAAGATCATCGCAATCTCGCCGCCCATCAGCGCAATCGCCGCCGGCCCGCCGCCTTTGTACGGCACATGCGTCAGCGGCGCGCCAGTTACGGAGGCAAACAACGCACCCGCCAGGTGATTGATCGCGCCGTTGCCGCTGGAGCCAAAGGTGAATTGATCCGGTTTCGATTTCGCCAGCGCGACGATATCTTTTGGCGTCTTGATCGGCAGCGACGGATGCACCACCACCACCTGCGGCACCGAGGCCGTCCAGATCAACGGCGCGAAGTCGCTCTCCTTGAACGGCATCTTGCGATAGATGTGCGGGTTGATCGAGTGCGTGCCCGAGTACGCGAACACGATGGTGTATCCGTCGGGCGGCGACTTGGCCGCGATCTCCGCGCCGATGTTGCCGGCGGCGCCGCCGCGGTTATCCACCACCACGGTTTGCCCCAGCGCGTCACTCAACGAGGGTTGCAGGATGCGCGCCAGCACATCCGCCCCACCGCCGGGCGGCCACGGCACGATCCAGCGGACCGTTTTTGCGGGCCACTGTTGCGCATACACCATACCTGCGCTCAGCGTCAGCGCCGCCGCGATGCAACAAGAAATTATTTTTTTCATTGATTGATCTCCTCCTTCAAATTCACATACCGTTTCGAGGCGGGCGTGTAGAGCGCCACATCGTTTAGCAACGGCGGCACAGCGTTTTTGTTCACCACCGCCACGCCACGATACTGCGTCGAACGGTCGATGCCCGCCACCTTGAGCCACGTGAAAGGCAAGGGCAACGCCACATCCGGCGCATCGCGATCCGCCACCAGCAGCACTTGATCCTCAAGCACTACCGGCGCCGTGTCGAGCCCGTCGAACAGATTGCGCCGGTACCACTGCCTGTCGATCAGCGGCAGCCACTCGCCCATGCCGCGCACACTTTGGTAATACTCGCCCTTGAAGACATCGGCCGACGCCACGCCGTACATCGCCAGCGACGGCGAGTGACCAGGATGCGTGGTGGTGAAGCGCTGCGCGGAAAATACACCGGGCACCGTCGCCATGATGCGCAGGTGCTCGAAGTACCACTGCGACCAGTCGGCTTCGCGTGTGTGGTCAGTGATGCCGCTTTGGCTGTTGAAGATCATGGCGGGAAAATTCCCTCCCCCGCTTGCGGGGGAGGGTCAGGGTGGGGGAACGCTGCCTCAATGCACGCAACGTTTTCACCCCCATCCCAACCTTCCCCCTTCAAGGGGGAAGGAGCAATATTGCTACGCCGACCGCAGCTTCTTCACCGTCTTCTTCGAAGCCCCCGGCTCGGACAACTTGCGCAACAAGCTGCCGCAATTCAGTATCTGCGGATCAACGCCCATCACGTCATACGCCTGCCACGCCGACGCCTGCACCGCCGAATACACCGGCTTGCCCAGATCGCGCTCCAACTGATCCAGCACTTCGAGCGCGCGCAATTGCGTACAGGCGACGAACACGGCTTCGGATTTGGGCGAGGTGAGTTCCTTCACCTTGCGGTAGATTTCATCCGGCGTGATTTTGGCATGATCGAACATGTCGAGCATGTCGAAGGTGCCGAGTTTCACCACGTTGATGCCGTGCGCTTTCAAAAAGTGTTTCAGGCGCTCGTTGGTCAGTTCAACATAAGGCGTGACGATATCCACTTTTTTGAAGCCGCCCGCCTGCAAACAGGCCGCCATGCCGCCGGCGGTAGTGACCGTCGGCGCCTTGGTGATCGCGGTGAGTTGTTCGCAGATTTTTTTGTTCCACGTCGGGCCTTCAAAAAAGCTGCCGCTGGTGCAGCCGTAGACCACCACATCGGGCTCAACCATGCCCACGTCGCGCGCCGCTGCTTTGCTGGCATCTTCCATGCCGCGCAGGGTTTCCGGCGTGCCGTGGCGTCCGCCGGCGATGCGCGCGGTATGCACCGACACGCCGGGCGGGGCGATTTTCCAGAACTCGGTTTCCATGGTGGTGTTGATCGAGGGAACCAGCAAGCCTATGCGTCCGCGCCATCCGTACATGATTGTCTCCGTTGGGTTCAGTTAGTCGAGTTGAATTACAAAACAGAGTTATATGCTGCACCTGAAATCGTGTCAAACGCGCATACTGATAACCACTTTACCCAGCACCTTGCGATCCTTCACCGCGTGCAGCGCCGTCAGATAATCCTTCATCGGGTAAGCTGCCATCACGTGCGGTTTGATTTTGCCCTGCTCATACAGGGCAAACAACTGTTCATACGCCGTGCGCACCACTTCGGGTGCGCGCTCGCGGTAATCGCTGCTTTGCAGACCGATCAGCGAAATGTTTTTTACCAGCAGGTAGCCCGCTTTCACTTCGGGGATACGCCCGCCCGCGAAGCCGATAATCACCAGTCGCCCGCACCACGCCATCACTCTGAGGCTGGCGTCGAATACATCGCCGCCGACGTTTTCCAGCACCAGGTCGATGCCGCGCTTTCCCGCCGCGTCGAACACCTGTTTGCGGAATGACTCGCGCAAGTCGGGCATGTCGGTTCTAACAATATGATCAGCGCCGCTTGCGCGCGCGACTTCTGCTTTTTCATCGGAGCTCACCGCCGCCACCACCACCGCGCCCAGCGCCTTGGCCAATTGCACGCAGGCGAGCCCCACGCCGCCCGCCGCACCGGTGACCAGCACGGTTTCACCGGCCCTTAATTGCGCACGCTCAACCATCGCGTTATGCGCGGTGAGGTACACCAGACCCATCGCCGCACCGTCCTCAAAGCGCATCTTCGTCGGCATGACGAAACACAACACCTCGCGCACCACCGCGCGTTCGGCGAACGCGCCATGCTCAATCTGCGCCAGCACGCGATCCCCCGGCTTCACGCGCGTAACACCCTCGCCCACCGCAGCCACCACGCCCGCCAAGTCCTTACCCGGCACAAACGGGCGCGGCGGCAGATTTTGATAGGTGCCGCCGATCACCAACAGGTCGGGAAAATTGACACTGGCCGCATGCACATCCACAAGTACTTCGCCCTTGCCGGGCTTGGGATCGGGGAATTCGCCCAGCGAAAGTTTTTCCAGCGGGCCGTGTTCGGTAACGATGAGTGCTTTCATGAATATGTTTAACTAATTGTTTTTATTTATAATTTTGTTGTCGCTGCCGAGGGCCGGATACCCTGCCTCGGTTTGCGTATTGCGAAACACATCGGCCACCGGCACCGGCAGCGCGATGACCGATTTGCCATCCACGGTGACTTTGCGGCTGAACACGCCGCGCGCTTTGAAGTGCGCATCGTTAAGCGCCTCTTGCATGCTCGCCACCACGCAGCAACACAAATCTTTGCCTGCGAAAATCACCTGCCACTGCGCGGCGGTTTTTTCGCGCAGGCGTTTTGCGACAGCGCGCTTGGTTGCGGTGGCATCTTTGGCATCGTCACGAAAATTTGCGTCGAGTTCAATTGCGTCGCAAAAATTCTCCCAGAATTTCTGTTCCAGCGGCGCGGCAGCGATAAATTTATCGTCGCGCGTGCGGTAAACAAAAAAACGCGGACTGCCGCCAGTGACCAGCTCGCCGCCGGGCTTGGGCCACTCGCCCGCCGCCAGCCCGTTGCCCATCGCCCAATACAAAAACGTGAACAGATTGTCGCCCATAGCGATGTCGAGCTTGCAGCCTTTGCCGCTGCTGTCGCGTGCGCGCAGGGCGAGCAAAATATTGATCACCGCCGGATACGTGCCGCCGCCGATGTCAGCAATTAGCGCGGGCGGCACAATCGGCGCGCCGTCTTCGCCTGCCGCCAGCGACAACATGCCGGATTCCGCCACATAGTTGATGTCGTGCGCCGCCACTTCCGCGCGCGGGCCGGTTTGCCCGTAGCCGGTGATCGCGCAATAAATGATGCGCGGGTTGATCGCATTGAGTGCGTCGTAGCCCAGACCGAGGCGATCCATCACGCCGGGGCGGAATTGTTCCAACACCACATCGGCTTCTTTAATCAGCGGCAGCAACGACTCGCGTGCCTTCGCGTCCTTCAAATCAATGGCGATACTTTTTTTGCCGCGATTCAGCATCGCGAAATTAACGCTGTCCACGCCGAACTTTGGTTCGTAGGAGCGCATTTCGTCGCCGCGTCCGGGGCGCTCAATCTTGATCACTTCGGCGCCAGCTTCGGCGAGGATCAGCGTCGCCAGCGGGCCGGGCAGCAGGGTGCTGAAATCCAGAACCTTGATGCCGGCGAGGGGTTGTTGTGCATTGATGTGAGGCATGATTTACCGGTCTGTCGCCAAAGGCGATATTTTAAGCGTTAGCGCCACCCGTAGCGTGCGCCATGCGCACGACAAAAGCTCGTGACGAATTGCAAAGGATGGCTTCCGGCAGCTAGCGCACTGCCCCGGTTGACGTGCGCACAGCGCACGCTACGGGTATGGGAAATTCAGTCGCCATTACTCGGCGGAATCGGAAACAGTTGCGCCGCCCCGGTTTCCCGTTGCGCCATCGCGCGCATGTAGGCCACCCGCGCGCGGCGCGCCGGCGCGTAGGCCCCTTCGCCGTAGGCCTCGAATAAATCCTGCGTCACCTGACAGTGGTATTCAAGGCCCGTGCGTTCGAGCAATGCAATCGGCCCTTCGGGGTAGCCCAGCCCCAGCTTCAACGTGGTGTCCAGATCGTCCGCCGAAGCCAATGCTTCATCCAGCCGTGTCAACGCCGCGTTGTAATACGGGCGCACCAGCCGGTCGATAATACGGCCGGCGAAATCGCCGCACACCGCCACCTGCAATCCAGCGCCCTCGAAAATGGCTTTCGCCGCGGCAATCGCTGCATCCGTGGTGCGCGGCTGGCGCACCAGTTCCACCAGATTCGTCGGCTCCGCCGCGCCTAAACGAAAACGCGAAAAACCCAACACGTTGCCGCCTTCTTCACCGCGCGATTCGCCGGTATGCACCCCCAGGCATTCGCCGTCCAACTCGATCAGCACGGCGGTTTTCTTCGCCGCATCGCGCAGTTCACTGAGTGATTTTCCCGCCTCTGTGCCGAGTATCACCACCACTTCGCCGCTGCGTGATGCATTGCTCAGCAAGGCGTGATCGTCTTCAAAGGCGTTGCTGTCACCGGTGTTGATTACGGAATATTGCATCTCAGCCCCCAAACATCGCGTTGGTTTTATAGGTGTAGAACCCCTGCCCCGTCTTGCGGCCCAACTGCCCCGCCGCGATCATGCGCTTGACCAGCGCGGGCACGGCGGCGCGCGGCTCGTGCGTGGACGAGTACAGCGCCTCGGCCACCAGCAAGTGCGTATCCAGCCCCACGAGATCCAGCAACTCCAGCGGCCCCATTGGGTAACCCAGCCCCACCTTGATCGCGCGATCAATATCGGCGGGCGCCGCCACGCCCGCCTCCACCAGCCGTATCGCGTCGTTGTTAAACGGCACCAGAAAATAATTGAGAATGAAGCCGGGGTTGTCTTTGGTCTTCACCGGAATCTGCCCCAGGGCCTTGGCGAAATCCCAAGCGGCGTTGAACGTTTCATCGCTGGTGCGCAGCCCCGGCGACATCTCGATCAGCTTCATCAACTGCGCCGGCAGACAGAAATGCATGCCGACGAATTTTTCGTCGCGGCCTGAACCGGCGGCAATCTCGGTGATCGACAGCGTGGACGTGTTCGAGGCGAACAGCGCTTCCGGCTTGCAGGCCTTGTTGAGCTGCGCCAATAGGTCGTGCTTGACCTTGAGGTTCTCGAACACCGCTTCGATCACGATGTCGCAAGCAGCCATGTCGTCGATGCGCGTGGTCGCAGTCAGGTTGGCGAGCATGGTTTCGACCTGCGGCTGCGTGAGTTTCTTGCGCTCGACGGACTTCGCGAAGAAACCCTCGGTCTGTTTGCGCGCGCGATCCAGCGCGGCTTGCTGCGTGTCGAATACGATGGTTTTAAAGCCCGCACGCGCCGCAACAATCGCGATGCCCGCGCCCATGGTGCCGCTGCCGGCGACGCCTACGGTTTTGATGTTGTGCATTTTTCAGAAAACCTTAAAAAATTTGACGCGGATTTACGCAGATAAACGCGGATTAGAAAACATCCCCCGTCGTTCCCGCGAAGGCGGGAACCCATAACGCATTCGCAACGGAGACAGTGTTATGGATTCCCGCCTTCGCGGGAATGACGGTAGGGGGTTAATCTGCGTTTATCTGCGTAAATCCGCGTCAAAAATCACTTCTTCAAAAAACTCCGCCCAATCAATTGCCGGTGTATCTGATTGGTGCCTTCCCAAATCTGCGTGATCTTCGCGTCGCGCATCAGCCGCTCGGCGCGAAAATCCTTGATGTAGCCGTAGCCGCCGTGCAGTTGTACTGCGTCGGTGGTGATGCGCATCGCCACATCGGCCGCGCGCATCTTGAGCATCGACGACTCGACGCCAAAATCGCTGGCGCCGCCATCCACCATGCGCGCCACGTGCCACAGCCATGCTTCGCACTGCGCAAGATCGGTGGCCATGTCAGCGAGCATGAACTGGATGCCCTGAAACTCGACGATTTTGCGACCGGATTGTTTGCGCTCGTTGATGTAGTTCACTGCGTCCTCGAACGCGCCGCGCGCGATGCCCAGTGCGTGCGCCGCGACGCTGGGGCGCGAACGGTTGAGCGAGGCGAGCAATATTTTCAGTCCATCGCCGGGGTTGCGCAGCAGGTTTGCGCGTGGCACGCGGCAATTGTCGAACGCCAGCGTGGCGGTGCTGGAGGCGCGCAACCCCATTTTGTCCTCTTCGCGCAGCACTTTCAAACCGGGCGTGCCTTTTTCCATCACCAGTACGGAAATCGACGCCTTGCTATCTTCAATGTCGGTCCATTTGCCAAACACCAGCAGCAGATCGGCGTGCGCGCCATTGGTGATAAAGGTTTTCGAACCGTTGACGATAATCGAATCACCATCGGGCTTGAACGATGTTTTCATGCCCGTCGCGTCGGACCCGGCGGTCGGCTCGGTAATCACCAGTGACGCCAGCGCGCCCTCTGCCACTTTCGGCAACAAACGTTTTTTCTGTTCCTCGTTGCCGAATTCGATCAGCGGTTTCATCGCGTGAAAATTCGTCGCCCAGATCACGCCGGTGGACGCGCACGCTTTGCTGATTTCACGCACGCATTCGAGATACGCCGCATACGACAGTTGCGCGCCGCCGTAGGCCTCGGGCACGAACATCGCGTTCAGCCCCAGCGCGTTGATCGACTTCACGTTGTCCCACGGGAATTCGCCGCTGCGGTCGTACGCCGCCGCACGCGGCGCGATCTCGTCTCGCGCGAGCGTGCGCACGGCGTCGATCAGCATGCGTTCTTCATTGCTGAATGCGACGCTATGATCCAGACGCTCAAATACCTTCATCGGTAAGCCCATAAATTATCATTTAAAAACATATACTTACTAATGCGCTACGCCTTGGCCGCCATCGATGTAAAGGGTCTCACCGGTCAAGAAGGGAATGTCTTCGTTGAAGATCGCCGCGACCAATTTTGCAATGTCCTGCGGCGTGCCGTGCTTGCCGCCGGGAATGCGCTTGGCGAGAAAGTCGCGCAGCGGTCCCTGAAATGCATCGCGATTCAAATCGGTTTCGATGTAGCCCGGCGCGACATCGAGCACGCGGATGTTTTTGGACGCCCACTCCACCGCCAGGCAGCGGGTGATGGCGCCCACCGCCGCCTTCGACGCGCAGTACGCGACATTGCGCTTGACGCCGATCTTGTCGAAGAACGAACCGATGTTGACGATAATGCCGCCGCCCGCCTTGATGAGATGCGGATACACCTCGCGGCAGGCGGTGAACACCGCCGTGGCATTGGTGCTCATCACCTGGTTGTAGACATTCAGCGTGAGCTTGTCGCTCGGCCCATCGAGATGAATGCCGGCGTTGTTGACGATGCCGTGAATGGCGCCGGTTTTGGCAGCGACTTGCGCGAGCGCTTGTTTGACGCTGGCCTCGTCGGTGACATCGCATTTTGCGTTGACAAAACGTGGCACGAGTTCGGCGGGCACGGTGACTTCAGGCCCCGCGCCCTTGCGCGTGAGGCACGCGACTGTGTAGCCGCGCTGCGCGAGTTCCAGCGCAATAGTAGCGCCTATGCCGCGGCTGGCGCCCGTCACGACCAGGGTTCGAGGCAGTGTCACCTATTTATCCTTGAACACGGGTTTGCGTTTTTCGGCGAATGCCGCCATGCCCTCGACCGAATCCTGCGTCTGAAACGCCAGCGTGCCCAAGTCGGTTTCGATCTTTAGACCTTCGTGCAGCGGCGTCTCACCCGCGCGCTTGACCGCATCGCGTGCGAAGCTCAACACCGGCAGACTGTAGCCGGAAAACTCGCGCGCAAAGGCCATGCCCGCCGCGACTGCATCGCCCTCATTTGCGTTATCAACGAGGCGGTTCACCAACCCGATTCGCAGCGCTTCGTCGGCATCCACCGTGCGACCGGTCATCACCATTTCCAGCGCGCGCGCTTCGCCGACCACGCGCGGCAGACGCTGCGTGCCGCCGTAACCGGGAATCAGGCCGAGCTTGATTTCGGGCGTGCCCATTTTGGCATTGCGCGTGGCGAGCCTGAACGTGCAGGCGAGCGCGAGTTCCATGCCACCGCCGAAGGCATAGCCATTGATGACCGCCACCGATGGCATCGGCAGCGTATCGAGCTTGGCGAACGTCGCCTGGCCGAATTCGCCGCCCTGCTTTTGCGCCATCAGGCTGCGGCCCTGCAACTCCTTGATATCCGCACCGGCACAAAACGCCTTGGGGCCGGCGCCGGTGATGATCAGCGCGCGCGCGTCGCTTTTTGCCACTTCGTCGAGGCGCGCGGACAAATCGCGAATCAACGCCATCGACAGCGCATTCAGCGCTTCGGGACGATTGAGCGTTATCAGCGCGAATTCTTCAACTCTTGTCAGCTCAATTGCCATATACGCTCACATTTCACTTTTCACGTTTCACGACTTAGCCACCCAGCGCACCGGCGTGGGTGCAATCTTGCCCGCCTTGGTCCACTCCACCAACTCGCGCTTCAATATCTTGCCGCTGGCGGTGAGCGGGAACGCCTCCATGCGGATAAAAAATTCCGGCATATCGTATTTGGACAAGCCCGCTTCATTCAGATGCGACAGCAAGGCATCGGCTTCGATTTGCGTGCCGTCGCGTTGAATGATGGCCAGACACACGCGCTCGCCCAAGCGATCATCGGCCACCGGATACGCCGCCGCCTTCAGCACCGCCGCGTGTTTTAACGCAAGATTTTCGATACGCGACGGATGAATGTTATGTCCGCCGCGAATAATCAAATCTTTTTTGCGACCAACGATTTGCAGATTACCGTGTTCATCCATGCGGCCCAGATCGCCGCTCATGAACCAGCCGCCGGCGTTGAACGAATTTTCGGTCGCGGTTTGATTGTTGAAATAACCCAGCATCAGCAGCGCGCCACGCGTGCCGATTTCACCGATGTCGCCGGGCTTCGTCACTTCGATGTCGGGGTTTTCCTGATCCCACAGCTTCGTCTCATACCCATGACAGGCGCGCCCGCAGGTGCTCGTAATGATCTCCACGCTGTCATCCGGCATGGTGTACTGGTGCGAGCCGTTTTCGGTCATGCCGTAGATGTTCTGCGGCTTGATGCCCATGTCGAGAAAGGCGCGCGCAGTTTGCGGCGGAATGGTGGAGCCAGCCATATAGAACAAGTTGACCTTGCCTAAGTTGGACATGCCGCGCTGCTTGGCGTCCGCGAGAATATCAATGGCGTGGGTGGGCACGCCCATCACGTACGTCGCGCCAGTTTCGAGCAGACCGTCGAGAGGCTTCATGCCGGGCTTCAAGTCGTTCAGCACCAACTCAAAGCCAGCACACAGGCTCTGCGCAATCGCGACCGTGCCGATGTGATGCGACAGCGGACTGTGCGTGTAAAGCACGGTGTGTTCGTCGTGATGCCAGTCATGCACCATCGCGCGGCCATTGGCGAGCAGCGTGTTGTCAGAGTGCAGCACCCCCTTGGGCATGCCGGTGGTGCCGGAGGTGAAGGCTAGATAGACGATTTTATCGGGGTCGGTGTCTACGGGCGGCAGTGTCGATGTGGGCTCGTCGCCAAGCGCCGGAAAGTCGCCCGCATCCATGCGGTACACACGCTTTAACCCTAGCAGCGACTTGGCTGCTTCAAACACGTTGACCTTATCCGCATTCGCGCCATAACCGGCTTGCGCGAACAGCGCGGCGGTCTGTATGCGCTCCATCAGCGTGACAATTTCGCCCACCGTGTAATTCTGATGCAGCGACGGATTGCACACGTAACCGTTGCGCGAGCAGGCGAGAAACACCACCGCCGCTTCAACACGATTCGGCAGCCACACTGAGACGCGCTGGCCGCGCTTCAGGCCTGCGGCATGCATGTCGGCGGCGAGCGCATCTACCCATTCAACCAACTGCCGCCAAGTTAACCGATGATGACTGTCGCGCAAGGCATAAGCCTGCGGGCGCACGCGGGCGTGCTGCGCGGCGAGCGTGTACATGGTATCGGCTTGCCACCAGCCGGCGTCGTAATAGCGGCGGGCGGTTTGCGGGTTGTGGAGTGTGAGTAGTGTCGACATAAATATCGATTAACCACAGATGAACCCAGATAAACACAGATAACCCTTCCACCGTCATTCCCGCGCAGGGGGGTATCTCCTTCCCGCTGGGGAAGGTAGGCTGGGGAACCCTAACGCAACGGAGACAGTGTTATGGGTTCCCGCCTGCGCGGGAACGACGAGGATGGGGTTTTATCTGTGTTTATCTGGGTTCATCTGTGGTTAAAAATTGTTCTTAAAATCAGTGCCCAAACGTATCCGTATCCGGCTTCCTCTTACCCCGAAACGACGCACCCAATTCTTTCGACTCATCGGTATCCAGATATAGCCGCAACAGCAAATCATGCGACACCCGAGCCAACCCGGACACGCCGCCGTGACGCGCGGTGAACGCCGCTTTGATCGACGCCAGCGCGAACGCGCCGCGATCGGCGATTTCCAGCGCCATCTTGCGGGTTTCTTCTTTGAGTTTGTCGTCGGGCACTACCTTGTTGATGAGGCCTATCTCCAACGCTTCTTTCGACGACAGGCGCGGATTGGCGAACCACATTTCTTTCGCCTTTTTCTTGCCAACCAAATCTTCGAGATACCAGGTGCCGTAGCCCGCATCGAAGCTGCCCATCATCGGGCCGACCTGGCGGAACACCGCGCTCTCTTTCGCGATGGTGATATCGCACATCACCTGCAGCACTTGTCCGCCGCCGACGGCGTAGCCGTTGACCGAGGCAATCACCGGCTTTTGCAGGCGCTCGATGCTTTCGTAAATTTCCAGCGTGGGCAGCATGCCGGCGTAGAGATTGGTTTTTTCCAGACCATCCTTGCGTCCGCCGATACAAAAAAATTTATCGCCCGCGCCGGTGATCACCAACACGCGCGTGCGCGTTTCGCGGCGGATGGCGTCGATGCAATCGCGGATCTCGTGACACATCTCGGCGGTGAACATATTGCCGTCGTCGGGGCGGTTGAGTGTGAGCCAGCCTATTGCGCCCTCTTCTTCGTAAATAATTGTTTTAAAAGACATTTTTATATTACCTTGTTTGCTTTCAATTGCGTAATTTTCGCCGCATCGTAGCCCAGCAGCCCGCCCAGCACTTTGTCGTTGTGCTCACCCAGCAGCGGCGGCGCGCTGCGCCAACTCGCGTTGTTGTCGTCCACCGCGATGCCGAGCCCCACTTGCGGAATTTTGCGTTCGCCTTGCGTAGCCGTATAAAAAAGCCCACGCGCGATCAATTCAGGATCGCTCGCCACTTCGTCGGCGCTGTTCACCGGGCCTGCCGGCACGTTGTGCTGCACAAACAATTTCAACCAGTGCGCTCGCGGTTGCGTCAGCAGCACGGTCTGTGTTTTTTCCACGAGTTCGGCGCGCACCGCGCAGCGCGCGGCGTTGGTAGCGTAACGCGGATCGTCGCCCACGGCGGGCTGCCCCACAGCCTGCCAGAAGCGCTTGAAGATGCCGTCGTTGCCGAGCCCCAGCGTGATCGGCCGGTCTTGCGTGTCGAACGTTTGATACACCGAAATCACGCTGTCTTTCGCGCCACTGCGCGCGGGCACGATGCCCGCGCCGAGATACGGCACGATGCGCGGCGACATAAAGCGCGTCATGCTGTCGATCATTGCGATATCGATTTTGTGGCCCTTGCCGGTACGTTGTCTGTCGAACAAGGCCGCGAGCGCGGCGTAAGAAGCATCCATGCCGGCAATCAAATCCGCCGCTGGCGTGCCGACTTTTTGCGGCGGGCTGTCGGCCTCACCGGTTAAATCCATCACGCCGCTGTAGCCCTCGGCGATGAGGTCGTAGCAGGGAAAATCTTTCCGTGCGCCGGTCAAGCCAAAACCCGACAGCGACACATGCACGATGTCCGAACGCACCGCGGACAAGGCCGCGTGATCGACGCCGAGTTTTTTCTGCACGCGATCCGTCAGATTGACGATCACCACATCCACCTTGCGCACAATGTCGTGCAGCACGGCGCGTCCGGCGTCAGTGGTGTAATCCAGCGTGACGCTTTGCTTGTTGCGATTGACACTGAGAAACCACAACGATTCGCCATCCAGCCACGGCGGCCCCCAGGCGCGGCAATCGTCGCCCTTGCCGGGACGTTCTATCTTGATGACCTCGGCACCCATGTCACCGAGCAACATGGCGGCGTACGGCCCGGCGATGGATGTCGTCAGGTCGAGCACAGTAATGCCTTTGAGCAGCGCCAGCGGCGCGCCGCCGGGCGGGGCGGGTAGTTTGTCGAGTGGTAACACAGCTTGTCCAATCAAAACATGGGGAGGGGTAATTTCAGCGGGCGCTACCCGCAATCAACGCCTCATCGTAGGCTTTTGCCGCCGAGGATTCCTTGGCCTTCGCGGCGTCGCGCGCCTTGGCGAGTTTTGCCAGATTTTCTTTCAGCGCGTCGGCGCGTCGTTGCGCATCGCGATAGACGTCTTCGGCATTCACATAATCCTGTTCGGCCAGTTTGTTTTCGTATCGCGCCTGTTCCAGCGCGCGATACGCCGCGCTGGTACGCTGCTGTTGCGGCAGCGACGTTCCGACACTGCCGCCACGCTCCTCGACCGGCACCGGCTTGGACGCCGGCGTTTGCGCGCATGCCACGCCCATCGCGAAGGACACGGCCAGCCCGCAACCCAGGCGACGCGCCATCATGGCCATGGCTACGGCAACAGCACCGTGGAACCGGTGGTCTTGCGACCTTCGAGATCGCGATGCGCCTGCGCCGCTTCGCGCAGCGGATAGGTTTGGTTGATAGAGATTTTTACCGCGCCTTTTTTCACCACCGCGAACAACTCACGCGCGGCGGCGTCGAGGTCTTCGCGCGTCGCGGTGTAATTAACCAGCGTCGGACGCGTGAGAAACAGCGAACCTTTTTGCGCGAGCAGGCCGATATTCACCGGCGGCACCGCGCCGGAGGCATTGCCGAAACTCGCCATCATGCCCAGCGGCGCGAGGCAGTCGATCGACTCCATGAACGTCTCTTTGCCGATACCGTCGTACACCACCGGCACGCCGCGGCCCTTGGTGATGTCGCGCACGCGCTGCGAAATTTTCTCGTTGGCCGCGACGATCACATGCTTGCAGCCGGCTTTCTTTGCGATGGCGGCCTTGGCATCGCTGCCCACGGTGCCGATCACCGTAGCGCCGAGGTGTTTGCCCCACTGGCACAGAATCTGCCCCACGCCGCCAGCCGCAGCATGCACCAGTATGGTGTCGCCCTTTTTCACTTTGTAGGTGCGGCGCAGCAGGTACCACGCGGTCATGCCTTTTAACATCATCGCGGCAGCGGTTTGATCGCTGATACCCGCAGGCACTTTCACCAGGCGCGCCACCGGGCGTATCAACACTTCGGCGTAGGCGCCGATTGGCTGCGCATAGGCCACGCGGTCGCCGACTTTCCAACCCTTGACTCTCGGACCGACCTTTTCGATCACGCCCGCGCCTTCGGAGCCCAACGTCAGCGGCATCGGCATCGGATACAAGCCGCCGCGATGATAGGTGTCGATAAAATTCAAGCCCACCGCCGTGTTGCGCACACGCACTTCGCCGGGGCCGGGATCACCCACCGTCACCTCTTCCCATTGCAGGACTTCGGGTCCGCCGGTCTGATGCGCGCGAATAGCGTGAGAGGTAACGGATGCCATTATGTATCTCCTTGTTTTATATATACTTTTACCGATGCGCCGCTGGGAGCAGCAGCGCGAGGATGCGAGACGTGATTGTATAGAAAATCCAGCGTCGCAGGCGCAGCTACTTGATACAGGCGCGAAACCTCAACACAAAGCTGGGCTGCGGGGGGCTGGCGCCGCTGGCGAATACGCCTTTGGGGCTCACCTGTATGCGCGCAATGCTCGCGTCGCACCCGCTGGCGTTAGGCGTCAGCGTGGTGATGCGCGTGCCACCGCTATTGAAAAACTCCAGATCATCCGTCGCGCTTGCCGCGTTGGTATAGGCATACGTGAGGCCACTGCTGGCCGTGCCCTGCTGAAACGACACCGGCCCCGATCCCGCGCCCGCAATGTCGGTGACCACCAGTGCGGTATTGCTGTTAAGTATGTCGGAAATCACCACGGTATCCGCGGTGAGCGCCACGGTGAAATTAGTCACGATCAACGAATATTCGACAATGGCGCCGGGGATCGCTTTCGGATTCGTGGTGCCGTTTACCGGGTCGGAAACCACCGTCACCAGTTTGACGACGGTGGGTGGCGGCAGCACCGACAGCGTGGCGCTCGCGGCGGTTGCGGTTCCGGCGTTGGTGGTGATGACCGCGCCGGTGGAGTTCAGGTGGTCGCCCGACGTCGGCGCGGTGATGCTGACAGTGATGGTGCAACTGCTGTTGGCCGGCACGCTGCCGCCGGCGAACGCCAATGAAGCGCCGTTCGCCGCCGCCGTCACCGTTCCCGCGGTGCAGGTCGTCGCGCCCGTCAGGGCGTTGGTGTTTTTCATCGCGCCCGGACTGGTGGGATAGGTATCCGTAAAGCCCGCACCAGTAACCGCGAAGCTATTGGGATTGGTCAGCGTGATCGTCAGCAACGACGTGCCGTTCACTGCGATGCTCGACGGCGAGAACGACTTCGTCACCGTCAGCGGCGGGGTGACCACCAGCGTCGCGCTCGCCGCAGTCGCATTGGTGCCGGCAGAGGTGCTCAGCGCACCCACGGCGATGGTGTTGACGGACGTCAAGGTGGCGGTAACGTTCACCGTCACCGTACAACTGCCGTTTGCCGGGATGGTGCCGCCGGAGAGCGCCACGTTCGGCCCGTTCGCCGCGGCAGTAGCAGCGCCGCCGCAGGTAGTGGCCGCAGACGGGGAACTCGTGTTCGTAATCGTCAGCGGATACGTATCGGTAAACGCCGCAGACGTCATCGCGACACTGGTGCCGTTGGTCAGCGTGATGGTCAACACGCTGGTACCGCCGGCCAAGATCGGTGAGGGCGCAAACGACTTGGTGATGCCGGGCCTGCCTACCGACAGCGTAGCGCTGGCGGTGTTGCCGGTGAGCGCTATTGGCCCCGTGGCGGCCACCGCGCCGGTAGTATTGACGTAGGTGGCCGCTGCGTTGCCGCGCACGCGTATGGTAATGGTGCAGCTGCCGCCGGCCGGAATCGTCGCACCGGTCAATCCCAATGTGGCATTACCTGCGGCATTGCCGCTGAGTGTGCCGACCGTCGAACCGGCAGTACAAGTATTGGTCGGCGTGGGCGTCGGCGCGTTAACCATGTCCGCTGCCGCGTTGCCGCCTACGTTTTGTGGATAAGGATCAGAGAAGTTGATGCCGGTCAGGTTGATGCCGTTCGCACCGGGATTGGACACCACGATCGTCATTGTCGAAAAATCCCCTGCGTCCGTACCGATGGCGTTGGGACTGAACGATTTGGTGATGGTGGGCGGCGTCAGTGCGCGCAAGGTAGCGCTGGTCGCCGCCGTGTTGGCCGCCGCGTTGGCTGTGGTGACGCCCCCTGCCGGCAGGCTGTTCAGCATGGGGCCCGGCGTGCTGCTGGTGACGTTGATGACAACCGAGCAGCCGGTGCTGGGGATGGTGCCGCCGGTCAGCGCAAGGCTTGCGCCATTTGGCGGCGCGGTCAGCGTGCCGCCGCAGTTGTTGCTCACCACCGGGGATGCCGTATTGAACAGGCCGGCCGGATACGTATCGGTGAACGCAACGCCCGTGATCGGATTGGCCGCGCCATTGGAGTTGGCAAGTGCGATGGTCATGGTGGTCGCGCCGCCGACCACCATGTTCGCCACGGCGAAGCTCTTGGTCACCGTCGGCGGCGCGAGGTTGGTAACATTTAACGTAGCGCTGGCGGCGGCACCATTGCCGGCGTTGGCGGTCGTGATGGTACCCGTATTGTTCGGGTAATTGGCGGTGGTGGCGCTTGATACCTGCACAGTGACCGTGCAGCTTCCCCCTGGGGCGAGCGTGCCGCTGGAGATGCCGATGGCGGCGCCGCCTGCGGTGCCGCCGGTGAACGTGGCGCTGGAACCTGCGGTACAGTTCAGCGTTGCATTGGGCGTCGTGGCATTCAGCAGGTCTGCTGCGGCATTTCCACCCACATTTTGCGGATAGCTGTCGTTAAAGGTGACGCCCGTGATGGTGGTAGTGGTGTTGGGATTGGTCACCGTGATCGTCAGTGTTGACGTGGCGCCGGGCGTCACGCCGGTGGTTTGAATCGAGGTGGGGCTGAACGATTTCACCGCGACCGGCGCGCCGATCACGGTGAGATTCGCGGTGTTACTGGGCAGCCCGGCCGCGCCACTTTCAGTTGAAGTTACCCCGCTAGTGGTATTCGGCAAGACGCCGGTGGTCGTGCTCGTCACGTTGACGCTGATCGTGCAGGTCGCGCCAGCGGCTGGGCTGGCCGCCAGCGCGCCATTCGCGAGACTGATAGCGGCGCCGCCCGCTGCGGCACTCACGGTGCCGCCACAGGTGTTGAGGATGGCAGGCGTAGCGGCCACCTGCATGTTGACCAGTGCGTCACTGAAAGCCACAGCGCTTAGCGCGACCGCCGTCGGATTGGTGAGCGTAATGGTAACGGTGGAAGTGCCGCCGGAAATGATGCTCGCAGGCGAAAATGCCTTGGTGATACCCGGTTTACCAACGGCCAGCGTTGCGCTGGCCGTACCGCCGGCCCCAGCGTTGGCGGAAGCTACCGCACTGGTGGTATTGGGATAATTGCCCGCGACCGCGCTGGTCACATTGACAGTAATCGTACAACTGCCACCTGGCGCGAGCGTGGCGCCGGGGTTCATGCCGATGCTGTTGCCGCCCGCCGCGCCGCCGGTCAGTGTGCCCGGCGTCGAGCCCGGTGTGCAACTTATGGCAGCAGCGGGGGTGGCGGTATTGACCATACCCGCAGGGTAGGTATCGCCAAAGGTAACGCCCGTCATGTTGGCGGGGCTGGCTGCGGGGCTGCTTACCACGATGGACAGCAGTGTGGAGCCGTTGATGGCGATGGGATTCACGCTAAACGATTTGCTGATGGTCGGCGGCGCCAGCACGGTGGCCGTGGCAGCGGCGCTGGTGGTGCTGAATGTCGCCCCGAGCGTCTGACCGCTGTAGGAAATGGAAGCCGTATTGGATATCTGGGTGCCCGAGGTCACACCCGCGTTAACGGTAGTATCAAAACTCAGCGAAGTAGAATCGGTAAAAATAATTTTACCGCCGTTCACGGCATCGGCGTCGGTGCCGAGCCGGAATATCACGCAGGGCGCGCTCACCGGCGCACAAGCAACGGCGCTGCTGGAGAACTCCGCCTGATCGTCGCCGGCGACGTCGGTTTTTACCTGGCTGGGGGTGCTGTTGGCGCCGGTCAATACGCGCAGGCTGCCGGACACGTATGTGGTATTGGCGGGAATGGGATCCTTCAGCACGACGTTGGTGCCGGTATCCAGTCCGGTGTTGCTCAAGGAGATGGTCCATCGCATAACGTCGCCAGGCGCAAGATTTCCGCCGTTCACGTCCGTGACGGTTTTGACGACGTTAGGCGTGATGATCGGCACATAGAGCTCGATCGCCGTGGTCAATACGTTGGCGTGATAGGTCTCGCCGCCGGTTGGCGATGTCATGACCACTGTCGCGCTGGTCGCCCCGTTGGGAATCAACCCGGAAGGTACATTGGTACGATCCACGTCCACGCCGAAGGTATTGCTGGTGGCGGGATTTCGCGCCGTGATCAACACCCCCAAATCTGAAATCGTGGAATTGAAGTAGTTGTTGGCGGGATTTGCGGCATTGGAAAGCTGGGTGCCGTTGACGGTAAACTGTTCATTGATATAAATGCCGGCGGGGCCAAAATCACCGTCATAAACCACGGAGCCCACGCGCGCGGCCACCGGGCCGGACAGCGGCGTCATGAATCCGCTGGGTGTCACCGTAATATTGTTGCCCGCGGCAATCGTGGCGTAGCCGTCATACACCGTAAGATTCTTCAGAGAGTCCGCCAGATTCTGGTACGCCACCACGATCGACCAGCCGCCATAGTTCCCGGTGGCGGCGTTACCGGTGTCTGCGCGCACATTCGCCACGGTGTAGGTGCCATTGCCGCCGGCGGCGACTTGCGACGTAATGTTTGCAAACCCGGCATAGTTGCTGCCGTTAGCGTCCAGCGCGGACGCGGTCACCACCGAGTAGCCTCCGGTAGCGGGCGTGCGCAACAACACCTGCTTGCGTCCTATGGTCGAAACAGAGCTGGCGCCCCAGTACAAACCCGCGAACAGCACGGTGGAGCCTGCCGGGATCGACAACGTCGCCTGCGAAGAATTAAACCGGGTGGGATCGCTATCCACGTTTTCGTAAATCATGTCGAAATCGGCGTTGTTGTTCAGCGTGGCATTCCCTCCCGTACGCGCAGCCAGACAGGAAGCGGCATTGGCACCCGTGGTGGTGCTGCACGTCATGACTGTATTGCCGATCAGCCGGATGTCGCCATTCGCGTTGTTGCTGTAGCGTGCCGTGAAGGCGCGCGCAACCTGCGCCGCGGCATCCGGCACGACCAGGAATGTTTGCAACACCAGCAGCGCGCTCAGCGCAGCCAGCAGATGAATGAACCGTAAACAACGCGTTTTCATCGCACCGCCTCTTCAAACATCAATTTTCGCTGTGTGGTGGTGTCCTTCACGCCCTGATCCGCCTTGAAGCGGAAGAACAGGTACGAGCCTTTCGCCGTTGCATTCGCGCCCGAGAAATCATGGTCACGGAAACTCGCGAAGTTATATCCGACGCCCACCCACATATTCGTCACCGGCGAAAAGCCCACGCTCGCGCCATACGACGGCGTGGTGGTTTTCGAACCCCACGAATGCAGTACCGACGCGCGCGCGCCGATGTCGAAACGCTTGCCCAGATCGCGGCGCACTTCGATGCCATACAAGTCGGTAAATCCGCTGACACTGGCTCCGTCGAAAGTATCAAACACGTATTTGGCGCCGTACTGCATGGCAAACTGGGTGCTGCGATCGTACTGATAATTGGCATTGAAGTTGTTCACCAGTTTGCGGCTACGCGTGCCGCCGATCCTGTCGGATTCTTCCTGAATATAATCAAGCCGGTCAAGCACGATCAGACGACTGCCGCTGGGCCGGTAAGCGTAGCTCAAGCGCAAGTCGAGGCTGCGCGTGTCGCCCGCGACATCACCTTTGGTACCCGTGAAGAGCGCAGTCGCGGCCAGCGCTTCACCTTCTTTCAGATCGCGATGCACGTTCGCCGACAGATTCAGGCGGTCAAAGGTATCGCCTTTGCGCCATTCGCCGCGCAGGCTGGCGCCCCACGGGCCGTTGTTCCACGTCGCGCCGGCGAAGATCGAGGTGTAATCCTCGACCGGCGTGGCGGTGAAGCCCGGTGAAACTGGCGCCACGCTCTGCGACGCCGCACCACCAAGCGATGTCACGCCTTGCGCCGACGGCGCATTGGCATTCAATGGCGCGTTACCTGGCCTGCGCAGCGTGCTGGTGCGGTCCATGCCGCCCTGCAATGTCAGCTTATCGGAAAGCCGCAACGATTGCGTCATAGTGCTGGTCGTCGATAGGGACGGGCCGTACGGCGTCATGCCGATATTGACCGAGCTGGCGCTTTCGGCGCCTTCCCAGGGCTTCGATTTCACGCCGAGGCGCGTGGTGCTCGCGTTCTCGCGCGCACCGTACGCCAATTCCTGATCCGCAAACAACGACATGGTCTCGCTGATTTTGTAATCCGCACCCACACGCAGGCGATGCGGGTAATCCGTGCTGGCGTTGTTGCCGCCCGCGGTCAGCGCCGAATCGATGCGCAGATTCAGGCGACCGCCCATCAGTTTGTAGCTGCCACCCGCCACCACCTGATTCGCGGTCAGCGTCTCGCCAGTGGCGCTGCGATCGTTCACCATGCGCCCGCCACCATAGAGGCTGTAGTCGGGCTGGACGTAATTGATGCGGCCCTCGATCAGCGTGCGGTCGGATTGGGCGCCGGCGTTGTCGGTACGCTCATGCACGGCCTGCGCATTCAACCGCAACTCTTCCGTCAATTTCACCGACACATCGCCGCCCACTTTGGTGGTGCCGGCTTGCGCAGCGGCCTGCTGGCCGAGGCCGAAGCCGCCTTCCTGTCCGCGCACGTAGGCGGTTGCGGCCACGTTGGCATCCTGCCGGCGCACTTCGACGAGATACGCGCTGCCGGAAACGTTGGCGCCCGCGAATTCGCGTTTACTTTCGGCGACTTCGGCGCGCACACGCGTCTTGTCGTCGATATGGTACGTCGCGTCCACGCCCGCCAAATCACCTCGTGCGCCGCGTGTGCCTTCGTGCACCGCCGATACGCCGACCTCGCCCTTGCCGTCGCTGGTGCGCACCGCCACGCGTCCGCCGGCGGTGATGCGCTCGTCGCGCGCGGTGTCTTCGGATTCGTAGTCGGCAACGATGTAAATCGGGTTGAAATTCTCATCCTTGCCAGGGATCGCCTTGCGGAAGAACAGGGTGCCGAGCGTGTAATCGATTTCATAATCGATGCCGCGGCTCATCGGCTCGGATTTGACGATGACTTCATTGCGGAAGCGGTCGCGCGTTTCGACCGTGACCTTGTCGCTGTTGGGAATAATGCCGCGGCGTGTCAGACGATACAGCCCCGAGGTGCCGTCGGGGCGCAGCTCGTCTTTCACGAACGCCTGCGCGGTCTTGGTGGCGAACGCGGTATACGACACGTTCTCGCCGCGGAATTCACTCTTCACGCCGTTCAGCGTGCGTGAGTAACGCGACAATTCCGTCACGCTCATACCGGTGTCGAAGTCGCCGAACAGCGCGTAAAACTGTTCTTTCTCGATCTTGATATAGAGTTTGCGCGCACTCGCCGCGTCGTACTGCGGGCTGGTGGTGTCGCCGTAGATCGTGTAGTACTGCTTGCGGTCGATCATCTGATTCAGCCGCGCGCCGGCATTGCCAGTGGTGCGGCGCTGCTCTTTGTCCGTGTCGTACGCAACGGTCAGCAGAAAATCACCCTTGACCTGACCCTTGGCATAGAACGCCACGCGGCCGTCTTTCCACAGCGTCTCGTCGGCATCACCTGCCGGCAGGTTTTCGACATTGCCGGAAAGTTTGCGATGACCGATGGTGCCTTCGCCGAAGCCGACGAGGATCCATTCGCGCATTTCGGGCTTCAGCCACGCGCGGATCACTTGCGGCGGACGGCCCTGGAAGTTGAACGTCAATACCACTTCGCCCGAGTTCGTCGTTGGTTGCAGACGGATCAGCGCAATGCCGTCTTCCGTGACGCGCCATTTGGCGACGTTATTGATGTCGTCGAGCAGCGGACGGCCATCGCGGCGCTGCGCCACTTCGAGCGATTGATATGGCGCGGAAATCTGCAACGGCCCGTCGGTACCGTGACGCGCCGGTTTGCCGTCGCGGTCGAAAATACGCACGGCGATCACCGGCGCCGTGCGCCCGTCGGCGACCAGCGTCGAGGCGGCGGCAACAAAGCGGCCTTCGACGGCGGTGCCGGCGTAGTGCAGCACGCGTTCGGCGCGCGCGATTTCCTTACCGGCGGCATCGCTGGCAATCACAACAATTTTGTTCGCGCCGTCTTTCAGGCCCGCGCCGCCCCAGCGCGAAAGCCCGACGGTCTTCGCCGCATTCTGATCGCTGCCGTCGAAATTAAGTAATCAAGCAATAATAACATGAACATATTCATTCGGCCGCAATCATTCGCGGCGGCAAGCGGTAATTCCATTCGCCGTGAAACGCATCGCGCTCGATGGCAAGAGCGGCGTGTTCCTCGTCAGAGATTTTGATCCCCTTCGCGTAAGTGT
>CANIID010000002.1 GCA_947467315.1 Betaproteobacteria bacterium | reverse complement strand
ACGAATTTCGGATCGCCGTAGTAACGGTGGCGGTCGGCGAATGAAAGCTTCAAGGCCTCGGTGAGCGTATGCACATAGGCGGCGGAATTGTGGCCCATCGCTTTCAGGTCAAAACCGCTCAATAGATTCAGTGTTTGCGGCAGCACCGGCCCTTGCGTCCACGGGCCGCAGGCATAGACATCGACGCCGTGAAAATTCGTGCTCACGGGTTTTTCAAAACTGACTTCATACGCAGCGAGATCATCCGCCGTCACCCAGCCGCCGTTATCATTGTGATATTTCGCGATTTTTTGCGCGATGTCACCTTTGTAAAAGGCATCGCGCGCGGCCTGCAAGCCCGCCGCGCGGCCTTTACCTTTGTGCGCGGCTTCTTCGTCGGCCATGTATTGCAGCGATGCCGCCAGTTCGGTTTGCACAAAACGCGCGCCGACGTTCGGCGGACGGCCCTTGGGTAAAAATACTTCAGCGCTCGACGGCCAGCGCCGATAACTCTCGACGTGATCGGCGATGTATTCCTGCATGAATCCATGCATCGCAAAGCCTTCACGTGCGAGCCGCGTGGCTTCGCGTGCCACTTCGCCGAAACTCATCGTGCCGTAGCGTTGCAGCGCCATGATCCACGACGCAGGTGCTGCGGGCATCACCGTACGCAGGATGCCCGGCGGCATTTTGCCGCCGTGTTTTTGGATGAAGTAATCGAGTGACGCGGCCTTGGGCCAGGTGCCGAGGCCGTCGATGTTGATGATCTCGCGTTTATCGGCGAGGTAAATCATGATCGGTGCGACGCCGGCGAAGTTCACGCGGTCGGTTTGCAGTATGCCCAGCGCCATGCCTGCCGCGACGCCAGCGTCTATGGCGTTGCCACCGGCTTCGAGGATTTGAAACCCGGCGTGCGTGGCGGAGTAGTGACCGGCCGAGATCATATGTTTCTGGCCGGTGATGGTGGGGCGGTAGGTGGTCATGGTGTTTCCTTATTTATGCTTCATCCAAGAGTGGTTGAAACCCCTCGCCGTCGTTACAGCGCAGGTCGGAACCCGTGCGGTGTCTCACGTGGCACTGTGTTATGGGTTCCCGCCTGCGCGGGAACGACGGGTTGGTTTTTTGGGGGCGTCGTTAATAGTTTGGGATGTTCGTTGATTCGCACGGAATACACTGCGTGCCTGTTTTATAAACCAACAGCGTCGTCGCGCCGGGGCACATCCAGCGTGGCCAGATCGCCGACGGTAATGGGTTTGATGGGTGAGCGAATTCGATAGTAGCCGATGTCCTTGACCGGCAAGCCGCGGCACTCGGCGATGATCTCCACTGTGGTAAGCCCGCACAAGCGCCCCTGACACGGCCCCATGCCGCAGCGTACGAACGATTTCATCTGGTTGGGGCCGGGGCAGAGTTGATCCGTGACGAGGCGGCGGATTTCACCGGCGCGCACTTCCTCGCACCGGCACACCATCGTGTCGGCATCGGGCGGGGCGACCCACTGTTGTTGCGGCCGATACAGCGCATCCAGAAAGGGCCGCGCGCCGCGATGTTTGGCGAACTCGGCGCGTGCGGCGTTGGCGCGTTCGCCGGCGTCCCCTGCACTGATCTTGCCGGCATCGGTTGCCGCAGCGAAGGCCGCTACGCGCCCCATGGCTTCCGCGCCCTTGGCGCCAATGATGCCGCCCGCGTCACCGGCCACCAGCACCGCCGGATTTGAGCTGCGTCCCCACGCATCCAGTACCGGGCGATAGCTGCGTTGCGCGTCATCCCATTCATGCGCGAGGCGCATCGACCACGCGAGATTGCCGTTGGGCACGACGCCCTGATGCAGCAACACCAGATCCACCGGCTCGGTGCGCGTGGCTCCGCCGCAGGTGTATTCGATTTCGCGTGCCTGTGTGTCGCCCTTGATCGCGAGGTGCGTCACCCCCTTGTGAACCGCGATGCTCGCAGCCTTGAGTTCGCGCAGCAGGCCCAGCCCTTTGCCGAGATAACCGGGCGCGGCCAAAAAGCCGGGCAGTCGCGGCAGCGCGGTCCAGCGGTTGATTTCGGTTTCGAGTATCGCGGCGGGTTTGATCCCGGCGCGTACCAGTTGCGTCGCCAGCAGCAACAGCAGCGGCCCGCAGCCCGCGAGCACGAAGCGTCCTTGCGGTACCAGACCGTGCGCCTTCAGCACCGTTTGCGCCGCGCCGCAGGTCATCACGCCTGGCAATGTCCAGCCCGGCACCGGCATGGGTCGTTCCATCGCGCCGGGCGCGATAAGGAATTTTTGGGCGGTGAGTATGCCTGCCGCGCTATGGCGTTTGTAAAAGAGGCGGCCTGCAGATGTGCCTTCGATTTGCCAGACTTTCGCGCCGTCCAGGTATTCAACCTTGGCCTTGCGGAACGAGCGTGCCAATTCCAGCCCGGCGGCGTAGTCAGGCCCCAGCCACGCGAGGTGATTCGGGCGCGTGGCGGCGAGTCGTTCCACGCCGCGATAAATTTGCCCGCCCGGTTCGGGTTGCTCATCGAGCACCGCGACGCTCAGCCCCAACTCGGCGGCGGTCATCGCAGCGGCCATGCCGGCGGGGCCGGCACCGACGATGGCTAGATCAAATGGCGGGCTCATTCGGCCACCATGCGTTTGCCGTGCTGCGCGTTGATACGCATGCCCTCGGTCACGGTGACCAGGCAACCTTGTTGATTCGGCTCACCGTTGATGTCCATCAGGCATTCGAAGCACACGCCCATCATGCAGTACGGCGCGCGGCCTTCACCGCTCAAGGCGCTCGTGCGCGTGGCGCCGTTGCCCTGCAGCAGCATCGCCGCCGCGGCGGTAAAACCCTGCGGCACGCTTACGGTTTTGCCGTTAACCATGACCGTGACCGTAGTCGCAGCGTTATCAGGCAGCAGCTTGAACATCGAATCGCCTCGTTGAAAAGCGCGCCAGTTCGGGCGGCAGCGCGCCGTCGATCACATAACCCGCATAGTGCAGCGCATGCGCCGCCGCCAAGGTGACACCGCTGTGGCAGGTGCAGACAAACGCGCCGGGATACTCGCGCGACTGTTCATAAATTGGCAAGCCATCCGGCGCCATCACGCGCAGCGCCGCCCACGTGCGCACAATGCGTGTGTCGCGCAGGAAAGGGAAGGTTTTCACCGCGCGATCCGCCAGCGTGTGCAGTATTTCCGGCGAGGTGGTGTCGTCGAAGCCGGCGTCCTCGCGCGATTCGCCGATCATCAGCGTGCCTTCCACGGTCTGACGGATCATCAGCGTGGGCATGGGCAGTACCGGCTGCACGCGCTCGGTGACGATGATCTGCCCGCGCGAGGGATGCACCGGCACGTTAAGCCCGACCAGCTTGCCGAGAGGATTGTTGCCGAGGCCCGCGCCGAGCACCAGACGAGGCGCGGCATAGGTGACGCCATTGCGGGTGATGCTGAATTGGTTGGGCGCGGCGTTGATGTGTTCGACCCTGGCATGGGGTACATAGACGCTTCCGCGCTTAAGCAGCGCCGCATGCAGCGCGCGCAAGGTCGTCAGCGGATTGGCGTGGCCGTCGTAGGGCGTGAACGATGCGCCGGTTACCGTTGGCCCGATGGCGAGAATGCGTTTCTTCAGCGCCGCGTGATCCAGCATCTCGTAGTCGAACCCCGTGTTGCCGGCTTCGAGATGCAGTTGTGCCATGCGCTCGCTGCGCTTGGCGAATTCTGCTTCGGTCAGACAGATCGTGACACCGCCGGGTCGTTCGTGGCCGCTATAAATGCCGGTTTCTTGTTGCAACTCAGCGGAAAACGCAACCCAGTCCTCGGACGAGCGTCGCGTCCAGCGCTGGTATTCCGGCACGCCGAAGCCTTTGCTCTGCACCCACACCAGGCCGAAGTTGCCGCGCGAGGCGCGATGCGCGATGTCCCCCTCGTCCAGCACTACGGCTTTTTTACCGCGTCGCGCGAGGCCGTAGGCGACGGCTGCGCCGACCAAGCCACCGCCTACAACGATTGCGTCAAAATCCGGCATTACGATTTCGATTTCATCAGTTGGGTTTGATGCCGGCGGCTTTGACCACTTTACCCCAGCGCTCATAGTCGGCGCTGAGTTTTGCAGCCAGTTGCGCGGGGGAAGGTGTTTCTATTTCCACGCCGGCCGTTACCAGTTTGGCTTGAACTTCCGGCGTCGTCACCGCCGCAGTGGAAGCCTGATGCAGCCGCTCGATGATTGCGCGCGGCGTGCCTACGGGCGCGAGCACGGCGTACCAGGAACTCACATCGTATCCTGGTACGGTCTCGGCCATCGACGGCACGTCCGGCACGAGTGACACGCGCTTGGCGCTGCTCACCGCCAGCAGGCGCACTTGCTTTTGCTTGACGTAGGGCATGCCTGACGACAGACCGGAAATCAGCATTTCGATTTCGCCGGACATGATGGCGATCAATGCCGGGCCAGCGCCTTTATACGGCACGTGAATGATGTTGATGCCGGCCAGCATTTTCAATAGTTCACTGGCAAGATGCGATGTCGCGCCGGTGGCCGACGAGCCGAAGTTTATTTTTCCGGGCCGCGCTTTAGCGAGCGCGATCAGTTCCTTGAACGACGCGGCCGGCAGTTGCGGATAGACCATCAAGCCCAGCGGACTGTTGCCGATCAGCGCCACCGGCGTCAAATCCTTGCGTGCGTCGTAGGACAATTTGATCAGATGCGGCGCGACCGCCAGTGTGCCGTTGGCTGCGACCATGAGCGTGTAGCCATCGGCTGGCGCGCGCGCGGTGAGTTCTCCTGCGATGCTGCCGCCCGCGCCGTGACGGTTGTCCACTACCGCTTGCTGGCCGAGCAGTTCAGACAACCGACTTGCGTATATGCGTGCGACGACATCGGTCGGTCCCCCTGCGGCTTGCGCGGTTAGCAGGCGTACCGGGCGCGTGGGAAACGGTGCGGGGGCGGGTGCTTGCGCCTCGACGAGCGCAGAGGCTGTCAGTAACAACGTAAAAAATAATGAATAAAAATATATACTTATCACATATTCCTCTTTGCCTGTTTCAAGGCGGCGACGAATGCTCATTTGCCCAGCCTTACCGCCTTGCCGATGCGCGCGGATTCCTCGATGGCCAGTGTGATCTCGAGTGTTTGCCGCGCCTCGCGCGCGGTGGCCATCGGGCACGCGCGGTTGCGTGACAGATGGTCGAGCCACACCCGCGACTCGTCCGCGACCGGGCCCCAGTAGTCGCCCAGATGCCAGTTACCCGGCGTGGATGACGACAGGAATGCGGTCTTGAATTCGAGGTCGGGGATATAGGCGTGCGGAATGCCCTTATTGGTGATCAGCAGTTCGTCGGTGTGATCGTCGTTGAGGATCAATGCGCCTTCGGAGCCATACACTTCGATGCGCACACCCATGCCGAGTTGCGGCGCATGGGCCGGCAGCGCAAAGTAGACGCCGAGGTTAACCACCGCGCCGTTCTCATACGTGATCAGCGAAAACGTGGCATCGTTGACGTCGTAGCCCGCCGCGCGAAACACGGTACCGTGTCCGCGCGCGGTGACTTCAACCGGGCGTATGCCTTCCAGAAACCAGCCCGCGACATCGACCCAATAGGTCAGCACATCGACCACCGGGGTTGCGATGGCGGAACGCTTGAGGATTTCGATGCCTTGCGCGCGCGTATTGCAGGCGCGCCCGGTGAGCGCGGTGATCTCGCCGAGGCGGCCTTCGAGGATTTGATCCTTGGCGGACAGATAGCGGCGCTTGAAGCGCTGCGCATAACCGACGTGCAGCGGCGTTCCGGTTTGCTCGGATTTGGCGATGATGCGATCGGCGTCGGCCAGGGTCAGGGCAATGGGCTTTTCCACCAGCACCGGCTTGCCGAGTTCGAGCGCCTGCATCACGGGCTCAAGATGTTCGTGCTCGCTGGTGGAGACGATCACCGCGTTGACTTGCGGGTGCGAGATGGCCGCCAGATTATCGGTGGTTGAAAAGTCAGCGCCGCTGAGTTCGGCGAGATGGGCGGCACGGTCGGCGCTGAGATCGGACACCGCAAGAAATTTAACCGCGGGGTGCGCCGCCGCCATGCGCGCGCGCAACGAACCGATTCTGCCGGAGCCCACCACTGCAATGCCGAGTTCCCGAGTCTTGGTAGTGCTCAATTTGCTTTCTCCCTGATACACGCCCGGCGCATGCGGGCTTGCTTACCCGAGAGTGATTGTCGCACCGCTCACCGGCCAGCGCAAAATCCTGGCGTCGGCTTGACGGACATTGTGTGACAAGCGCAGGATAGCCGCGGATTCTGGGAGGAGGGCCGGTATTGAACAGACGCGTTGCATTGCTACTCGTGGTACTTACCGCAGCGGCGCAGCTTGCCCATGCGCAATTGGGAAAGTGGCCCGAAAAGCCGGTGCGTATCATCGTGCCTCTGGCGGCTGGCGGCAGCGTGGACACGGTCGCGCGCATGATCGCGACACGCTTTACCGACAAATTCGGCCAGCAGTTTATCGTCGATAACCGTCCCGGCGCGGCCACCACGCTTGGCGTCGCGATCACGGCGCGCGCCAATCCGGACGGCTACACGATCATCATGATGTCGTCGGCGTATTCGGGCAGCGCGGCGCTGTATAAACTGCCGTACGATCCGCTCAAAGCCATAGCCCCCGTCGGCTTGATCGCCGCCGGCCCCATGTTCCTCGCCGTACACCCGTCGGTGAAGGCCGCGACGCTGAAGGAGTTTGTCGATCTGGCGCGCGCGAAACCGGGTAGCCTGAACTACGGTTCCGGCGGCATCGGCAGCTCCACGCATCTTGCGACCGAGCTGTTTCGTCAGATGACCAGCACCGACCTGGTTCACGTGCCGTACAAAGGCATCGGCGCCGCCATCGCGGATTTGCTCGGCGGACAGATACAGTTTTACCTTGCGCCGGGCGCCGGGCTTTTGCCGCACGCCAGCGCGGGCAAGCTGCGTTTGCTTGCAGTCAGCGGCGAGCAACGTTCGCCGGAGGCGCCCGATCTACCCACCATGGCGGAAATTGCGCCAGGCTATGCGGCGACGTTCTGGTACGGCCTCGGCGTGCCCCAGCACACCCCCAAGCCGATCATCGCGCTGTTGAATCAGGAGCTCGCGCGCATACTCCAGCAGCCCGACGTGACGAAACGTTTGCGCAGCTACGATCTGGAAGCCGCACACTCCACGCCCGACGCTTTTTCACAACGCATCGCGCGCGAGATTGCGATGTGGTCGAAGGTGGTCAAGGCCGGCAACATCAAAGCGGAGTAGCGGCGGCGTCTGCGCTACCGCTACCGCATCCGGTATTGTTGGAGTTTGCTGTCATCGAGGGTGATGCCGAGCCCCGGCCCGTCAGGCAATGGCATGCTGCCCGAGGAAATATCCAGGCGCGTGGTGGCAACCGTATCGACCACCTTGAGCGGCCCCACGCATTCGAGTCCGGGCAGCACATTGCGCGAGGTCGCGGCCAGCATGATTTCCGCCAGCGTGCTCGGATCCAGACCGAAGCCGTGACCGATGACCACCGGAATGCCCGCGGCCTCGGCGGTGGCGAGCATGCGCGAGGCGCGCAGTATGCCGCCAGCCTGCTTGATGCCGAATTTGACGTAGTCCGCCGCGCCGGCCTTGATGACTGCGATCAGGCTGGCGTGGTCGCTGACGGATTCGTCGGCCATCACCGGTATGCCGCCTTCGCGACGCACGCGCGCCAATCCATCGAGATCGCGCAAATGCGCCGGCTGCTCGAAGAGTTGCAAGTCATATGGCTTGACCATGCGACAGAGTTTCAGCGAAGTGTCGGCGTCGTACTGCAAGTTGGCGTCGATGCGCAACTTCATCGCGTTGCCCACCGCGTCGCGCACCGCGGCAACGCGGTCGCGGTCGGCTTCGATGCCGCCGCCGACTTTGATTTTTGCCGAGCGAAAACCGGCCTTGAGCCAGCGCCGCGCTTCGGTTGCCGCCTCGTCGGGCGGCAGCTCGCCGATCCAGCCATTGAACAGCACCTCGGTATGCGCCGCACCGCCGAGGTAGGTGTAGAGCGGCACGCCCTGACTGCGCGCCGCGAGTTCGACGCAGGCCATTTCTACCGCGGCGGCCGCGCCGGGCTGTGTAGGCGTTAGTCCGTCCATCAAGGCGATCAAGCGGTTGATGTTGGTCGGGTCCAATCCGATCAGCGCCGGCGCGATGCGCTCGCGAATGGCGACCGCAAGGTCCGCAGCGGTGCCCGGCGATTTGACCACGGCCGACGGTTCGATGCTGCTGATGCCCACCGTGCCGTCCGATGCGGTAAGGCGCACCACCACGCATTTCGTCGCCTGCTTGGTCACGCCAGCGCTTCGGAAGTTGCCCATCAAAGGCATCGCTACGGCAAATACTTCGACTCGCTCTATTTTTAAATTCATGGGAATATTCCTTGGTGGTTGAAAAGATTTTACCATCGCAGGTGAGGGCGCCCGGTTGATCCGGGTTTCAGTGAGCTATAAAAATTACTCAATAAAAACATTATGTTACGATTTATGTGGAAATCAATGCAGATTCTCTGCCTGATGGCGGTTACAACAGGCATCGCAACTACTGCCGCCGCCGCGGCCGGCGACAATTACCCGAGCAAACCGATACGGCTGGTGGTGCCCTTCACGCCCGGCGGTTCGAATGATCTGGTGGGGCGCGTGCTGTCGCAAAAATTGTTCGAGGTTTGGGGACAGCCGGTGATTATCGACAACCGTCCCGGCGGCGGTTCGACCATCGGCATCGACGTGGTGGTGCGCGCGCCGCCGGACGGCTACACCTTGCTGACGACCTCTGGCGGGGTTGCGATGAATGTGTCGCTGTATAAGTTGCCGTTTAATCCGGTCAAGGATCTGGCACCGGTGATTTTGCTGGCGCAGATGCCTTATCTGCTGGCGGTGAACCCGTCGTTGCCCGCAAAGTCAGCGCGCGATCTGGTCAGCTTGGCCAAGGCGCAACCCGGCAAGGTGATCTTCGCGTCGTCGGGCGCGGGCACCTCGTCGCACTTGGCGATGGAATTGTTTCGCAGCATGGCCGGCATCGACATGCTGCACGTGCCGTTCAAGGGCGGCGGGCCGGCGGTGACTTCCGTGATGAGCGGCGAAGTGCAAGGGACTTTCAACGTGATCACCGGCACGCTGCCGTATACGCGCAGCGGCAAGTTGCGCGCGCTGGGCGTTAGCAGCGCAAAGCGGGTGGAGGTGGCGCCCGACATACCCACCATCGGCGAATCGGGTGTGGCCGGCTACGAGATGATCGCGTGGTACAACGTGTTTGCCCCGGCGCGCACGCCGCGCGCGATCGTGGACCGGCTCAATAACGAAATCACGCGCATGCTGCAAATGCCGGACGTGCGGGAGCGGCTTCAGACGCTGGGCGTGACGCCGCTCGGCGGCACACCCGAGGCGCTCGGCAAGTATCTGGAGTTCGAAATCACGCGCTGGGCCAAGCTGATTAAAGAGGTCGGGATTCAAGTCAAGTAAGACGTAGCGCACATAAGCCAAGGAGGCAGCATCGATGACCGCAGCAAAAACATTACGCCAGTTACTCGCCGGCAATCGCGCCTTGATCGCACCGGCGGTGTTCAATCCCTTGAGCGCGAAACTCGCTGAAGGCGCGGGCTTCGAGGTGCTGTATCTCGGCGGCGGCACCATCGGCTATCTGAATTGCTGCCTTGAAGCGAATCTCAACATCACGCAACTATGTCAGGCCGGCATCGATATCCGTGCGGCGTGCAGCCTGCCGTTGATTCTTGACGGCGCGGCGGGCTTTGGCGATCCGATGCACATGCACCACACCATCGGCATGGCGGAGGTGGCAGGATTTGCCGCGATTGAAATCGAGGATCAAATTCTGCCCAAGCGCGCGCATCATCACGTCGGCACCGAACACATGGCGCCGCTGGAATTGATGGCCGCTAAAATTCGCGAATCGGTAAAGGCACGGCGCGATCCTGATTTTGTCATCATCGCGCGCACCAATGGCATACGCGGGCCGGGCGGCATGGGCGACGCGATCAAACGCGCGCGGGCGTACCGCGAGGCCGGCGCCGACATGCTGTACTTGAGCGTGCGCAATGCCGACGAAGCAAAAATCGTCGCGCGCGAGTTGCCTCCGCCCTTGATGTTCGGTCTGGGCGGGCATGGCGCGCAAGGCGCCGGTTTGCCGCTGGATGAACTGGGCGCGCTCGGTTATCGCATACTTGCCAGCTCCATTTCAGCGTGGGCGTTTCACCGCGCCATGAAGCAGAGCTACGAGTGCCTGGCGCGCGGCGTACCCGATCCGCTGATGGCCGGCACCACGCACAAAGACGAGCAGCACGCCTTGCATGACACGATAGGCATGGAACGCATGCTGGCGGTGGAGCGCGAAACCGTCGAGAAATGAGCCTGCGCGCGACTACAGTTTGATTTTCGCTGCGCGGATAATTTTCGCCGAAGCGGCGATTTCTTCGCGTATTTCGCGTGCAAACGCCTGCGGCGTATTGCCGACGGGCACGCCGCCGTCGCGTGCGAACACGGCAATGATGTCAGGCTCCTTCAGCACCTTGATACTTTCCTCGTGCAGACGGTTAATGAGGGTCGGCGGCGTGCGCGCGGGTGCGACCAAACCGTACCACGATCCGTGGATGTAACCCTGAAATCCCATTTCGGCATAGGTGGGCAGATCCGGCAGAATCGCGATGCGCTGCGCGCTCGACACGGCGACGGCGCGCAGGCGCCCGGCCTTGATGTGCGGCATGAACACGCCGGGGTTCGCCGACATGATGTCGATTTCGTTGCTCAGCAGGGCGAGCGTGCCGGGCCCGGCACCTTTGTAGATGACCTGCGTGACGTCGATGCCTTGTTCCATGCGAAAGCGCTCCATCGCCAGATGGCCCGCCGAGCCGATGCCGGAAATACCCCAGATGAGCTTGCCGGGCGACGCCTTCGCGTATTCAACCATTTCCTTCAGCGTGCGCGGCGCGAGACCGGGGCGAGCGCCCAGCAGGCTCGTGACATCCGCGACCTTGGTGATCGGCGCGAAATCCGTGGCGGGATCAAACGGAATCTTCATCAGATTTCCGGTGACCGTCATCACGGAAACCGCGCCCGCCAGCAGGGTGTACCCGTCAGGCGCGGCGCGCGCCACGGTTTCGCCGGCCAGCACGCCGCCCGCGCCGCCGCGATTTTCGTAGACGATGGATTGACCCAGACGCTCGGTCAGCCGTTGTACGAAGGGCCGCATCACCACATCGGCGCCACCGCCGGTGGCAAACGGCACTAACATGCGTATGGGTTTGTTCGGATACGCCGCCGGAGCGTTGTTCTGCGCGAAGACCGTCGTAGGGGACGCAATTGCCGCCAACAGAATGAATGCAGTCAACGCGATCAACATAATCAGCGTGACGCGTGCAGGTAACGGTGGTGGCAAATCAATCATGGTTCTCTCCAAATTCGCTGGATGCCTGGTGATTTTGCTAGTGTAGTATACGTCGCACGTCCTATTCGTTATTCACATGAAATCCGAACAATCCGATCGACGGGCGCAGCACGACGCTGATCCGCTCTACAACCTGCCTCTCCATCAACGCGACATCGGCCGCTTGCTGCGGCTACGCGCCGCCGAGGATGGCGATCGGCCCTATCTCACGTTTGGGGCGCGCACCTATACGTTTGCCGAAACCGAGCGGCGCTCGCGCGATCTCGCGCGTGGGCTGGCCGCCCGCGGCATCCGCGAGGGCGGCCGTGTGCTGCTGTTGCTGCCCAACTGCGCGGAATTTATTTTTACGTGGTACGCGTGCAGCTTGCTGGGCGCGGCAATCGTGCCGCTCAATACCAATCTCAAGGGCATGGCGCTCGAAGCGCAGCTTGAAGACGCGCAAGCCGACGTAGTGATTGTCTCGCACGATCTGCTGCCCGCGCTGGATTCGATGCGCGCGGCGTTCAAGCAGTTGATTCCGTGGCTCGCCGTGATGGGCGACACCACGGGCGCCGCAGCGATTGTCGAGCAGAGCCGCATCGTGCCGTTTGAAACGCTCTATCAAAGCACGGGCGCCGATCCGGAAATTGCGGGCGACTTTCGCCGCATTCAGTTTATTTCGTATACCTCGGGCACCACCGGCCCGGCGAAGGGCGTGATGCTGCCGAATGCATTGACGTTTTCGTCGGCCTGCACCTTCATGCGCCTGTCAGGCATGACGCGCGACGACGTGTTGTATTCGCCGCTGCCGCTGTTTCACGGCTTGTCGAGCCGCATGTGCGCGCTGCCCGCGCTGGTGCTCGGTGCGCACGCCGTGATCGGCGAGCGTTTCAGCGCGTCGCGCTACTGGGAGCAGGCGGCGCAGTGCAAGGCGACGCTGGCCTACATCGTGCATGCGGTGGTGGCGTTGGTGCAGGCGCAACCGCCCGGCGCGTATGACCGCGCGCATCGCGTTCGCGCGATTTTTAATGCCGCGCATGATCTGGATTTCGAAGCGCGCTTCGGCGTGCGCACGCTGGAAGCCTTTTCCATGACGGAAACCAGCTTCATGCTCTACAACCCTTACCCGGAGCGCACGCTGGGCTCGACAGGGCGCGCGCATGAAGACTGGGATCTCGCATTGGTGGACAACAATGATTTGCCGGTGCCGCCGGGCGAACCGGGCGAACTGGTGGGCCGCCCGCGCAAGCCGTACATCGCGATGCAGGGCTATCTCAACAAGCCGCAGGCGACGCTCGATGCCTGGCGCAACCTGTGGTTTCACACCGGCGATATCCTCCGCTGCGATGCGGACGGCAACTATTTCTATATCGACCGCATGAAAGAGCGCATCCGGCGACGCGGCGAAAACGTGTCGTCGTCCGAAGTCGAGCGCGGCGTCGCGGCGCATCCCGCGATTGCCGAGTGCGTGGTGATCGCGCATCCCGCGCCGTCGGGCGAAGACGATATCCGGCTGGTGGCGGTGCTGAAATCCGGCGCGGCGCTTGCACCGGCCGATCTGCATGCGTGGCTTAACGCGCGTTTGCCGAAATTCATGTTGCCGCGCTACATCGAATTCATGGACACCTTGCCGCGCACTGGCACCAACAAGGTGGAAAAAAATTCGCTGGTGAAAGCAGGATTAAGCGCCGATGCGTGGGACGCGGAAAGCGTTGCGTACCGATGAAAGCCGTCGTCTGCACGGCACTCGGGGAGCCGCCGCAACTGACGGTGATGGAGTGGCCCTCGCGCCCACCCGGCACCGGCGAGATACGCGTCGCGCTGCACGCGGGCGGCGTCAATTTTGGCGATCTGCTGGTCACCGCGGGCCGCTATCAGGTGAAGCTCACGCCGCCGTTTGTGCTGGGCACCGAGGGCGCGGGCGTGGTTACGGCCTGTGGCGTGGGTGTCACGCGTTTCAAGGAGGGCGACCGCGTGCTGGTGCAAAACAACGACGTGCGTGCCTGTTTCGCCGATGAAGTAACGCTGCCGGCCGCGCGTGCCGTGTTAGTGCCGCCCGGCATACGGCTTACGGACATCGCCGGATTTCCGCTCAACTTCGGCACCAGTTATTACGCGCTCGCGGTTCGCGCGCGGCTCGCCCAGGGCGAAGTGCTTGCGGTGCACGGCGCATCGGGCGGGGTCGGGCTGGCGGCGGTCAAGCTCGGCAAGATGATGGGCGCAACCGTGATCGCCACCGGCAGCGACGATGCCAAACTGCGCGCAGTCAAGACCGAAGGCGCGGATTACGTGGTGAATGTGCGCACCGAGCCGCTCGCCAAACGCATCCGCGAATTGACGCAGGGGCGCGGCGCGGATGTGTCGTTTGATCCGGTGGGTGGCGATGTGTTCGACGCGGCCATGCGCTCGACCGCCATCGACGGCCGCATTTTGGTGGTGGGGTTTGCCGGCGGGCGCATACCCGCTGCGCCCGCAAACAAGGTGTTGTTTGGCGCGCTGTCGGTGATCGGTGCGCCGTACGGCGGATTCACCCAGCGTAATCCCGAACCCTGGGCCGAGTTGATGCGCACGCTGCTGGAGCAGGTGCGCTGCGGCGTATTGAAGCCGCTGATCCATCGGCGCTTTACGTTTGAGCAGGCGCCGGAAGCGCTGGCGCTGGTGCGCGAGCGTCAGGTGATCGGCAAATGTGTTCTGATGAGCGCGCGCGGAATGGCGGAAACGTAGCCGATGCAACTAAAAAATATAATAAAACCAATAACTTACAATACCTTCTCCGCTTCGGGCATTTTCGGTGGGCGCGCCATCAAAAAGAACATCGAGCCTGCGGCCGCCATCATCGCCAGCACGGTAAAACCCATGCGGTAGTTGCCGTTCCAATCGGCAAACGCGCCAGCCAATATGGGGCCGATGATGTGGCCGAATACGGTGATGGTTGCTGACAGGCCCATGATCACGCCGATCGAGCGCCGGCCAAAATAATCCGCGCGGATCGCCTGCATGAACGGGCCGCGCAATCCCCATGCGGTGCCGTGAATCAGCACGCCGAGCACCAGCATGACTGGGCCGATGGCGTAGGTGAGCATCAGCATGCCGGTGGCGTGCATCAGCATGCAGGCGGCGGCGACCTTTCGTTTCTCGAATTTTTCGCCAAGCCCCCATCCCAGTATCACGCCGAAAAATTGCCCTACGGTCACTAGCGTGAAAATAAGCGTGGCCTGCGATAGCGTATAGCCCAGCCCCACTTTGATATGCGTGATCGCATGCACGTTGATCGCAATCACCACCAGCAGAGAACAGGCGTGCCCCAGCGAAATCAGCCAGAACGCGCTGGTGCGCAAGGCCTGGCGCGCGGTGAATGCCGGCGCGGCGGGCGCTTCGGGCTGCCCACTGATTTTCGGGGCGGGGGGCAGACCGTCGATGGTTTCACCGTGATCTTCCGGGCGGCTGCGAATCATGCAGGCGAGCGGCCAGCCGACCAGGATGGCGATCACGCCCGAACCGAAGGCGGTCACCCGCCAGCCGAAGTGTTGCATCGATAGCGCCACCAGGAATACAAACAGGCCGCCGATGGCGCCGCCCATCTGCAGCGCCGACAGCGCGCGCGTGCGGCGCTTTTCAAACCATTGAATGATCGACACGCTCATCAGGAAGTTGCTGAACATGCTGGAGCCCAGCGCGAGTATCACAAACGCGCCATAGAAGCCGGCGAGCGTGTCGATTTGACTCAATAGTATGAACCCGAGGCCGAACAACAGCACACCCGCGCGCACCATGCCCTGCGAGCCGAAGCGATCCACCATCCAGCCGAGCACCGGGCCCAGCAACGCCACTTCGGTTGATTTCAGCGCGGCAGCGGCCGACAGGGAGGTCTTGCTCCAGCCGCGCTCTTCAACCAGCACCGCGACATACACGCCGAACGCCTGATTCAGCAGCATGCCCTGCAAAAATTGCAGAGCGCCGCCGGCAAATACAATTTTCCAGCCGTAAAATATTTTCTTCATGGGATGCCCGAGGATAACGCAGGCCTCGCGACTCCGCATCACCCGCGACGTATTCCGCGGCGGTATTACGACACGATGTGGCTAGCCCGATGTGTGTTGGGCTGTCCCGTTAAATCAAAACGTGGATTCGCCCTTGACCGTGATGCGGTGCATGACGCGGCGGTGGCCGTAGTAGTCATTGACCGGATAGTGCAGGGCGCGGCGGTTGTCCCACACCGCCATCGAACCGACATCCCAGCGGAAGCGGCAGGTGAATTCCGGCTGGGTTGCGTGCTGCATCAGGTACAGCAGCAGCGGACGGCTTTCGTCCGGCGTCATGCCGACGATTTGATAGGTGATGCCGATGTGGCACAGGTACAGCGCCTTGCGTCCGGTTTCAGGGTGATGCCTGACCAGCGGATGCTCGTAGGGGAGCGGGTCTTCCTCGGGTGCGGTCGGCGTCATCGCGGCCGGGCGTTTTTTCTTTTTGTCGTAGATGCTCAGCGTGCGCAGGTTGGCGATCATCGCCTTCATGCCGTCCGACAACGTATCGTAAGCCCTATGCAAATTGGCGAACAGCGTGTCGCCGCCGACCGGCGGCACCTGCTTGGCGTAGAGCATGGTCACCCGCGCGGGCGTGGGCGTGAACATCTGATCGGTGTGCCAGTTCGCGCCGAACACCGTGGTGTCGGTTTCCTTTTTGACGACCTCGATGATGCCCGGATGATCCGGCAAACATCGCATGTGCGGATGCAAATGTATCTCGCCCCAATGTTTTGCAAACGCCATTTGCTGCGCCGGCGTGATGCTCTGGCCACGGAAAAAAATCACGCCGTGATCCAGCAACACCTGGTTGATCGCGGCGAAGGTAGCGTCATCCATTTCCCGTGACAGATCGGCGCCGTGGATTTCCGCGCCCATGCCGCCGGTGAGCGGGCGGATGTCGAGCGTGTTGAGTATGCCGGGCTGCTGCTTGAGGACAGTGGAAATTTGAGTCTCCCTGATCACGAGTCACAGACCGGCAATGTATTCCCGTGCCTGGGAATGGTCAACCGTCGGTAGCTTGAATTCCGCGTCCGACGGCCCATAATGCAGATTGCCGTCACGGAGCGCGCACCATGATTTTTCGCCAGCTATTCGATCCGCAGTCCTCCACCTACAGCTACCTGCTGGGCGATGAACGCACTTGTGAAGCGGTGCTGATCGACCCGGTGTTCGAGCAGGCGCGCCGAGATCGGGCCTTGATCTCCGAATTGGGCCTTAAATTAATCTGCACGCTCGAAACCCACGTGCATGCCGATCACGTGACCGGCGCATCGCTACTCAAGCAGCGCCTGGGTAGCCGCATCGCGATCTCCGGAGTCAGTGGCGCCGCGGGCGCCGATCTTGCGTTGATCCACGGCACGCGCATCGAATTTGGTTCGCGCTACCTTGAAGCGCGCGAGACGCCGGGGCACACCAGCGGTTGTCTCACCTACGTGCTCGACGACGAGTCGATGGCCTTTACCGGCGATGCGCTGCTGATCCGCGGCTGCGGGCGCACCGACTTTCAGCAGGGCAGCGCGCGCACGCTGTATCGTTCCGTGCACAGCCAGATATTTACGCTGCCGCCCACGTGTCTGCTGTATCCCGGCCACGATTACCGCGGGCTGTCGGTTACCAGCGTGGACGAAGAGCGGCGCTTCAACCCCCGGCTCGGCAGCAGCATCGGCGAAGCGGACTTCACCGGCTACATGAGCAACCTGGGCTTGCCGCATCCCAAACAAATCGACGTGGCGGTGCCTGCCAATCTGAAATGCGGGCAGGTCACCGATGCGCCGGCGAACGCGGCTGAGCCGGCATGGGCGCATCTGACCTTCACCTTCGCCGGCATCTGGGAGATTTATCCGCATACTCTGGAAGAGGTCGCGGGCAAGGTGCAGATTGTTGATGTGCGCGAGGCAACGGAATTCAGCGGTCCGCTGGGGCATATCCAGGGCGCGGCGCTGATCCCGCTGGGTGAGTTGACCGCGCGCGCGGGCGAGCTGGCGCGCGAACGCCCGGTGGTGGCGGTGTGCCGCTCGGGTGCGCGCTCCGCGCAGGCCTGCGTAATTTTGCAGCGCGCGGGTTTTACCGACGTGGCGAATCTCGCGGGCGGTATGCTGCGCTGGCGCGCGGAGGGTTTTGCGGTGGAGGGCGGGCGGCAGTAGGGCGGCGGGATGTTCCTGCCATACGAGTCATCACCCTGAAAATCATGATATTCTTACCGAGTATTACCATGGATTTCACAAAGGCCAATCATGGACACCACATCAGTTACCAGCAAGGGGCAAGTTACCATTCCGAAACCACTGCGGCAGCGACTGGGGCTGCGTCAAGGCAGTAAGGTTGAGTTTAGTCTGGTGGGCGACCACTTGGAGATGCGTGTTTTCAGCAAGCCGGCGAACGTTCCGAGCAGCGGATTCGGCATGCTCAAGAGCAAGCGGGCAGCAGTGCCCGCGGATTTTGATCCGGCGACCTTGCTGGCCGCGCACAAGACGGCAAGTAAGCGGGAACGACGCAAGTGATAGGTCTCGATACCAATGTTCTGACGCGTTACTACATTCAGGATGACAGTGATGTCGAGGCGAAAAAACAGCGTGAGGCCGCACGACGGCTGATAGAGTCGGGCAAGCCACTGATGGTTTGCAAAACCGTGCTGCTGGAATTGGAATGGGTGATGCGTGGTTACTACAAATTTTCGGCGGCACAAATTGCGGGCGTGATGAAACACCTGCTGGCGTTGCCGCACGTCACCATTGAAGATCGAGCCGGTATCGTTCAGGCGCTTTCTCACCGTGAAGCAGGGCTGGAGCTGGCGGATGCATTGCATCACGCGAGCTATCGCGATTGCGACAGCATGGCCTCGTTTGACGACAAACAATTTGCCCGGCGGTCGCGACGCTTGGGGTTGGCGCCGCGAGTGGTGGTGCCGGGGTAGTTGATTGTTCCGCTGAATTATCCGCGAATTTAGTCTACCTTGATGCCCGCCGATTTGACAACCATTGCATAGCGTGCCGTCTCCGCACGGATGTGGGAGTCAAATTGCGCTGGCGTTGAGCCGACGGGATACAGGCTTTGCTCGGTCAGCTTGGCGCGCACGTCCTGCAGTTTCAGTACGCGCGCGACTTCCATATTGATTTTTGCAATGGCATCTGCGGGGGTGCCGGCCGGGGCAACGATGCCCCACCAGGCGAGGGCCTCGAAATTCCGAAAGTCCCGGATGCCGGATTCAGCAACAGTAGGTACTATCTTCAAGGTGGGGTCACGTTCGCGCGACGTCACGGCCAAAGCTCGCAGCTTTCGAGCCTCGATATGCGAAGTGACCTCTGAAATATTGGCGATGGCGAGGCTGACGTGACCGCCGGCCGCAGCGAGTACTGCGGGCGCACCGCCCGCGTAAGGCACGTAGATCATATCGATTTTTGCCGCAAGCCTAATCATTTCGCCTACGACATGCTGTGCCCCGCCGGGTCCGAGCGCGGCGTAGGTCAATTTGCCCGGCTGGGTGCGTGCTAGCGCCAGCAACTCGCCGAATGATTTTGCCGGAACCGAAGGATGCGTCACGATCACATTCGGCGAAACCACGAGCTGCGAGACCGGGGCGAAATCCTTAGTGATGTCGTAAGGCAGATTGGCACGCAAGCTCGGGTTGATGGTGAAACTATTCGCCATCACCAGCAGCGTGTAGCCATCCGCTGGCGCGCGCGCGACGAATTGGGTGCCGATCACAGTGGTGGCGCCCGGTCTGTTCTCCACAACTACGGAGTGGCTCCAGCCCTCGGACAATTTCTGTGCAATGACGCGGGTAAAGAAGTCCGCGCTGCCGCCTGGGGGAAACGGAACCACTATGCGTAACGGCTTGGTTGGGAAGGTCTGCGCATTCAGAGTGCCAGCGCAAACGAAGGTCGCGAGTGGCAGCAGGTGAACCGCGATACGAGCCAGTAAGCCAATCACAGAGTGTTCCTTTGGGGTATGAATTTGATGTCTTGATCCGCCGCGCATTGAGTATACTTAGTTAGATGCTGATCGGATAGCGCTGCACGAGGCACATCCCGGTCTGCGCGAATGGATTAAGGAGCTCTTTGAATAATGAAAATCACCTGGATCATTTTCTGTGTTTTCGCACTCACGGGTGCATGCGCGCACGCCCAAGCCTGGAAGCCCGAAAAAAACATGGAAATACTGATCGGCCTATCCGCCGGCAGTTCGCAGGATCGTACCGGGCGCATGCTGCAAAAAATCTGGCAGGACGCCAAGTTGACGCCGATGTCGGTGAACGTCGTCAACCGGCCTAGCGCCGGCGGGCAAATGGCGTTGGACGTGCTGGCAGCGCGCGCGGGCGACGCGCACACCATGTATGTGGTGTCGCCCACGTTTTTGACGAGTTACATCAACGGGCTGAGCACGTATCAATACACCGACTTCACGCCGCTGGCGCTGCTCGGCAAACAATATCTTGCCGTAGCCGTTCGCCCCGAATCCGCGGTGAAATCCGGGCGCGATCTGATGGAGCGGCTCAAGCGTGACCCCTACACCTTCAGCATGGGTATCAACGGCGCGGGCGGCACGCTGCATATCGTGGCGGGGATGATGGTGCGCGCGGCGGGCGGCGAGCCGAAAAAAGCGCGCATCACCGCGTTCAATGGCGGTGAGCTGATGACCGCGGGCATCGGCGGCCACGTCGACGCTATCGTCACTGTCGCATCCAACATTCAGCCGCACGTCGAATCCGGCAAACTCACCATGCTGGCCGTCTCCGCACCCAAGCGCCTGTCGGGCATCCTGGCATCCGTGCCCACCTTCAAGGAACAAGGCGTCGATCTCATCTTGCAAAACTGGGCAGGCCTCTTCGGCCCGAAGGGTTTGACCCGACCGCAGGTGGCGTATTGGGACGGCGTGATTGCCGCCAGTGTCGTAACACCCACGTGGAAGGCGTTCGTTGAATCCACTCAGAGCGAACTGGATTATCTCGACAGCGCCGCGTTCCGCAAATATTTGCAAGCGGAAGACAAGCGCTTGCGCGCGGCGCTGGTGGATTTGGGGATGGCGAAGTAGGCCGCTTCCATAGGGAGGTTGCCCCTGATTGACCCCTTGCCGTGCCAGGACTACAGTGCGGCTTCGTGACCCATGGCGTGAAATTCCTGTAACCGTTTAGGTAAGGAGGAATGACATGAACGCGATTCGTTGGTTCGGTGCATTTGTCGGAATGATTCTGTTCATGCATAGCGCAACGTGGGCGCAGCCCTACCCGGTGAAACCGGTACGCGTGGTGGTGGTGTTTCCGCCGGGTGGCGCCACGGATGTCGTCGCGCGTTTTGTGTTTCAGAAAATGAGCGAGCAGCTTAACCAGCAGTTCCCCATTGATAACCGCGCCGGCGCGGGCGGCACCATCGGCGCAGACATCGTGGCGAAGTGCCCGCCTGATGGGTATACGATCATGGTGTATTCGCAGACGCTGGTCGCGAATGCGCACCTCTACCAGAATCTGCCGTATGACTCGATAAAGGATTTCATCGGCATCACGCCGGTGACGCGGCTGATAAACATGCTGGCGGTGCATCCGCAGTTGCCCGCGCGCACCACGCGGGAATTCATCAATCTGGCAAAAGTGCGGCCCGGTGAAATGCTCTATGGCTCGGCGGGCGTTGGCGCTTCGCAGCATCTTTCGATGAGCCTGTTTGCCAATGTGGCCGGCGCGAAGATGACGCATGTGCCGTTTAAGGGCGGCGCGCCGGCGGTGCTGGCGATGATCGGTGGCGAGATACATTCGATACTCACGCCCGTGGCCGAGGTCTATCCTTACCTCAAGTCGGGCCGCCTGCGCCCGCTCGCGGTGTCGACGCCGCAACGTACCACGCAGTTTCCGGAGATACCCGCGATTGCAGAAACCCTCAAAGGATTTGAGTTCGTCGGATGGTTCGGCGCGTTCGTGCCTGCCGGCACGCCAAGGCCGATCGTCGATAAACTCAATGCCGAACTGAAAAAAGCGGTGGCGGATACCGATGTGGCCGCGAAGCTCTCCGCGCAAGTGCTCGATCCGATGTATTCGACACCCGAAGAATTCGCCAAGTTGCTGAGGTCAGATTACGAAAAGTACCGAGAGATTGTGAAGCTGTCGGGCGCCCGCATTGACTAGACGGCATTGTAACAATATGTTTTTATTGAGTATTTTTGAATAAAGGCCACATGAAACATCGCGCATTCGGCAGCACCGGTATTCAGGTTTCGGAAATCATTTTCGGCGCGGGTGCTGTCGGCGGCATTCTCGTTTACAAGGATGACGCGACCAAGCGCGACGCGATACGCCGTGCGTTCGCGGGCGGCATCAACTGGGTCGATACGGCAGCCGCGTACGGCAACGGCAAGTCGGAAGAATCGCTGGGCTGGTTGTTGCCGGAATCGGGGGCGACGCCTTATTTGTCGACCAAGTTTCAGTTGGATGTCGAAAATCTGAACGACATTCCGGCGCAGATCGAAGAACGCTTGATGACCAGTCTCGCGCGGCTGAAGCGTACTGCCGTCGATGTGCTGCAACTGCATAACCGCATCGGCACCAAGCCGGGTGGACGCGTGATGACCGTCGAGCAAATTCTCGGCAAAAACGGCGTTGCTGACGGGCTGGACCGGCTGCGCGAAAAGGGCCTGATTAAATACCGGGGTATCACCGCGCTCGGGGAGGCCGCTTCCGTGTGCGAGGTAATCCGCAGCAAGCGTTTCGATTCCGCGCAGGTCTATTACAACCTGCTCAACCCCAGCGCTGGGCGCAGTATGCCCAAGGCCTGGACCGGGCAGAACCTCGGCGGCATTATTGAAGCCTGCAAATCCAACGGTGTGGCAGTGATGGCGATACGCATATTCGCCGCAGGCATCATCGCCACGGATGAACGCACCGGACGCGAAAGCATGCTCACCACCGACACTACCCTCGCCGAAGAGCAACGCAAAGCGAAGGCGGTATTCGACGCCACCGGCAGCAACCACGGCACCCGCGCGCAAGTCGCGCTGCGCTTTGTGCTGTCGAACCCCGATGTGTCGTGTGCCATTATCGGCAGCGCGGAGTTGCAGCATGTGGATGAGGCGTTGCAAGCAGCGGCAATGGGGCCGCTGCCGGCAGACGTGCTGGCTCGGCTGGATGCGCTATATGGGAGTGATTTTGGGCGGGTGTAGCGTTTCCGGGCTAAAATTTGAGGCACGTCACCAACAACCACCTTGTCTCAGGAGTATTCATGTCCAGCAGCACGCTTGTCTACGACCCCGTAGCCCCCTGCCTCACCCAACCGCAAAAATCCCGCCAATCACTCGACAACCTGGCCGGCAAAACCATTGGCTTCATCGACAACTCCAAGCCGAATTTCAATTATCTGGTTGAAGACCTGTCACAGTTGCTGATCGAAAAGCATGGCGTGAAAGCGGTGATCAAGCAGCGCAAGCGCAGCGCGTCGCAGGGCTTGTCCGAAGCAGCGATGAATGAGCTGGTGGCGCAGACGGACGCGATTATTACCGGCTCGGGTGACTGAGGCTCTTGCACGTCGTGGAGTATCCACGACAGCGTAGAAGCGGGTAAGCGCGGTAAGGCGGCGCTGACGGTGGTGTCGCAGAGTTTCGTGGGTTTGGGCCGCGCGCAACAAAAGGCTTTGGGTTCGCCGGATTTGCCGATGGCACTGATACCGCATCCGTTTGGCACGCGCTCGCGCGCGGAGTTGAAGGAGATAGCCGCGAAGTGCGTGGACGACATCGCGCGGCTGTTGTGCGAGGCCGCGCCGGCCGGTTCCGCCACGGCGGCAGTGGCCGCAACGGCGCCGCGCGCGAAGCTGATCGAGGCGCCGGCTGATCTGGGCGAACTCAACAAGTTTTACATGCAGCGGCGCTGGGGCGATGGTTTGATTATCGCGCCGCCGACGCAGGAAGCCGTGGCGCGCATGTTGCGTCACACGAACCGCGCACCGCATGACGTGGTGGCGACTATTGCGCCGGGCATGGGCGCGGCTACGGTGGAATACATCGCGATAGCCGGCGTGATGGCGGGCTGTTATCCCGAATATATGCCGGTGCTGATTGCGGCGGCAGAGGCGGTGGGCAAATCGCAATTTCATTTGCAGGCGATACAGTCCACCACCAATCCGGCGGCGGTGTGGCTGATCGTCAATGGGCCGATTGCGAAGTGGCTGGAGGTGAATAGTGGCGCCGGTTGTCTGGGGCCGGGCACGTGGGCGAACGCGACGCTGGGACGCGCGCTGCGGCTGATGCTGCTCAACATTGGGGGCGCATGGCCGGGCGAGATGGACAAAGCCACGCAGGGCCAGCCGGCGAAATACACCTTCTGCTGCGCGGAAAACGAGGATGCGAATCCGTGGGAGCCGCTGCATGTGGAGCGCGGTTTTGCGCGTGATGCGAACACCGTCACGGTGGTCGGCGCGCTCGGCACGTGGAGCATGAACATGACCGCGAAACGCGGCGAAGAAGTAATCGCGATGATTGCCGACACCATGCAGTATCCGGCGAGCAGCGACTACATCTACGGCGGCGCGCCGTTTGTGTTGTTGTCACCGCAGCACGCGGCGCTGTTTCACCGTGAGGGTTGGAGCAAGGCGGAGGTAAAGCGCCGTCTATGGGAGCAGTCAAAAATACGCGCGGATCGTTCTAAAGGCAGCGAGTTCGAGCGCATGGCCACGGGCCGGCGCGCGGAGCTGGGCGAGATCGGGCCGGAGACGATGGTGCCGATTTCCGAGAAGGCGGACGACATCAGTATCATCGTCGCCGGTGGGCCGGGGTCACATTCGGTGTTTGTGCCGGTGTCGGCGCATACGCGCTCGGTGACTAAGGAGATTGTGTTGACGGAGAGTGGGGTGCGGCAGTGAGCGCCTCAGTTACGATTGTTGGTGCCCTCTCCCGGCCTCACGGCCACCCTCTCCCGCTTGCGGGAGAGGGGTAGGGGAGAGGGTCATCCACCCTTAGCCGCAAAATCCCGCACCACCTTCTCCCACCGCTTCATTTCCAAGCGCGTGGCCGCCTGAAATTCCTCTGGCGAATTCGCGATGACTTCCGCGCCGATGCCCGTCAGGCGCTCGCGTATGTCGGGGCTGTTGATGGATGCCACCAGTTCGCGATTCAGCCGTGTGACCAGCGCAGGCGGCGTTTTGGCGGTGACGCATACGCCGTGCGTGACGCTGGATTCATAGTTCGGCAATCCGGCCTCGGCGATGGTCGGCAGATCGGGCAGTAGCCCCAGCCGCTTGGCGGATGAAATACCCAGCGCGCGCAAGCGGCCGCTTTTCAACAACGGCATGCCACCCGCCGTGGCCTCGAAAATAAATTGCAGTTGACCCGCGATGAGGTCAATCCCTGCGGGCGCGCTGCCTTTATACGGCACATGCGTAACGGTGATGCCGGCCATGGTGGTGAACAACGTGGCGGTCAAATGAGACGTGCTGCCCGCGCCCGACGAGCCGAAGTTCAGCACGCCGGGTTTTGCTTTCGCTTGCGCGATGAGGTCGGTGACGGATTTGGCGCCCAGTGTGGGATTCACGAATAACAAATACGGCACGGATAAAATCGCGGTGACATGCGCAAAGTCACGCCGACCATCGTAGGGTGCGTTGGGCATCAGAATCGGCGTCGAGACAAACGCGCTGCTGCTGGACAGCAACAGCGTGCGTCCGTCCGGCGCGGATTTCGCCACGATGTCGCCGCCGACGGTGCCGGTGGCGCCGCCACGATTGTCGATCACCACCGGCACGCCCACGCGTTCGGCCAGTTTTTGCCCGACGATGCGCGCCACGGTATCCGTGGGGCCGCCGGGTGCGTTGGGCACTACAAAGCGGATGGGTTGCGTGAGCGGCGGCGTGAGAGAAGACGCGGGCGGCTTGTCCGTGCGGGTTTGCGCTTGCAACGGTGATGCGATCGCTGCGACGGCTGCGACGGCATAGAGGGGAAAGTGCCTTTGGGGTTTCGCGGTCATGATGGTCCGGTGTTGCGCGACAGATTTGTAGGGGGAGCCAAAACGGTAGAATAACATTCGTTTCCCGTGTGCCATGCACGAGAACGCCCCGATTGGAAAACAGACGTCACGCAAAGCCAAAATGAAACACACATCACGCTTCACACTATGGGTGGCGGCCTGCGCGTGTGCCTCGGCACACGCCGCCGATAGCTACCCCGCGCGCTCGATCCGCATGATCGTGCCGTTCTCCGCCGGCGGCGCGGCGGACATCATCGGGCGTCTGATGGGCGCGAAAATGACGGAGACACTGGGGCAATCCATCGTGATCGATACGCGACCGGGCGGCGGCACGGTGCTGGGCAGCGAGATCGTGGCGCGTGCTGCGCCCGACGGTTACACGGTGGGCATGCTGGCCACCACGCTGGCGGTGAACGCGGGGCTGCTGACCAAAGCGCCGTACGATGCGCTGAAGGATTTTTCACCGATTACGCTCGCCGTGGATACGCCGTTGATTATTGTGGTGCCGGCTTCACTGCCCGCCAAAACACTGCCCGAATTAATTGCAATGGCGAAGGCCAAGCCGAACAGTTTGACGTATGGCTCTTCAGGTCAGGGCACCAGCGGGCATCTTGCGAACGAGATGCTGAGCTACCGCACCGGTATCAAAATGCTGCACATCCCGTATAAGGGCGCGGGTCAGGCGTTGATTGATTTGCTCGGCGCGCAGATACAAATGGTCTGCACCAGCACGCTGCCCGCGTTGCCGCATGTGCGCTCAGGGCAGTTGCGCGGGCTCGCCGTGACCACCGCCGCGCGCACGCGCGCCGCGCCGGATATTCCGACGGTGGCCGAAGCGGCCTCGCTGCCGGGTTTTCGCGCAAGCACCTGGTATGCCTTGTTCGCACCGGCGCGTACACCGGCGTCTGTCATCAACACTTTGCATCGCAGCGCGGTGCAGGCGTTGAAGTCGTCTGCGGTGGTGGAGCAATTGGTGGGGCAGGGTGGCGATCCGATCGGCAATACGCCGGATGAGCTGCGGCAATTTTTGCAAACTGAAATCGACGTGTGGACCAAGGTGATCCGGCAAGCGGGGATAAAGCCGAACAATTAACTGTACTGTGTCACTTATTTGTTTCCCTCCCCTTCAAGGGGAGGGTTAGGGTGGGGATGGGGCGACGGGTGTAACCCCACCCCCATCCCAACCTTCCCCCTGAAGGGGAAGGAGCGTTCGTTGCAACGAGGCAGTTCATTTCTAACACAGTGCAATTAACCGGGCTGCATATCGGTGTATGGGTATATTATAAGTATATGTTTTTAAACGATAAATTATACATATCTCTGGTTTTGATAATAGCCGCAGGCGAGGCGCAAGCGCAGCCCGCGCCCGCCGGTAACTATCCGATTCGCCCCGTGCGTTATGTCGTGGGCGGCGCGGTCGGTGGCGGTGCAGACAGCCTTGCGCGCGCCATCGCGCAAAAGCTGGGCGAGCAATGGGGCCAGCAAGTGATCGTGGACAATCGTCCGGGCGGCGGCGGCATTGTGGCGAGTGAAATCGTCGCGCGCAGCCCGCCCGATGGTTACAACCTGCTGATGGCGTTCACCTCGCATGTGACCAATCCGAGTTTGTATCCCAAGCTCTCGTACGACGCGGTGAAGGATTTTGCGCCGATCACGTTGATTGCGACGATACCGAATATTCTGGTGCTGCATCCGTCGGTGGCGGCGGATTCTGTTTCCGCATTGGTGGCATTGGCGAAAAAGAAGCAACTGTCGTTTGCCTCAACCGGCAGCGGCGCATCCACGCATCTGTCGGGTATTTTGTTTGCGCACATGACCGGCACGAAAATTCTGCATGTGCCGTATAAGGGCGCGGCGCCGGCCATCACCAGCGTGATGAGCGCGGAAACCGACATGATGTTCGCCACCATGCTGTCGATCCTGCCGCAGGTGAAAAGCGGCAGACTGCGCGGGTTGGCGGTGACGGGGGCGCGCCGTTCAGCCGCCGCGCCGGAGTTGCCGACGATCAGCGAATCCGGCGGCTCTGGCTTGGCGGGCTATGAAGCCAATGCGTGGTTCGCGACCTACGCGCCTGCGGGAACGCCTGCGGCACTGGTGCAGCGACTGAACGGCGAAATCGTGCGCATCATCAATTCCGCCGAGGTGCGCAATCGCCTCGCCGCGCAGGGCGCGGAAGCGTTGACCAGCACACCGCAGGAACTGGGTCGCTACACGCGAGAAGAAATTCTGCGTTGGCAGCGCGTGATACGCGAGTCAGGCGCCCGCGCCGACTGAGGCGTGCGCCTCTGGCGTTATTACACCGCAGGCGGAAAGCGATACACCGCAAACACGATGCCGCCGACCGGATAGGAAAACGGGCCGTGCTTCGTGTTGGGCGGCGCGTAATGAAAGTCGCCTTTTTTCAGCACTTTGCCGGCGACGTGTTGTTCGCCTTCGATGACGGTGACGCAATGCGAAGTGACATGTTCGTGCGCGGGCTCAACATAACCCGGCGGAAATTTCACCAGCGCCGCCACCTGGCCTTGCTTGTCGTCGCGCATCAGCACTTTGATTTTCAGATTCGGATGAATCTTGTGCGCGCCCGTGGGCAACTGAAATAGCGTGACGTTATCGTCCCAGTCCAGGTTGTCAGTGTTGATGGCGAGAAAGGGTACGTCGGAATGCATGCTGTCTCCAGAGTCAGTGTGGTGCGGTGGCTGCGGCGTTACTTCTGCAACGCAACGGTTTCGTAATTGGCCGGGGAAAGGATTTCGAGCAACTCCAGATCGTCCGAGCAATCGAGTTCATTGTGCACGATGCCGGGCGGTTGCAGGCAGCAGTCGCCGGGACCGAAGGTGTGTTCGCCGTGCCCTTCGTAGGTGAATTTGATCCAGCCCTTGAGGATGTAGATCATCTGAAAATTGACGCGGTGCTGGTGCAACCCGGTGGTATGCAGCGAGGTGTGGTCCTCGCCTTTCTTGACGCGAATGACATGCGCCTTGAACTGCCCGTTGGTCGCGTGCTTGATGCCGAGTTCCCGGTATTCCAGAAATGGCCGCAGGCCGGATTCAAACTTCGCGTCCTTGGCCATGCTGACTGCAAATTGCATCTCGGGGGCGTTCATATCCAATCTCCTCGAAGGTCGGGGTGTTCGCTTATTATAAGCGCCATTCAACGGGAGAATAGACATGCAAGGCTGCAAACGGTGGGCAGGGCGCATCGCGCTGGTGACGGGCGCCTCGGGCGGTATCGGCGAAGGCATCGCACGAGCCCTGGCAGGCATCGGCATGAAAGTGGCGATTGCCGCCCGGCGGCGTGATCGGTTGGGCGCGTTGGCCGCCGAACTGGGCAAAAGCGGCGCGCAGGTGATGGCGTGCGCCGTTGATCTGGGCAACGAAGCCGACGTACTGGCGATGTTTGCCGCGATCAAGCGCCAGTGGGGCGACGTGGATGTGCTGGTCAACAACGCCGGCACCGGCATGATGAGCACGCTGGAAAACGGCCAATGGCAGGATTGGTGCGATACGTTGCACATCAACGTCGCCGCGCCTGCCCTGTGCGTGCGCGAGGCGCTGCGCGGCATGCACGCCAAGGACGAAGCGCAGATCATCAACCTGTCGTCGATTTACAGCCACCGCGACCAGGTGCCGAATTTTTCGTTTTACCAGGCGTCAAAATTTGCCGTGCGCGCGTTGACCGATACCCTGCGCGCGGAATTGGCAGTGAAGGGAACAAGAATACGCGTCGGCATGATCTCGCCGGGCCTGGTGGCGACCGAGTTTCGCGAGCGCGCCACGCACGGCACGTTCAAATACGAATCGTATTTCGAGAAATATCAACCGCTGTTGCCGTCGGATATTGCCGACGCGGTGCTCTACATGCTGTCCACGCCGCCGCATGTGCAGGTACAGGACATTTTGATTACGCCGATGGGGCAGGCGCTGTAGAGTTGTCTCAGCCCGGTATCACCGGCAGCAGCACGTAAGGCATTTTTCCCAGCAGGAAATACAGCGTATTTTTGCCGCCGAAAATCTCCGCCGGCCGATCAACCGGATGCGTGTGCGTGAACGGCCCCACGCCTTTCATCGGATACGGCGCGTGCGCCACGCCCGCATCGGTGCCGTCGAATTCGTAATCTTTGCCGCGCACGGTGAAGGCGATGCGGTAGCCCACCGGCACCACAATCGAGGTCGGCCAGATTTCGACATCGAGTTCAACCGTCTCGCCCGGCGTCAGCGGCTGTGCTTCATCGTGCGTGTGCCACGGTCGGTAGGGGCGGCTCTCAACCGGATCACACTTGCGTTGCGATGCGCGTAACCAGCCCAGGCCCACCGGCGTGCGTGGGTCGTTGGAGCCGATGAACGTGACTTCTTTGCCTGCCGGGTCAATCACGCGCAGCGCAACGAACACGTCGGCGTCGATGCTGTCGGATGACAGCCATAACTTGGCGGCCACCGGCCCGGTGATTTCGAGATCGGCTGCCATGGGCGCAGAGAGGAAAGTCACGCCATCGCCGTTGGTTACGTAACGTATTGTTTTATATGATGTTTTTGTTTCTGTGCTGAGACTGAAATCGTCCGGCTGCAAATAGTATTTTGTCCATTGCGTGCGTGCGAGCGGCCATTCGTTTTCAGCGCGCAGTGCAAATTTTTCACCGGGCCAGCGCACGTTGAGCGACACCCGCGGTTGCTGATCCCAGCCGGTGTTTTCGCCCTTGAGAAAGTGGCCGAAAAATTTCTTTTGCAACGCCACGCCGTACTGACTGTAAAAATGCGTGAAGTGCGTGTCGCCGTGTACCTCCAGCCATTTTTGTTCGGAGGCTGCGCGCAAGTAACCCTCGAAGTTGCCGCGCGGATGCAGACCTTGCCCGCCCCAGTTGCCGGACGACAGTAGCGGCACGTTGATTTTTGCAAAATCCGGCATGCGCGCGCGGTAGTAGTCGTCGATGAATGGTCGACGCAACGCTTCGCCATCCACGTCGGCGCGGTTCTGTTTCAATTGCTCGACGGTAAAAGTCTCCGGCCCGGCGATGGTGTCGCCGGTGACAGGATTGCGCGCGCCGTTATCGCCCACGCCGTACTGCACGCTCAACACCTGGCGGTTGTACCAGGAGTTCAAGAAATCACACAGGATGCCGCCGTGGCGCGACAGATCGCGGTAATAGTCCGAAGCGCCTTCCCAGATGCACAGCGCGGCCAGATGCGGCGGTTGCAGCGCGCCGACCTGCCATTGGTTCATCGCGTAATACGAAATGCCGTTGATGCCGACTTTGCCGTTGCTCCACGGCTGCGTGCCGGCCCATTCGATGCAGTGGTAAAAATCGAGTGCCTCGCGCGCCGACCAACTGTCGAGTACGCCGGGCGAGCGGCCTGCGCCGCGCGAATCCACACGCACACACACGTAACCGTCGGGCACCCATTTTTCAGGATCGACCAGTTCCCAGTTTTGATACTTGTTGCTCGAACCCTCAAGCGTTTCAGGCACCGCTTTGATGAGGCGCGCCCACTGGCTTTTGTAGCCTTCTTTAAAATCAAGCCCCTTGGCGTAGGGGCCGTAGGTCAAAATCACCGGGTGTTTGCCATCTGTTAAAGGCCGGAACACATCAGCGCGCATCACGAGGCCATCGTCCATGGTGATCGGCGCATCCCAATCGATGTGCATACCGTCGCGTACTTCGCTTTTCATTGGGTTCATGAGTAGGGTCAGAGAGTGGGGGTTAGTGAGGGCGTAAGAGAGCGTCGTTCGATAAGACAATCTCCGCCGCCCATTTCATAGTCGCGGCACACGCCGGGGCGGCGTTCGTAAATGCGGCACAGCATCGTATCGCGGTCGAGCGCGGCGCACCAGCCGTCATCCAGGCGTGCCATCACTTGCCCGCCCCAGCGATCGGTTTGCGTGTAATGGGCGGGAACATCATCGTCGCCCATGAGGATGACTTCGAGTTTGCAGCAGTTGGCACGGCAGGTGTTGCAATGAATGGCGGCGGGCATATGTGGATTTTACGCGATGAAACTGTGGCAAAATGCCGCGCTTGCGAAATTAACTCCCTCCCTTGCGCGTGTTGTTTGCGCGGGGGAGGGTTGGGGAGGGGGCAATCGCGGCGCTATGCACTTGCCCCCATCCCAGCCTTCCCCCGCACGCGGAGGAAGGAGCGATATTCCGGTAACGCCGCGATAGACCTCTTAATCCATATTTCTCAGAAACACTCAATGCCCACCACTGTATCCGAAGCCGCACAAATCAAGATTGTTCAACTCATTGCCAAGGAGCTGGCTGTAGGTGCCAACCAGGTAGCTGCCGCCGTGGCACTGCTCGATGAAGGCGCGACCGTGCCGTTTATCGCACGCTACCGCAAAGAAGTGACCGGGAATCTCGACGACACGCATCTGCGTAATCTCGAAGAGCGGCTCATCTATCTGCGCGAACTCGAAGACCGCCGCGCGGCGATATTGGGTTCCATCGCGGAGCAGGGCAAGCTCACCGATGCGCTGAAACTCGCCATCGAATCCGCTGCCACCAAGCAAGTGCTGGAAGACCTATATCTGCCGTATAAACCCAAGCGCCGCACCAAAGCGCAGATCGCGCGCGAAGCCGGGTTGGAGCCGCTGGCGGATGCGTTGTTGGCCGATCCCACACTGGACCCGCAGATCGAAGCCGCCAAATACCTGATCGTCAAACCGGCAGTTGGCGATGTTGAGGCGATCAATATTCCCGACGTTAAAGCTGCGCTCGAAGGCGCACGCGACATTCTGGCCGAGCGTTTTGCCGAGACGGCCGAACTGCTCGCCAAGTTGCGCACGCGCATGCAGGAGCAGGGATTCCTGACGGCAACGGTTGTTGCGGGCAAAGAAATGGCCGAGGAGGAAAAATTCCGCGATTACTACGCCTACTCGGAAACCTTTCGCACCATACCGTCGCATCGCGCGCTGGCGCTGTTTCGCGGCCGCGCACTGGGCGTGTTGTCCGTCACGCTGGGGTTGGGCGCGGAGCTGGATGCGCTGGTGCCGCACCCGTGTGAGGGCATGGTCGCGGCGCATTTCGGCATTGAAGATCGCAGCCGTTCCGCCGACAAATGGCTGGCGGACGTGTGCCGCTGGACCTGGCGCGTGAAGGCGCAGTTGCACATCAGCAGCGAACTGATGCTGCAATTGCGCGAAGCCGCCGAAGCCGAGGCGATCAAAATTTTCGGCCGCAATCTGCACGAGTTGTTGTTGGCCGCGCCCGCCGGGCCGAAAGCCGTGATGGGTCTTGATCCGGGCATCCGCACGGGGTGTAAAGTGGCGGTGGTGGACGCCACCGGCAAGTTGCTGGAGACGGCCACGGTGTATCCGCATCAGCCGCGTAACGATTGGCAAGGCTCGCTGGCGGTGCTGGCGCGCCTGGTGGTGCAGCACGGCGTGGAGTTGATTTCCATCGGAAATGGCACCGCCAGCCGCGAAACCGATAAGCTGGCGATCGAGTTAATCAAGCTGGTGGCAACGCACAAGCCGGAGCAGAAGGTCAGCAAAATCGTGGTGAGCGAAGCGGGGGCCTCGGTGTACTCCGCGTCGGCGTTTGCAGCGGCGGAATTTCCCGAGCTGGACGTGAGTCTGCGGGGCGCAGTGTCGATTGCGCGCCGCTTGCAGGATCCGCTGGCGGAACTGGTGAAGATCGATCCCAAGGCGATTGGCGTCGGCCAGTATCAGCACGATGTAAATCAACGCGCACTCGCGCGCTCGCTCGATGCCACGGTAGAAGATTGCGTCAACGCGGTGGGTGTGGATTTGAACACCGCGTCCGCGCCGCTGCTGGCGCGTGTGTCGGGCCTAAACGCTGTGTTGGCGAAAAACATCGTCGAGTATCGCGATGCCAACGGACCGTTTGTAAATCGCACCGGCGTGCGCAAAGTGCCGCGCCTGGGCGACAAAACCTTTGAGCAGGCGGCGGGATTTTTGCGCATCAATAACGCGGGCGACAACAAAAAAGCCAATCCGCTGGATCGCTCGTCTGTGCATCCCGAAGCCTATCCGGTGGTCGAACGCATACTCGCGCGTATCGGCAAAAGCATCACCGAAGTGATGGGCCATCCCGAAGCGCTAAAGGGATTGCAAGCTGTTGATTTTGTTGATGAAAAATTCGGCGTGCCGACGGTGCGCGATATCCTTGCCGAGCTGGAAAAACCCGGCCGCGATCCGCGTCCTGAATTCAAAACCGCCACCTTTCAGGAGGGCGTCGAGTCACTGAATGACCTGCGCCCCGACATGATTCTCGAAGGTGTGGTCACCAACGTGGCGGCGTTCGGCGCGTTTGTCGATATCGGTGTGCATCAGGACGGCCTGGTGCATGTTTCGGCGCTGGCGCACAAGTTTGTGAAAGACCCGCACGAGGTGGTCAAGCCCGGCCAGATCGTCAAAGTCAAAGTGCTGGAAGTGGATGTAAAGCGGCAACGCATCGCCCTAACGATGCGGTTGGATGATACGGCGGAATCACGCGCGCAACCCAGAGCGATGGCGACGGCCGGAGCGGGGCCGCGCAATGATCGCGGCGCGGGGCGCGGCAATGAAGGTCGCGGTAATACGGGGCGTGATAGCGGACGTCCGTCGCAGGAAGCGCCCAGCGCGATGGCGCTGGCGTTTGCGAAGCTAAAAAAATAAGGCGGTTTGTTCGGGCAGGCCACGAAGATCATTCAATGCTGATCTTCGCTTCCAGAATGACCTTGAGCATTTTTGCGGTGGTGCCGCGTATCATTGCGGCGAGTTCCGCCGGTGTGCTTGCCTGCGGATTGCCGCCCAGCGCCTGAAGTTTTTCGCGCACGGACGGGTCGCTCAGCGCTTTTGCCGCTTCGGCTTGCAAACGGTCGATGATGGGGCGGGGCGTGCCGCGCGGGGCAAGCAGGCCGGTCCAGGTCGAGAACGCAAAATCGCGTACGCCGGATTCCGCGATGGTGGGCACTTCGGGCAGCAGGCTGGTGCGCTTGTCGTTTGCGATACCGAGTGCGCGCAGCCGTCCGGCCTTGATCGGCCCGAGCACCACCGCCAGCGCCGAGAACATCACCGGCACATGGCCAGCTTGCACATCCACTGCGGCCTGCGTCGCACCGCGATAAGGCACATGGTTGAGCTTGATGCCTGTGGCGGCATTGAACATTTCCATTACCACGTGATGCGAGCCGCCGAGGCCGGCCGAGGCGTAATCCAGTTTGCGCTTCGGGTCTTTCGCCAGCGTGACGAAATCGCGTACGCTTCTAGCCGGCACGGACGGATGCACGATTAGCACCCACGTGCTCGACGATATGAGGCTGATCGGCTCCAACGCGCTCAGGGGATCGAAGTCGCTGCGCTTTTGCAGTAGCGGCACGTACGTCACCGTGCTGTCGCTGACCCCACCGATGGTGTAGCCGTCGGGTGCTGCGCGCGCGAGGCGCTGCGCGCCGATCAAGCCGGCGGCGCCGGTGGTGTTTTCCACCTGCAACTGCTGGCCGATGTTTTGTGCCATCTTCTGCATGACGATGCGCAAGGTGGTGTCGCCCGCGCTGCCTGCCTGCACCGGGGAGATGACGAGTATCGATTTCACCGGATAAGGCTGGGCGCCGGCGACATTTGCTGCTGTCGCCAATGCAGCCGCAGCAGCAGCCGCGATGTGCCTCATGGCGCGGCATCCACCAGTTGCATCGCCCGCACGCCGATCTGCACGGTGAGCGCGCCGGTCATGGGCAGCACACACGAGATCGCTTCGAGCACCTGCAGGCGCGTCAGGCCGTACTGATAGGCGCGGCGGATATGCTGAGCCGCAAATTCGACCTCGCCGCGCGCGCACAGCGCCGCGATGGCAATCAGTTCGCGCGGGCCGGGGCCCAGTAACTCGTTCACGGCGCCGTCGGGCAGCAGGCAGTGATCGACCCACTTTGCCGCACGGCGCGCGAGTTCCGGTTCCAGGCGGGCAACGTATTGCCACTCCGGTGTGTTGAGCAGGCTTTCGTCGACGGCGGTTTTTTTCTCGCGCCCCGTGTGCAGTTCAGGGAATGGCGTCAATGTTTTCGGCGCGCCTTCGGGCGGGCGCTTGCCAAAGGGATACGCCGGGTCATTGGCAGTCAACATCGCCAGCGTGACATGCGCAATGGTGGACCAGCCGACAATGGGTGCAATCGAGGTTGCGGCCTCGACCATCACCTTGTTGGTTACGCCGCGTTGCCACAGCCGGCGCACATGGTTGGCGGCGAAGCGGTCGTCACCCTTGGCGCAAAGCTGGCACAGCGCGATCAACTCACGCATGGTACCGGATAGTTTTTGCGCGGCACCTTCCTCGCCTTCGTAGTGGTGCATGTAGCCGGCGGTTTTGGAAATTAGATCGTAGGTGTGCGGCGATTCCTGCGCCAGTAGCCTGAACTCATCGAATATCTCGCCGCGCCGCGCGATGGCGCGCGCGATCACCGCTTCGGCGCTCATGTCTTCGCTGATGTCTTTGTTACGATCGTGATCGGTACTCATTCGCTATTCTCCAATGGTCGAGCGTGCATTTTTGCACAAATCATTTAGTGCGCTGGAGGTGTCGAAATCGAGAAATCGAAATCCCGGAAAAAGATTACGTAGGATGGGTGAAACCCATCACAAATACACGTCATGTAGCAGCGTTGGTGCGTTTGTGATGGGTTTCACCCATCCTACGGATGCAATTCGGGGTGGTAACGATCACGGCACCACATCCTCGGTAAACCACTCCGTTGGCAATTCATGCCCGCACTTTGCGGCCAGCGCCTTTTGATAAAGCGCCCCACCGACCGCCGCAAACTGCAAACCAATACCCGGCAAATTCACAAAGCAGGATTTCTGCTCATCGGACACACGCCCAGGCGCCAAGCCTGCGATCAGATCGCCCAACGTGGGCGTGGTCTTCGGGTCCAGCCCCGCGATGCTGTGACGGTTTTTCGGCAGCGTCACCCCCTGGGTGACGCTGAAATTTTCGTGCGCCACGCGGTCATTCACGGCCACCAGATCGGATTGCGTCACCACGCCCGGCTCCAGCTCCGGGCCGCGGATGGTGCAGACATGCATGCCGGGTTCCAGCCATTCCGCTTTAAACACGTGCTGCGAGGCATTCGTGGCACACAGCACGATGTCCGCGCCCTTGACCGCAGCTTCGGGTGACGCGGCAGGAACCACCGCAACGCCGGTGAGCTTGCTCATCTCGCCGCAGAAGGCGACCAGCTTGTCGCGCGTCGGGCTGTAGCAACGGATTTCCGTCAGTGCATGCAGGGCGGTGATGGCCTTGATATGGCCACTCGCCTGCCAGCCTGCGCCGATGACGGCGGCGGTGCGCGGATTCTTGCGCGCCATGTATCGGGTGGCGAGCGCAGAGGTGGCGCCCACGCGCATGCATTGCAGCACGCCATCCGGGAATATCGCCAGCGGTTCGCCGGTGTTGACGCTGAACAGCAGCACCAGCCCGGTGTAGCGGTTGCCCGGGGCCAGCGGCAATTTCACCTGACGCTTTTCGCCGAAGGAAATGATGTCGGAGTTCAGCCGCACCACGCTGACGTCAAGGCTGGGGATTACCGCGCCCATCAGCTTCAGGGAGTAAACCGCGTCGGGACGCGCCGTGGTGGAAACCGCATCCGAGCGCGGCGCATTGGCGGCGCGACCGTGCGCATATTCGGTATAGGCTTGTTCAAGCGCCGTGATGCAATCCGACAGGGTCAGCAGCGATTCGGCGTCTTCGTTGGAGAGGATCAGCATGGTGGTTGTGAGTGAAAAAGTTGAAAGTGAATGTGCAATTGAGTTTTGATTCTAGCAGCAACGTGCCGTTACAATGGGGCTCAAAATCAAAGGAATTGTGTCGCTATGAGTAGAGCTTTAATCCTGATCCTTTATGGTGTGCTGTGCTCGGCCAGTCACGCCGCCGCGCAGTACCCCGATAAACCTATCCGCATGATCGTGGTGTCATCCGCATCCGGCAGCACCGACATGGTGGCGCGCAGCGTTGCGCGCGCACTGGGCGATAGCCTGGGGCAGACAGTGGTGATCGATAATCGTCCCGGTGGTGGGGGCATTATTGCCGCGGAAATGACCGCCAAAGCGCGCCCCGACGGCTACACGCTGCTGATGACCAATACCAGCCACGCGGTGCAACCCAGCCTGCATGCGAAATTGCCGTTCGACCCGAACAAGGATTTTGCAGCAGTAAGCTTGGTGGCGCTGACGCACAGCCTGCTGATGACGCATGCTTCGATACCGGTAAAAACGGTGAAGGAATTGATCGATCTCGCCAAGGCGCAGCCCGGCAAGCTCAACTACGCATCAGGCACCAACGGCTCGTCGGCGCATCTGGGCACCGAGTTGCTCAAGCTGATGGCGGGCGTGAATATCGTGCGCGTGCCGTACAAAGGCACCGCCGAAAATCTCAACGCGCTATTGTCGGGCGAAGTGCAAATGAGTTTTGTCACGTTGCCGGCCATCCTGCCGCATATCAGCGGCAACCGCGTGCGTGTGTTGGCCATTGGCGGGCTGCGTCGCATCGCGCGTTTGCCCGCAGTGCCCACGCTGGCCGAGACACTGCCGGGCTACGACATCGGCACCTGGCACGGCGTGCTTGCACCAGCGCAGACGCCGCAGGCCCTATTGCAGCGGTTGAGTACGGAAATCGCCAAAATGCCCAAGAACCCGGAGTATCGGGACCAGGCCGCCGCACAAGGCCTGGAGCTGGTGGGCAGCACGCCGCAGGAGCTGGACGCTTATATTCGAACGCAGATGGCGCGGTTTTCCAAAATCGTCAAGGCGACGGGGTTGCGGGCGGATTAGGTGCGGAAGAGTCGGTATGAGTTGATCTGGCACGCGTTGTCCGGCTGCGGTCGGAAAGAGTGACTATAAGCGACCGACCTGAGTCGATGTTGTCGGCTGACCGCTATCGGTCGATCCAATGGAGTAGCTTGGATAGGGCGTTGCCGTAGTACCGCTTTGACCGACGCACCCATTTGAACTAAGCGGCATCTCGGCTTACTAACCCTGTAAGCGTCCTTGTGTTCGCCGCGCTGATATAAGGTAAGCGTGACATATCCCACATAATCTTGAAAGGAGGCCGCATGGCCAAGCTGGATCACACCAAAGACAATCCCTGGGCACTTAAGACACCGCCTGGTACTTCTGGCTACACCATGCATGTCGATGAAAAAGACGGCAAGCAAGTGCTCGTCTGCACCGTAGGTAAAACCGTGCTGCACTACGATGCGCGCTGTATCGACGATCTGCACAAAATGCTGCTTGCCGCTAAAGACTGGGTTGATCTCGGCGGCGCCGATGAACAAAAACCGGCCAAGGACGGCACCGTCGAAGCTTGGGGCCGCTCTGCAAATAACCCTGTCGGCGGATGGTACGGATTGAAAAAAGGCCTGCGCGGCAGATTCGGTGTGTACGTGCCGCCATTGATGGAAGCGTTGGGCCTGTGCGAGCTGGAGCACAACGCCAAGAACAATCGAATGCGGGCGAAGTAGCGGCTGCCATTTCTGAACAAGGGACTCTAATTCGCCGCTGCATGTCAGATAGCGGCAAGGCTGCAACGGATTAATTCCCGCGCTGCTTTCGTCGCCGTCGCATCTCCTGCATCACCACCGAGTTATCCAACTGGCCGTCGCCGTGCGCGATGCAACTCTCAACGATTTCGGTATAGAGCGTGGCGAGCGGTAGCTCCTGCCCCACACGTGCCGCCACTTCGTGCATCAGCGTGAAATCCTTCAGCGATTGCGTCAGCCACGCGTGCGGCGCGTAGTCACTGTTAATCATTTTCAGGCCGCGATTGTCCATGGTGCGCGAGTAGGCGGCGGAGCCTTTGAGCACTTCGAGAAACGGCACGAGTTCGAGGCCCATCGATTCGGCGAAGGCGAGGCCTTCGGCCATTACCGCGCGGTTCAGGCCGCCGATCAGGTTGACCGCGAGTTTGGCCCGCCCGCCCGATCCGGCCGGGCCGAGGTGGTAGCTTTGCTTGCATAGCGCGTTTAGCACTGGCAGCGCGGAATCCATTACGACGCGCTCGCCGCCGATGAGTGCGATGCCGTTGCCTTTGGCGATCTGGTCGCTGTTGCCGGAGAGTGGCGCTTCGAGAAAATGTATGCCGCGTTTTGCCACGCGTGCGGCGAGGGCTTCGATGCGATCCGGGTCGCAGGTGCTGGTGCAGATCACCGTGTGATCGCTGCCGAGGTGTGCGCCGTCGCTGGCTTCGAGCACGGCTTCGACCTGATCGGTGTTGAACACCGCGAACACGATTTGCTTGCAGCGTTCGCCGACTTCACGTGCGGATGCGCATGCGATGCCGCCGAGCCGTGCGAGGTTGTCGCGGCGCTCAACAGCGATGTCGAAGCCTGCGACTTCAAAACCGGCGTGCAGTAGCCGTTGCGCGAGCGACGTGCCGATCAGGCCGAGGCCGATGACGCCGATGGGTCTGCTGGTGGACATGGGTTATTCCTCAACGCGGACACACGTAGCGTGCGCTGTGCGCACGACGCGCGACCACCATGGGCCGGAGGTCATGCGCCAGCAGGGGGGGGGGCGTGCGCGCAGCGCACGCTACGGATATTTATACAACTATTTGTTTTTAAACGGGTTTTACTGTAACTCAATCTTCGCGGCGCGGACGATTTCGGCGAAGCGTTTGAGATCGGTCTTGAACAGTTTGGCGAATTCCGCAGGTGGTGCCGCCGCAGGTTCATAGCCGGTGCTGGAGAAAGTTTCGCGCAGTTGCGCGTTATCGAAGGCCTTCTTCACCGCCGCGTGAAATTGATTGACCAGTGCGGCGGGTAATTTTGGCGGCCCGAACATGGCGTGCCAGCCGGTATCGAAATTAAAGCCGGGCAAACCGCTTTCGGCAAGCGTCGGCAAATCGGGCAGCGACGAAATGCGTTTCTCACCGGTGAAACCGATCCCGCGCAGTTTGCCGGATTTCAGGTGCGGCACGGCCACGCTGGCGCCGGGGAAGTTGATATGCACCTCGCCACCGAGCACAGCCGTCAGCACTGGACCGCCACCTTTATATGGCACGTGGAGCATTTCAACGCCGGCCTTTTGCGAGAACAACACGCCCGCCAGATGCTGGCCGTTGCCGATGCCCGCCGAGCCGTAGCGCAGCGGCTGTTTTTTCGCCAGCGCGATCAGTTCTTTGGTGTTGTTCGCGGGCACCGACGGATGCACGGCCATCACATAACCCAGACCGTTGGCGTAGTTGGTGATAGGGGTGAAATCTTTCTCGCTGTCGTACGGCAACTTTTTATACATCGCCGGATTCACCGCGAATGCTATCGAGGTGGCGAGGATGGTGTAACCGTCAGGCGCGCCCTTGGCCACGATGTCGCAGCCGACGATGCCATTGGCGCCGCCGCGGTTGTCGATCACCAGCGGTTGGCCCATGGTGTTTTCCATCTGCCGTGCGAGCTGGCGTATGTAGGTATCAACATTGCCGCCGGCGGGGAAGGGCACCACCACACGGATGGGGCGAGTGGGGAAGTTTTGTGCGTACGCGGTGGATGCGCAAGCTGCGCCCGCCAGCAGGGAAAGCAATATTTTTTGCAACGTTAGTTCTCCTCGACAGCGCACGCTCCGAATGGGCCTGCTTTTCATGCGAAAATGATACCACGCGATCATTGCATCCTCGGTACACAAACAACGCATTGCCAGGAAATCCTCTCGTGACAGCAACCATCACACTCAAATTCGGCGGTTATCAGAAACCCGCTTCCATCCACAATCAAGCCGCGACGCGTTTTGGTGAATTGTTGCGAGAACGTCTGGGTTCGCAGATCAATTTTCAGCTCATTGGCGATGTGCTGGCGTTGGGGCGAAAGTCCGGGGATTTGCCGTCGATGGTGGAAAGCGGCGAATTGTCATGCTGCTACATCTCGACGGTGCGGTTTACAAAGTGGGTGCCGGAACTGGCGGTGATTGACTTGCCGTTCGTGGTGCGTGATCGCGCGACCATTCAACGCGCCATCGATGGCGCGCTGGGTGAATTTTTCAAACGCCGCTTTACCGAAGCCTCGCCGTTCAAACTGTTGGGACTGTGGGACAACGGTTTCCGCCAATTCTCCAATAAAGTGCGTCCGATCCGCACGCCAGCGGATTGCAGCGGCCTGAATATACGCACGCAGATGAGCGCGTCGCACGGCGAGGCTTTGCGTGCGCTGGGGTTTGTGCCGATAGCGGCGGATGTCAAAGAGTTTGTCGAGCAAATCGGCAGTGATCGTTTTGATGCACAGGACAATCCGCTCACCAACATCTACAACTTCGGCGTTCATCAATACCATCGCTACATCACGCTGAGCGGACATTTCTTTGGCGCATCGGCGATGATTTGCAATGCCGCGCACTATGCGTCGTGGCCTGCGGCTGTGCGCGCAGCGGTGGATGAGGCCGCGATCATGGCCACGGCGTATCAGCATGAATTGGCGGCGAAGGAAGATGAGGCTATCCGCGCCAAACTGGATCCACGTGACAACGAACTGATCGCATTAACGCCGGCCGAGCGTGCGGCGTTTGTTCAGGCGATGGAGCCGGTGCTGGCCAAATATCGCGGGCAACTCGATACACAATTATTTGCCATGCTGGCCGGCGAATAATCCGCACGACATTCCAACAAGGTTTGGTATTCTTGAAAAAAAGAGCCATAATAACAAAGAGTTGTAGTACCGAAGGCTAGCGATGCGCGAAGGGTAGCGGCATATTCATGGGGAGGCGCTGCAATGGATTCAACCGATTTGGGCAAGCAGATTGTCGATCTGAGTCAAACGCAGAAGATAGCGACGCAGTTTCGCGACGAGTCTGACAGCACGCGTTCGTTGCTGAAAGCAACCGTGTGGCTGGAATCCATCTGCAGGACGCCGGGTTTTACCGTGGCGCAGCGTTTTGACAGCGTGGATTTGCTCGATACCTCGACGCGCAAGCACCAGAAGCAGATTGGCGATGATTACCTTGGCCTGCTGCACGCGAATCGCAAACAGGAAAAACTGCTGTGGGAAACCGCGCACGGTTTTTGGACGGCCTTGAGCGCGGGGTATCTGGAATGCATGGAGCAGCTGCACAAGAACCCGGCGTCGGCAGACAAGTTAAAGGCGAAGTTACCGGTGCTGGCGGCACGTGGCGCGCGCGCGGTGGCCATGCAGATCAAGTGGGTGTTGTTTCGCTTTGGCATGGTAGAACCCCAGGTGTGGGCGGATTTGGCGCACTGCCAGCAGTTTGCGGAAGCCCGCAAAATTGACGGCCAAGCGGTTTCCCTTTACCTGTCCAACCAGACCAAAAGTTGCCCGAACGAAGAGTTTCTGCGCGCAGTCATGTTGTCCGCCGCGTCCATGGATAGTCTGTCGGTGATGGAGCAGGAAATCGCCGATCGCTGGATTGATTACTTTGCCAGCACGTTCAAGGTCGATGCGAAGGCGCACAAGGCGCTGAATCTTTTTTTCGATCTGGATCGGGCGTCGGCGCCGAGCCGCGTCGCCGGCGAAACCGGCAGCAATCCGCACCGGCGCTATTTCGGCGCCTCGGATGCGCTGCCGCAGATGCAGGAATATCTCGAATCCACGCATAAGACGGGGGCCACGCCGGTGCCGTTCAGGCTGCCCAAAGGCGGAGAGATGACGCACGTGGTCAAGGTGCTGGAGCACCTGATGCTGCACTGGGGAGAGGCGCCGCCGTCCCGCGAGTGGGACCGGCGGTTTACCGCCACGACCATCGAGGTCAAGCACGATTATGGTTCGGTGCGGCAGGCGCTGGCAGACATGGAGCAGGGTGTGCTGGATTTCACCGATGTGATCGCGATACGACCGGAGTACTGGATCGTGGATAACGCGGGGCGCGGCGGCTATCGCGCCATTGTGCCCAAGGGATTGCGTGCCTGGTTGCGGCTGGGCGCACTGATCGCCATGCGGCTGGAGTTTCGCGAATTCTGGAGCATCGCGGTGATTCGCCGTGTGGAGACCGATGAACATCAGCAGCGCAAGGTCGGTATCCGCATGATTGCGCGCAAGCCGGTAACCGCGCTGATGCGCTCGAAATTGCGCTCCAGCACGCAAGACAGGCCGGAGCTCGGCATCCTGCTCAACGCCAAGCCCAGCCGCGCGGGCGGCGTGCATATGCTGATGCGCCCAGGCACCTTTGCGCTGAACGAAGACATTGACATCACGTTTGGTCCGAATGAGACCACCTGGTCGCTGACGCCGTCAAGGATGGTTGAAAAGGCCGTCGATTACGATTGGGTGCGGTATACGCTGAAGTCGTAGCGCTGGCAGACCCATGAGATGATCAACGCAGCGATAGTAGGCATCGGCTGGTGGGGACAGAAAATCGTCACCGCCGTGCAGGGTAAAAGTACACGCCTGCGTTTCATTCGCGGCGTGAGCAAAGAGCCGGATACCGTGCGCGATTTCACCTCGCGTCATGGCATCGAACTTTCGACAGAACTGCGTGATGTGCTGGCTGATCCGCGCGTGCAGGCGGTAGTGCTGGCCACGCCGCATTCGCTGCACACCGAGCAAATCCTCGCCTGTGCGCAAGCCGGCAAAGCGGTGTTTTGCGAAAAGCCGCTGGCGCTGACAAAAGCCGATGCGACGCGCTCGGTTGAGGCCTGCCGCAAGGCGGGCGTGCTGCTCGGCATTGGCACCAACAAACGCTTTTGGCCGTGCATGCGCGAGCTGCGGCGCGTGGTCGATAGCGGCGTGCTGGGGCGCTTGTTGCATGTCGAAGGCCATTACAGCAACGAGAATACCGGTAAACATTTTTCCTCGTGGCGCACGAATCCCGGCGAAGCACCAGCGGCGGGGCTGACCGGATCAGGCATACACGTGCTGGATGCGCTGGTGAGTTACGCCGGGCCTGCGCGCCGTGTGCAGGCGCAAGTGCTGTCGCTGCAACCGCAGCCGAGCCCGCTCGACACCATCACCGTGATGTTCGAGTTTGAACGTGGCCTTAGCGGCACGCTGGCGGCGATACGCTCGACGCCGTTTTACTGGCGCATTCACGTGTTCGGTAGTGAAGGCTCGGCCGAAGCGCTGGGTGAAAATGAATTAGTGGTGCGGCTGAATGGAAAACCGCCGCAGCGAACCACCTATGAACCGGTGGATTCGCTGGCAGCGGAGTTCGAAGCCTTCGCGGATGCGGTGGCGGGGCGTGCGGCTTACCCGATATCGGGTGAAGAAATGATCGCCACCATCGCTGCGTTTGAAGCGGTGGTGGCGTCGGTTAAATCACAAGTATAGAAACTATGTAAGTAGTTGTTTTTATTGTATTTTATTTCATTGCCGCCACTACGGCATCACCCATCCCGGTGGTGCTGGCTTTGCCGCCCAGGTCACCGGTGAGATGTTTGCCTTCGGCGATCACGCGCTCCATGGCGTCGTCCATGACTTTGGATGCCGCGGTCGCTTTCGGATCGTTGCGTTTGCGGCCGAGCCATTCGAGCAGCATCTTGCCCGACATAATCATTGCGTACGGGTTGGCGATGTTTTGTCCGGCGATATCCGGCGCGGAGCCGTGCGTGGCTTGCGCCATCGCCTGCGTGTGGCCCGCGACCAGACCCGGCGCAAGACCGAGACCGCCGACCAGACCCGCGCCTTCGTCCGTCAGAATATCGCCGAATTGATTGGTGGTGACCACCACGTCGAACATCTGCGGCTTCATCACCAGCTTCATCGCGAAGCCATCGACCAGCACTTCGTTGAGCGTGACGTCGGGATACTCCGCTTGCAGCTTGCGATGCTCCTCGGCGAACATGCCGCACACCAGGCGGTATACCGGCTCTTTGTGTACGCAGGTGACGATTTTTCTCTTGCGCGTGCGCGCGATTTCGAACGCTTCGCGCGCGACACGGTTCGCACCCTTGCGCGTGACCACGCGCATGCCGATGGAGATGTCATCGTTGGGGCGGAATTCGCCCGCGCCTGCAACCACCAGGCTCGATGACATCATGCCTTCGGTGGTTTCGCGCAGAAACACGATGTCCACGTCTTTGTGGATCGAGGGCAGATTCGGATACGACTTCACCGGCTTGATGTTGGCGAAGAGTTCAAACTTTTTGCGCAGCGCCGGCATTACCCACGTCGGGTCGTTGCGCGGATAGGCATTGTGACCAATCGGGCCGCAAATCCAGCCATCGCAGTCTTTCAAGGTTTCCAAGGTAATTTTCGGCGAGGCGTCGCCGTGCAATTCGTGCCCGCGTTTGCCGATGGGCAGATCGATCCACTCGGCCTGCATGCCGGTAATCGCCGCCGCCGCTTTCATGCATTTGACCGCCTCGGGTACTACTTCGAGTCCAATATCGTCGCCCAGCAATACGCCAATTTTTAACACCACATTCTCCTTAATGAACTGATCTGAATTTCGCGGAACCCGAATGATTTCATTTCGCGCGCTTTCGCGCAATGGTTCTCTGATGCACAATATGGGCATGACGACACTTAAATTAGCCTGTATCCAGACCAACACCAGCAACGACCTGCCCGCGAATCTCTCAATCGTTACCACGATGCTGCGTGAGGCCGCCGCCAGCGGCGCAAAATTAGTGTTGACGCCCGAATACACGCTGATGATGGACGGCAGCGGCCGCGTGATGCGCGAGCAAGCCTTGCCTGCGGATGGCGGCGAGCCGCTTGCGCAATTGCGCGCGCTGGCTGAAGAACTGGGCATCTGGCTGTTGCTCGGCTCGCTCACACTCAAAACCGAGGAGGAGCGCATCGCCAATCGTTCGTTTTTAATCAACGACAGCGGCGACATCGTGGCCAGCTACGACAAAATACACATGTTTGACTGCACGCTGCCCGATGGAAAAGTGATCCGCGAGTCGTCGGCGTATCGTCCCGGAGACAAAGCGGTGGTGGCCGACACGCTCTGGGGCAAGCTCGGCATGACTATCTGCTACGACCTGCGTTTTCCGGCGCTGTTTCGCACGCTGGCGCAGGCGGGTGCGCAAATGATTACGGTGCCCTCGTCCTTTCAGCGCCAAACCGGCAAGGCGCATTGGCATCCGCTGCTACAGGCGCGCGCGATTGAAAACGGCTGCTACATCGTTGCGCCCGCCATGTGCGGCGATCACGCGGGAAGCCGGCAGACGTTCGGGCACTCGCTGGTGGTGAATCCATGGGGCGAAATCATTGCCGATGGCGGTGAGGCGCCAGGTATTATCTATGCGGAAATGGATGTCGCGCGCGTGGCGAAGGTGAGGGGAATGCTGCCGTCGCTGTCGCATGACCGAATATTTGTTTCATAGTACGGAAAGTCTATTCGCCTAAGCATCGGCTCGCGATATATTCGGGGGGCAGTGTGGTGTTCGCCACAAAAGCAGCGCCGCGCAGCCGAGGCAGCAATGCATTGTCAAGAGTAACTCAGTGAAAAGAGAGGAACCTCGTGCGTACAATCTTGTCTGGTATTTCGCTCTGCATGTTAATGCTGGCTGGTTGCAATCAACCGCCGCCTCCCGCGCCCGCTCCGGCAGCGCCGCCGTACAACACGACCCTCAGTCTGAAGCAGGTGATGGAATGGGTGATCGATCCTGCCGCCGACGTGGTGTGGGAGTCGGTCGCGATTATCATTACCGAGAAGGGTGAAAACGCCAAGGCGCCCAAGACCGACGAAGAGTGGGAAAAGGTGCGCAATGCCGCCGCCACGATGGTGGAGGGCGGCAATCTGTTGATGATGCAGGGGCGCGCGCGTGACGACAAAAAATGGATGGCGTCGGCCAAGCGCATGAGCGACGCGGCCGGGATCGCGCTTAAAGCCGCGGAGAAAAAGGATGTGCCGACGCTGTTTGATTCGGGCGCGCTCATCTACAACGCGTGTTCAGCCTGCCATGCCGATTTTCGCGTGGGTGAACCAGCGCCGGACGCGAAACCGGCGGCCACCGCAGCGCCGGCACCGGCGAAGTCCGCCAAGTAAGCAACGCCAACGGTCGAGCGCACATGAATCCGGCATTCAAGCAGTGGCTAAACAGTGTCTGCGTGTGGATCGACAGCACGGCGCTGAGTCAGGCGATACAAAGCGCGGCATGGGTGGTGCCCGCCGTGCAGACTGTGCATATCCTCGCGATTGCGGCGCTGATGGGATCGATGGTGATGATCAATTTGCGCCTGCTCGGTGTAACGGGGCGTGATCAGTCGTTGGCGGCGGTATCGCGGCGCTTCAGCCCTGTGATCTGGTGGGCGTTACCGGTGCTGTTGGTCAGCGGCATTATTCTCATTACCGGCGAACCGGCGCGCGCGCTGAAAAATGTGATTTTCCAGTGGAAGATGCTGATGGTCATCAGCGCGGTTTTGATTACCCTGTATTTCACCGCGCCGCTGAATAAGAACCCGGCCTACTGGGATAGCCGGGGCGGTGTGGGCAGGGTGGTGGCCGTGGTTTCTTTCGCGCTATGGGTGGGCATCATCTTTGCCGGGCGCTGGATCGCCTACTTTTAACCGGGCGATAGCTTATGAATATCACTGCGTTTTACAAATGGCTTGAATCCTTCGGCATCGCCACCGCCATCCGCGAGGGAGAGTCGCTTTTTCCATGGCTCGAATCCATCCACGTGCTGGCGATTGTGCTGGTAGTGGGCTCTATCGTCATGGTCGATCTTCGGTTGCTGGGCTGGGCCTCGCGCGAGCGCGCTGTCAGCCGCCTGACTGCGGAAGTCTTGCCCCTGACGTGGGTCGCGTTTGCTATAGCCGTGATCACCGGCGTGCTGATGTTTTGCGCGAAGGCGACCACCTACGGCCCCAATACGTATTTTCTGTTGAAGATGGGATTCCTCGTGCTGGCCGGCTGTAACATGTTGTTTTTTCACAAGGTTACCAACCGGAACGTGCAGGACTGGGGGGCGGAAAATCGCGCCACGCCGCAAGGTGCTAAAGTGGCCGGTGGGATGTCGTTGGCGCTGTGGGTGTGTATCGTGGTGTTTGGCCGCTGGATAGGTTTCACGACTTAGCGGCGGAATGGACAATGTATTGCGCCGGGAGTAATGTTTCCGCCGTGAATTTTGAGAATAATAATTTACCGGGAAGGGGTTAGATGAATATGAAGCGTACTTTGACTGTAGTGTTGGCTGTGGTGGGGTTGGCTGCGTCGGTGTCGTTCGCGCAAACCAAGCCTGCGGAAAAACCGGTGGTCAATCCGGCGCCCACGGCAAAAGACTGGGCCGATATCGGCAAGCTGCCCGATTGGAGCGGCGTGTGGAATCCGAATATCACCGATCAAGACAAGCAGCACGTCACCAATCCGCCGCCTTGGAATGCCAAGGCCGCAGCGCGTATTCAGTTTCAGCAGGCCGAATTAAAAGCGGGGCGCCCAACGCCGCTGTTCGTCAACTGCCTGCCTGAAGGACATCCGTCATGGATGATGATCAGCCATAACGCGCTGGAATTTCTGATCACGCCGGGCCGCGTCACCATGCTGGGCGAATCCGATGGTGGTCGTCTGCGCCGCGTTTACACCGATGGCCGCGGGCACCCGCCCGATCCGGATCCGACCTTCCACGGTCACTCCATCGGCAAATGGGAGGGCAACGTGCTGGTGATAGACACCATCGCCGTTCTGCCGCAGGTGTACATTGCGCCGAGCGAAGCGCACGGCATTCCCAACGGTGGCGATATGCACACCCAGGAGCGCATCTGGGTGGAAAAAGACGTGATGCATGTCTACATGAAAATCACCGCACCGCATGTGCTGACCAAGCCGTATGAGACCACGCGCTACTATTTCCGCCAGCGCGCGCGCAAATTCGATATCGTCGAAGGCGTGTGTTCGGAAGGCTACTTTGCGCCACGCCTCGACAAGGACGGATTCCATGTGTTCGTGCCGCAGCCGCATGACGTGGGCGGCAACCGCATTCCGCCGAAATAGTTTGAACATGAATTCACTAACGCAAGGAGCCATTATGAAATCATCACTGAATAAAGTTGTTCGCATTGCCGCGCTGCTGGGTTTGGTTGCCAGCGCTTATCCGGTGGCCGCGCACCACGCCACCACCATGTTCGATCACGCCAAGGTGGTGACGATTAACGGTGTCGTCAAAGAAGTACATTGGACCAATCCGCACGTCGGCATTTACGTGGATGTCGCGGGCAAGGATGGCGCGGAAGCAGCGCTGTGGGTGATTGAAATGACCAGCCCCGGCAACCTGGTGCGTGCCGGCGGCTGGACGCGCAATTCGGTCAAGCCCGGCGATAAAGTCGAGATATCCATGGCGCCGTTGCGCGACGGAAAAAAAGGCGGCGCGCTAAAAAAAGTGACCATCGCGGATAGCGGTAAAGTTTTGACGGCGGATATCCGCGCGCAGGAACGCGCCAATCTGGAGCAGGAAGCGCCCGCCAAGTAAGCGGCGGTTTTCCATCCGGCAGAGAAGCCCCGCGAGGGGCTTTTTTGTGGATACTGGCATGGGGTTAAAAATGTAAGTATTTGTTTTTAGACAATATTTATTGTCATTGGCACTGAGTGGCACGCGCCTTACAGGGTATAAATCGAGCGTGGTAAACTTTCTCGGTGGTGCCAAAAAAACGTAGCAACGGTTCAAGGGGGAACACGCAAGATGCGTAATATTCGTCGTGAAGTGATGGCGCTGCTTGGCGTCTCGTTATTGCCGGGCGTTTCGTTCGCGCAAGGTACGCCGGGCGCGAAACCCGCTGCCAAGCCCGTCATTAATCCGCCGCCGACTGCGAAGGATTGGGCCGATATCGCCAAGCTGCCGGATTGGAGCGGCGTGTGGACGCACGTGCGCTCTGATCAGGACCGGCAGATGAAAACCAACCCGCCGCCGTGGAACGAAAAAGCCGCCAAGGTGATTGAATGGCAGTACGCCGAAGAGCGCGCGGGCCGTCCGCCACCCTTGTTCCAGAATTGCTTGCCGGAATCCATGCCGGCATGGATGCTGGTGACGCACAACGCAATGGAGATTATTTTCTCGCCGGGTCGCGTCACGATGCTCGGCGAATCCGACAGCGCGCGTCTGCGGCGCATTTATACGGATGGCCGCGGTCACACCGAGGATCCCGATCCCTCGTTTCACGGTGAATCCATCGGCAAGTGGCAAGGCGACGATCTGAATGTCGATACCATCGCCATGCATCCGCAAAATTACATCGCAATCAGCGAAGCGCAGGGCATCCCCAACGGCGGCGACATGCATATCAAGGAGCGCATGTATCTGCAAAAGCCCGATGTGTGGGCCGACGAATTGACTATCACCGCACCCAAGGTGCTGACCAAGCCCTGGGTGACCACGCGCATTTATTACCGGCAGCGCCTGCGCCGGCTGGATATCGTCGAAGGCACCTGCCTGGAAGGTTACTTCAAGCCGGCGGTGGACAAGGATGGTTACCCGGTGTGGGAAAAGATTACGCATGATCCGTACGGCAACCGCACGCCACCCAAGTAGACAGGTTACGAAGTATAAACATCGAAGAAGGAGACATCATGAAGTTATTGAAACAGACACTGATTTACACGTCGCTGCTGGGATTGGGCGCAGCAGCCTGGCCGGTCGCGGCGCATCACGCCACCACCATGTTCATGCACGATAAGGTCGTGTCGATTTCGGGCGTGGTCAAAGAGGTGCACTGGACCAATCCGCACGTGGCTATTTACGTCGAAGGCGCGCAAAAAGGCGAAAAGCCCGTCACCTGGGTGCTCGAAATGACCAGCCCCGGCAACCTCATGCGCGCCGGCGTGTGGAAGCGCACGTCGTTCAAGCCCGGCGACAAGGTGGATGTCGATATGGCGCCGTTGCGCGACGGCGGCAAGGGTGGCGCGTTGAAGAAAATCACCAACACCGAATCCGGTTTATCGCTTAATGCCAATCTGCGTGAGCAGGAGGGGGTGGTGGAGAAGTGATTTTTTTCGTAGCCTGATCGCTGCAAAACAAAAAGCCCCTTGCGGGGCTTTTTTGTTTGCACGTGAACATGTCAGATTGCCTCCATTGAGAGGGTCGCCGTGATTGCTGGAGCATCTGGTCCTCGGCGGTAGCGGTCATTGCGGCGGTTTTCCTCCGAGGGCTGCACGATGCTACTCGTTGGGGTCTTTACGTACCGCTTAGAAGGGTGGCGGACAGTCAACGCACAACGGAAAGCCCGTTTCAGGATGGCGGAACTCGATCAGGCAGGCGTGCAGCATCAGACGCTCCGCCTTGGCGCAGGATGCCGGCGTTCCGTAAAAGTCGTCGCCGAGGATGGGATGTCCCATGGCTTCCATGTGTACCCGCAACTGATGCGAACGACCGGTGATGGGATCGAGCTCGATGCGCGAAACCGCGCGCGCAATGTCGATGTCGATTACGCGATAGCGGGTCAGGCTCGGCCGACCCATGGTGTGGTCAATTTTCTGTTTCGGGCGGTTGGCGCAATCGACGCTGATGGGGAGCTCGATCTCCCCTGTGGCAGCAGCCCTCCAGGGCCCGTCGACCAAGGCCTGGTAGCGCTTGCGAACCTTGCGCTCCTGGAACAGGAGACTCAGCTCGCGCTGCGCCTTGGCGCCGCGCCCCATGACGACGATGCCCGAGGTGCCCATATCCAGACGATGAACGATCAAGGCGTCGGAGAATTCGGCTTGAACCCGGCGCGACAAGCAGTCTTCCTTGCCTGCGCCGTGCCCGGGCACGCTCAACAACCCGCTGGGTTTGTTGACAACGATCAGTTGCGCCGAGAGATAGAGGATGGCAAGTCCCCGATCCGCAGGCGGACAGTAGGGCGTGGATGGCATGCTGCGGATTGTCTCATTGAGAGGCGACTCGCTTAATTACAGTTGCGCGGGCCGCGATGGCAGCGCGCCTTGCCTGCCTTTTTAGGTGCAGTCAGGCGCCCTTAGGCCACACGAGGCCATACGAAATCAGGACGCAGGCCTTCATAGACCGGGCGCCCATCATTCGGTTTGGGTACGCCAGTAGCAGGGTCATAAAATGCGTGATAGGTCGCAGGCAGGTTTTTGGCGTCATAGCCCATCAGGTTCGGTACCACGACGCGTATGCGCTTCTGTTTGTCGTCCAGCATGATGGGCGAGCCGCAGGTTTCGCACACGCATAACTCCAGCGGGCCGTTCGGGTTCTTGCTGTTGAACGGCATGCGCTTCAGGCTGCCCGCGCCTGCAACCGCGAGATCACCATGTTTAAAAAACACCACATGCGTTGTAGGTTGCGTGGTAACTGCCTTGCACACCGAGCAATGGCAGGTGTGATTGTCTATAGGATCCTGGTCGGCATAGGTTTGATGATGGGCGCAACCACCTGTGTATTTGTGGGACATGTTTTGTCTCCTTGGGCGTTGAACGATAGAACTATAGGGTTGGACACGATCTTAATCAACGGCAGCTTTCACATTGCCGGATTGTAATTCTACTCCCGCAACTTGCTGAAAGTCGGTGCTCGGCAGGCATTGGGTTTTGATGCCGTTTTTTCCGCTACGCTCGCTAAGGCAAATCGTTTTTTCCAGAATTACTGCGGCTGTATCCCCGCCACTTTCACAATCTGCGTCCACTTCGCCGTCTCGCGCCGTATCAGCGCGCGAAATTCTTCCGGCGTGTTGGCGACGACGGCGGAGCCGTCTTCGGCGAGCCGTTTGGTGATTTCGGGCGAACGCATGGCGGTGACGATGGCGCTGTGTAGTTTGGCGAGCACGTCTTTCGGCAACGCGGCGGGGCCGACGATGCCGTGCTGGCCGCCTTCGTCGAAGTCGGCCACGCCCGATTCGTGGATGGTGGGTATGTCCGGCGCCACCGGCGAGCGTTTGAGGCTCGACACCGCTAGCGCGCGGATGCGACCCGTGCGCACGTGCTGCATGGCGGTAATCATGTTGGTGAGATTGAGTTGTGTTTGCCCCGCGAGAAAGTCAATCATCGCCGGGCCTCCGCCCTTGTAGATGATCTGCTGGATTTTGATGCCGCTGCGCTGTGCAAACCATTCCATCGCCAGATGCGGCCCGGTGCCCGCGCCGGCGGAGGCGTGATTCAGTTCACCGGGACGCGCTTTCGCCAGTGCGATCAGTTCCTTGATGGTTTTCACCGGCAGCGATGGATGCACGTTCAGCGTGTACGGCGTGGCGGCCAGCAGTGACACCGGCGTCATGTCGCGTTCGTTGTCGTAGGGCAGCTTGCGGAACATCGCCGGGTTAAGCGAGATGGTGTTCGATACCAGCAAAATCGTGTAGCCGTCGGGCGGAGATTTCAGGCCGATCTCGGTGCCGATAATGCCGCTGGCGCCGGGGCGGTTATCGACGATGATGTTTTGCCCGATGGCTTCGCTCAACTTGGGTGCGACGATGCGTGCCGTGGTGTCGCTGGGCCCGCCTGCGGCGAGCGGCACGATCATGCGGATGGGTTTGTTGGGGTACGCGGCGGACTGTGCTTGCGCGTGCAGCGGCACGCCTGGAAGCAGAAGCATGATCGCGATACACGGCGGGCGCTGGATGTTCATTTCACACCTCTATTAAAAAGTGTTTAAAAACATATAGTTAAAATATTTATCTTTCCATGATTCATGATAAACCAACACCGTTCGCCCTGAGCCCGACGAAGGGCATGGTCAGGTGAGCAGGCTTCGACAAGCTCAGCTCGAACGGTGTCATGAAACAGGGAAAATTCAATAATCTCCCACTGCGGGGCGCTACACCCGCTTGCCCATCAAACGCAGCGCCGTCTTGCTGAAAATCTGTTCGCGATCTTTGGCGCTGAGACGCGTGACCTTGTTGATCATTTCGATGGGATGTTCTTCGCCCATGTCGAACGGCGCATCGGTGCCAATGACCACGCGGTCCGCGCCGACCAGATCGATCAAATAGCGCAGCGCACGCGGGTCATGCGTCAGCGCGTCATAGTAAAAGCGCCGCAGCAGTGCATTGGGTTTGGTTTTGGTCAGCGCGCGCGTTTCATTGCGCACTTTGTGGCCGTGATTGAAGCGCCCGATTTGATACGGCAAATAACCGCCGCCGTGCGCGAGACAAATTCTCAGCTTTTTCAGTTCATCGAGCACGCCGCTGAACATCAGGTGCGAGGCCATGATGGTCGATTGCAGCGGGTTGCCGATGAGGTTGCTGAGGTAATAGTCATCGAGATTGCACACCGCCGAGTTGGAATACGGATGGGCGAAGATGAACACGTTGAGTTCCTGCGCGCGCCGCAACACCGGGCGAAAGCGCGGGTCGGCGAGTTGTTCATTGCCCACTGAGGTGCCGAGTTCCACCGAGCGAAAGCCGTGCTGTTTGACGATGCGTTCAAGTTCCGCCACGGCGGCGTCCGGGTTTTGCATCGGCAAGGTGCCCATGCCCATCAAACGCTCGGGAAACGCGCGCGCCATATTGGCGATGCCGTCCTTGACGAGTTGCGCGGCTTCGAGGCCGGCATCGGCGTCGAGCCAGTAAAAATACGCAATCGGTGCGGGCGAAATGATCGATACGTCCAGCCCCTTGCGATCCATGCCCGCGACCTTTGCCGCCGGATCAAAAAATTCGTCAAACACCGGCTGTCCGCCACCGCCGTCCTTGGCCACGCGGCGATGCTTGCCGTCGGCGATGTAGCGCATTTTGAAGCGCTCTGGCCGCGCACTGAGCGCATCGAGCATTTCTTTCGGCAGCACGTGGCTGTGAACGTCGATGCGTTGGGAGGGCTTGCGTCGTGGCGGGGTTTTTTTGGCGGCCATGGGTGTTTCCTGAAATCGATTTGGCTAATCCACGCGTATACGCGCGGCCTTGATGACCTTGCCCATGCGCGCCATTTCCGCGCGCAGGGTGTCGGCCAGCCCTTGCGGCGTGCTGGCGATGATGTCGGTGCTGGCCGCGAGGAGCTTGTCTTTAATCTCCGCGCGATGCAGATGCCTGACGATCTCATGATTCAAGCGCTGGACGATGGCGGCGGGTGTTTTCGCCGGCGCAAACACGGCATACATTGCCACGCTTTCATAGCCGGGCAAGCCCGCTTGCGCCATCGACGGCAAGCCGGGCGCGAGCGCGGAAGGCTGCGCGCTGCTGACCGCCAGGCCGCGCAGGCGATTGGATTTAATATGCGGCAAGGCAGCGCTGGCATTGGGCATCATCAACTGCGTGCGTCCGCCGATCAGATCAGTCACCGCCGCGCCCACGCCTTTGTAGGGCACGTGAACGATATCAATGCCGGCCATGTATTTGAACAACTCCGCCGACAAATGCGGAATCGCACCCGATGGCCCCGATGCAAAATTCAGTTCACCCGGCTTGGCTTTCGCCAGCGCGATTAATTCTTTGACCGAGGTTGCGGCCACCGACGGATGCGTCACCAGCACCATCGGCGAGCTACCGATCAGCGTGACGGGCGCGTAATCGCGCAGCGGATCGTACGGCGTGTGCGCGCGCATCAGCGGGATCAGCCACAGCGTGCTGCTGTAGGTGAGCAGCGTGTAGCCATCCGGCGCGGCCCGCGCGGCAAGCTCCGCGATGTTGATGCCGCCCACGCGATTGTCCACCACCACGCCTTGCCCGAGACTCGCGGATAGCCCCTGCGCGATGATGCGCGCGGTAAGGTCGCTGCCGCCGCCGGGCTCGGCGGTGAGCATGCGCAGCGGTTTGCTGGGGAAATGTTGGGCGTGCGCCGGGAGTAGGGCGCACCCCAAGAGTAAGGCGGCAATTATATTTAAGTAATTGTTTTTATTCATTATTTTACTGTAGCTGTAAACCCGCTTCTTTCACCAGCCTGCGCCACTTCACGATTTCGGATTTGATGTGCGCGTTGAAGGCTTCAGGCGTGCTCGACAGCGCGGTGGAGCCGTCCGCCGCCAAGCGCTCCGCCACATCGGGCGCATGCACGGCGTCGCGCATCGCGTTTGACAGCTTGCGCACAATCGCGGGGTTTACTTTCGATGACGTGACCACGCCGTACCATTGATTCGCTTCAAAGCCCGGTACGCCGGCTTCGGCAATCGTCGGAAGATCGGGAATCGCCGGTGACCGTTTGCCCGCAGTGATGGCGAGATAGCGCAGTCTGCCGCTGTTGATAAACGCGCGTGTTGAGAGCAAGGTAGTGAAGGCCATTTCCACTTCGCCCGACACCAGCGCCGCTACCGCCGCGCCGCCGCCTTTGTACGGAATATGCGTGAACTT
>CANIID010000001.1 GCA_947467315.1 Betaproteobacteria bacterium | reverse complement strand
GGCACGACGATGCGCATCGGGCCCGACGGATACTGTTGCGCCGCTGACAACGCGGGCCACAACAGTAACGCGGCCAGACCAACGCGCATTACGTGAACTTCACTACCTTAGGATCAAACTCCAATCCCAACCCCGGCTTGTTCGGCACCGTGAGTACGCCATTCTTCGGCACCGGCACTTCCTTGTAGCAGCGGAAGGTCCACGGCATGTATTCAACCGTGAGGCCGTTGGGAATCGCCGCAATGGTATGCACCTGAATTTCGGGAATCAGATGGCTTACCACCGGCAAGTTGAACGCCTCGGCCATGCCGGCGATTTTCATGAAGCCGGTGATGCCGCACGAGCGCATCAGGTCGATCATGATGATATCCACCGAGCGCGCTTCCATCATGTGCCGGAACGGCACCGCGCCATAAACATATTCGCCGCCCGCCACCGGCGTATCGAGCGCATCGGTCACGCGCGCCATCCCCGGATAGTCGTCGTGCGCAACCACGTCTTCGAGCCAGAACAAATGATATTTTTCAATTTGTTTGCCGATGGAAATCGCCTGACGCACGTCCCAGCGTTGATTGATGTCGCACATCAAATCGATTTTGTCGCCAATGGCTTCGCGTATCAGTTTGATGCGCTCGACTTCTTTCGGCGGATTGGTGTCGCCGGGCAACGCGAGTTGCGTCTTCATTTGCGTGTAGCCTTTTTTCACCAGCGTCTCCGCGGCTTTCACCACGTGCTTTAACGGAAAGCTGCGCATCAGCGCGCCGCTGGCGTAGGTCGGCACAGTCTTGCGGAAACCGCCCAGCAATTCCGAAACCGGTTTGCCGGCGGCCTTGCCTTTGATGTCCCACAGCGCGATGTCGATGGCGGATGAGGCCAGCGTGAATATGCCGCCGGGGCCGGCGTGCGAACCGGCGACGCGGAATTTCGCGTGGATGGGTTCGATGCACTGCGGGTCCATGCCGACCGCGAGCGCGCCCAGCGAATCAATCGCCGACTTCAGCGCGGGCGTGATGCCGCCGCCGAAAAACGCCACCGATATGCCCTGCAAACCCTTATCGGTGCTGATCTTCACCGCGATCAGTTTGCGCACGGCGCCTTTTTCTTCGGGGCCGTTGGCGAGCGGCTCATCGGCGGGCACTTCAACAAAAGCGGTCTGGACTTTGGTGATTTTCATGGGCGTCTCACGGGTTGAATGAAAAGGTAAAGCTGAATTTTACTCTCAAGTCGGTACGGCATCAGCCGTCGTAACGCCACTCGCGCCAGCCGCCCAGCAGTGGGAAATACAGCCCCAGCCGTATCTCGCGATCCGATCGTCCGTCGTGTACATCGGCCATGCGCATCAGCGCGCCGTAACGCTGCAACTGCGCGGCGTAGCGCACGCGCTCGTTGTCGAGAAACGCCTCGCGGTCCGCACCTTCGTGTACGCTGGTTTTGAAATCGACGATCCAGCGTACATCGTGCTCATCGACGAACGTGCGGTCGATCACCACATCCACCGTGTCGTCGACGATCATACCGGTGAGACGCAGCTCCGCGCGCGCGTCGCTATGAGTGCCGCCGTTCGTGCTCAACATCCAACGGCCACGTGCATCATTCAGACTGGCGGCGAGTGCGGTGGTCACGCGCTCCACGGCGTGGCGCAATTCGCTGTCGGGCACGCCCAGCCGTTTCAACTCGCGCTGGTAGACGACGCCGAGCGACCGTACGCGCGCGGCGTCCCAGCGATCTAAACTGTCTTCGGCGAACCGCTGTAAAAAGCGATGCACCAGCGTGCCGATGTGTTTCGCCGTTTCGGAAGCCCACGAGAACTCCACCTGATCGTGCGCGCTGCCGTGCGCGGCCTCCTGCGCAGGCAACACCAGCGCGACACCGGCGGGCGGCGGCGGGGGCGTCCAATCCTGCGGCAAGCGGTGGATGACTTGCGGCGTATCCGCCGCCACCCGGGGGCCTTCACCCTCCGCCGGCACGGTAACGCCGGCAAACGCACCCGCCACCGCCGGCCACAGCCTCGCCAGCAGCGAACCGGCGCGCGGTTGCGGATCGTCCGCGCCGGCGTCGATCTGGCCCACCAGGTGCAGCCGCGACTTCGCACGGGTGGCGGCGACGTAGAGCAGGCGCGCATCCTCGTGCGCGGCCTTGCGTTTTTCGAGCGCATCGAGGTAGCTGTAGATGGGGTCCTTGTCTTCGGTGGCCTCGCGCAGCGTGCCGAGCAACAGTTCCGGCTCGCCGTGCGCGCGCGGGCGTTCCTGCCACGCCAGCAACTGCGGCTCGTTGCGGCGCGGCGTGTAGCCCAGCCCCGGCACGATCACCACGTCGAATTCCAGGCCCTTGGCTTTGTGGATGGTCATCAACTGCAAGCGCGCATCGGCCTGCACGTCGGCTGCGGCAAACAGTTTACCGATGCCTTCTTCCAACGCGCTGAAATCAATCACGTCGCTGCTTTCTTCGAGCGTTTCGAGCAGGCGGAAGTACGCCTGCGCGTCTTCCATATCCGCGCGCGCGCTCACACACGCCGGGCCGCCCAACGCCAACCACGCACCTTCCACCCACCGCGCCGCCGGCACACGCCGCCGCGCCGCGAGAAATTCTTCGAGGATCGCGCGCACGCGCAGCAGCCGGTACGCGCCATTCGCGGACAAAGTTTGCACACGGGCGTCATCGCGCATCAACGTCCATAGCGTTGCGCGATGATCATCGCCCGCCAGCGCCAGCAAATCCGCCAGCGTTAATCCGCACCACGGCGCGCGCAACAGCGCCAACCACGCGATACGATCCGCCGGATGAAACAGCGCGCGCGTGAGTGCGCTCAAATCCTGCACCACCGGGCGCTGCCCCAGGGCTTCGATTTCCACCGCCTGAAAACTCAGGCCCGCTTCGCGCAAGGCTTGCGCAATGTGCAGCAAATGCCCGCGCGCGCGCACCAGTAACACTATGTTTTTATTGGTATTTTCGGATTCCCCCGATTGTTCCCACCGCACGATCTCAACCACGCGCTGCGCCTCGGCGGCGCGATCAAAGCTGCCGAGGGCATGCACGTGGACCACTTCTTCGTCACTGTCGCTTTGATGTTGCGCCTGCGAGCGCACATACGGCACCGCGCCGCTGGCGAGGTCTTCGGCATCGGGCATCACCAATTCAAACGCGCGATTGACCCAATCCACCACGCCGCGTTGCGAACGAAAATTCACCGTGAGCGTGAGCGGTGTCAGCGGCACGCCGCCGATGCCCTCGATGCGCGCACGCAAGTACAGCCCCACTTCGGCTTCGCGAAAACGATAAATAGATTGCATCGGATCGCCCACCACGAACAGCGTGCGGCCATCATCCGGCTGCCAGCCCGCGGTGAGCCGCATCAATAATTCGTGCTGCGACAGCGAGGTGTCCTGAAACTCATCGACGAGTAGATGGCGTATGCGATAGTCGAGCGCGAGCGCCAGATCGGTCGGCGCATCGTCGTCACCCAGCGCCTGCAACGCGGCCTGCGACACGGCAGTGAAATCCGCCTGGCCGCGTTCACCGAAAATCACTTGCAGATTGGCGGCGGCGAGTGGCAGCAAGGTCGCCAGCGCTTCGACGATTTGCCATTGCGCATCCGTGTAGGCGGCAGGCGGCAGCGCGCGCGTGAAATGCAGCGCGTCGACGAATGTGCGGTGCGGCGCGAGTTCCGCCATCAGCGCAGCATGACGCACCTTGGCTTCACTCGCGGCGGCCTTGTCGGCTTTGCCCGTGCCCGGTGGAAAACCGGTGTTCTTGTTGACCTGCTTGCGCAGCGTGCCTTCTTTCGTCAGCGAGAATTCAGCGACACCGCGCCATGCTTCGAGGTCGATGGCTTCCGCCCCCGGCAGCGCTTCGTGATCGGCACACGCCACGATCGGCGACTGCGCACCGGCTGCCGCCAGATTCGCGCCTGCGTAACGCAGCAGCGACGTGAGTTCAGCATTGATCGCGCCGGGCAGCAGCGCGGCCAGGCGCGCCAACACTTCCTCGACTTCGTTGGCCAGCGCGGCTTCGAGTTGCGCGCGCCGTTCTTCCGGCGGCATGCGTGCGGCGACGTGGCGTATCCATTGATCGCGTTTGCCCAGCATACCGGCGATAAGGCTGATGGCGACGCCGACGTGGTTGTCGAGATGCGATAACAGTGTCGCCACATGCGCGCCATCTTCGCCGCCCGCTTCCAGCAAAGCCAGTGTGCGTCGCGCAGCTTCTTCGTACAACGGGCGCGCATCGGTGACGGTTTCGGGACGCGCGCCAAAGCGCGACAGCACCGGCATCTGCCGCGCCAGCGCGTGACAGAGGGCGTCGATGGTGTCGATGCGCAGGCGGTTGGGATTGGCGGCAAGTTCCCAGCCCAGCGCCACGTCACGCGCGCACGCGGCACGCGCCAGCCGCCAGGTGGTTTGCTCGTGCGCGGCTTCGGGTGGCGTGTCTTTTACTGCAGTGGCCAGCGCCGCCAGCACGCGGGTGCGCATTTCCGCCGCTGCCTTGCGCGTGAAGGTGATGGCGATGATTTCTTCGGGCGCTTCCACGCCGGCGAGCAAGGCGAGGTAACGCTGAATCAGCAACTCGGTTTTGCCCGAGCCCGCCGGCGCCTGCACGATGAAAGAGCGCGTGACGTCCAACGCTTGCTGGCGCTGGGCGTGATCGGCAGCGGGCGCACTCATGCGTCTTCTCCGTTTGTGGATGCGCTGCGCGCGGTCAATTCCCGCACGCGGCACAAGCTGTTCAGGCCGCAGTATTCGCACGTATTCGGATATTGCTTGGGCGCAACCTCGGCATGGCCCGCCAGATAATCGCGCGCCAGTTGTTCCAGCACCGTGCGCCACGCATCGAGCAAGGCGGGCCACGAGGCGTATTGCGCGGATAAATTTTTTGCGGCCGCCAGCGCCGCCACCTCCGGGAGTACCTCGCCCTCGCGCGTGACGCCCTTGAACGCCACTTCGCGCGCGCGCAGTTGCACGAACGCGACGCCCGATACATCTGCATCACCGCTCACGGCATACAAAGGCAACTGCGGCTCGTCGGGCCGCTCGCCTTGCCAGCCGCCGATGTGCGCCATGCCGGTTTTGTAATCGAGGATGACGTGGCTGCCGTCCGCCAACTGATCCACGCGGTCGAGCCGTGCGTTTAACCGCACGCCGGCGACCTCCAGCGCGCGTTGCTGCTCGCACGCCACCACCTCGAACGGCGCGCGGGATTTTTCCAGCGCGGCCAAGCGCAGCAACAACGCGGTCAGCCGCCGGCGTTCGAGCGCGGCGTAGGCATCGGTCATAATGTCGGGGCGTTCGCGGCACAAGGCATCGACCGCGGTGTTCACGGCGGCCTGGGTTTTTTGTTCCAGCGCGGCTGCTTCGAGCGCGAGCAGATTCGCGTGTGAACCGAGATCGCGCCACAGCACCGATAGCGCCTGATGCACCAGCGTGCCGCGCTCGCGCGCATCGAGGCCGTCTACGCCGTCATCCAGCGTCGCCGCGCCCAGCCGGTGAATGGCATAAGCCCGGAACGCACACGCCGCCTGATTTTGAAACACTTGCGCGCCGCCGCGCACGCTGCTGCCTGCGGGCAACGTGGGGGCGCGCGAGTCTTCCAGGGTTTCAAAGCACCGCGCGGCGTACAGCGCGTCACGCAACAGCGCGGGCACCACCGGTGGTTCAGTAGCCACCGCCACGGCATCCAGCAACGGACTCATGGTCAACTCACGCTCGCCGTCGCGCCGGGGCCAGGTCAAGGTTACCGAGGCGGCGGCGCCGCGCCACGCGTCGGTCATGCGGCGCGCGAAATGCAGTTCCCACTCGGCGGAGGCATGCGGCACGTTCAGCGCGCGCTGCAACGCCGCCGGCAAAAACGGATTCGGACGCGGCGCGGCGGGCCACGCTTCACCGGACAGGCCCAGCACAAACAAGGCGTCGAACGACAAGCCGATCGACTCCAGAGTGCCGAGAATTTGCACCGGCGCGTCATTCGCCTCGGGCTGAAACACGGTGTCGGCGACGATGCGGCGAAACACATTGAGCGCTTCGGGCTGCGTCAAGCGCGGGCGTAACGGATCGAGCGCGGACAAGCTCGACACCGCGTCGCGAAATTTTTCAAAGGTTTGAAACTCGGCGGAATCGAGCGTGCGTTCGCCCGGCCAGCCCAAACCCTTGAGCAGCGCCAAAAACGTGGCGCTCCACGCCGACGGCGGTTGGCGCAAACGGCGTGCATCGCGCGCTTGCGCGATCCACGGTTCGAGCATCGCCGCTAACCGCGGGGCGTGGGCGGCGCGCTCCCCTTGCGCCGCCTGCCACAATGCGCCCGGCACAACGCGCTTGCGGCCCCGCGCGCGCAACTGCGCATCGACCAGCGCGCGCGCGGCGAATTCGACATCGGCGCCGCCGAGGTAGGGACTGCGCAGCAAGGCCCCTGCGTCTTCCAGCGTGGCTTCGCCGCCCGCCAGCCTCAAGATTAAAAACGCTGTAAAAACAATAGGATAGCTCGTCATCGGCAATCCCAGCGAGCAATTGAACAGTCGCGGCGCCGGCGTGTTGGGCGCCAGCGCGCGCGGCGGTTCAAGCACATCATCAAACACACGCATCACCGCCGTGCGCCGTGCGGCGAGATCGGGTACCACCACGCCGATGCGCAAACGTGGCAGCCGATCGGCGTGCGCGACCAGCAGCGCGCGCACGCGTTGCGCCACCTGATGCAGATCCGCTTCGGCGTCGTCACATGCAAGCGACACTACACTGAGCGCGCCGGGCACGCGGACGCGCGCGTCATCGGACGCATCGCCGATCACGCAGCCACTTTGCGCCAACGCCTCGAACAGCGCTTGTTGCTGCGGCGTATACACGTCGTAGCCCGCGCGAATGATGTGCGTGGTTCTCGCTCGCGCGCCGGTTTTGAGTACATCGATGATAACGTGCGGCAACTGCGCGCTGTCGATCCAGCCCGCGCTGCGCAGCCGCTCGCCATAGGCGCGCAGCCATTCGCCGTAGGCGGCGGCATCGTCATTCAGGGATTCCCACGCCGCGCGATGACGCGGATGATCCATGCCGAAAGCGTGTTGCGTGATCCACGCTTCGCGCGCGGCGCGTGCGGCGGCAGTGGCGTTAAGCAAGAGGCCCGAGTAGCGCGAACCTTCGATGACGGTTTCCCACAGCGCGATTTCCTGCTGAACCGATAACAACAGCGCGCCGTTTTCAGCCAACGCCAACTCCTGCCAGGTGCGCTCTAAAAACGCGCCATACGGCAGTGCGTCGGCGCTGGGCCAGACAGATTTGCCGCTCGCGGCTTGCGCGGTGTCATAGGCGTTTTTAAGCGACAGGGCGAGCCGCCGGTTGGGCGTGATGAGGGTTGCGCCCGCTTGCAGCGCGGCGATTCCTGCCGGTGGTGTGACTACACTGGGATGGTCGGCGACGGGCATGTTCCTACGGCGATTTCTGACGGGGCCCTGCGTGGATGCGAGGCCACCGTGATGTTACCGCAGCCGCCGCTACGGCACGGCGTTTAGCGCCCGAAGATGCCGCGCAGGATGTTGATGCCGTCTTTTACCGGATCGGGTGCGGCGGGCGCGCTGGGCTGTGCCGACTGATCTCCGGACGGCGCGCCTGCGGGTGCGCGCTGCGCGCGTCCGGAACCGCCGGTGTCGCCGAGGAAGGTCGATGCGGTGGATTTGAAGCGTACTTTCGCATACCACTGCGGATCCTGCGGGCGCGGCGGAAAACCAAAATTGGCTTCGGGACCGTAAGCGATAAAGCTGAACATCTGCGCTTGCTTGACGACTGCGGCAGGCACCGTGCATTCGGTGGTTTGCGGCGGCATCACCACTTTTTCGCGGATCAGGCGCGCGACTTCGGCGGGCGGTATGTAATCCATCAAACTGCCGCCCATCTCCTGCACCTCGCTGGAGCTCCACATCACCACGTCGTTGCCGTCGCCACCCATCGCGGTGGCGAAGTAGCCGGTGGCCGCGGACGGCGCGTTCCACTGAACCGAGGTGGCGCCCGCGCCGCGCGCGGAAGTCGCCAGTTCAACGCGCTCCATGAAATCGTGCCCGGCGCCGAGCGCGAACGGAATGTCTGGCGTGTAGTTGCCGCGTATTTTGTGCTCGCCGATCAGCGAGGCGGAATCCGGCACGGCTTTGCTGTCCTGCTGATTGGGCCACAGGCCGTTGGTGCGATTGGATACCGGCCCGCCGCTGGCGACGTTGCGCCCGACCATATTGGGCATTTGTCCGCCACGCGCGAAATCGATGACTACCGGCTGCCCGGCGCGGGTAGCCTCGCCGCAACCCCAATAAATCAGCATGCGGCCTTTGGGGCGCTCCGCGCTCTCATACCGCTCGCGTTCGGTCGGTTGACGCTCAGAAGTGCCACGCGGCGTGAGCAGCGGCAACGACGACCCCATGTTCATGCCGGCGGGTATATCGTGCGCAGCGTTCGGCGCATCCGCCGGACGCTGCGAGCCCAGATGCAGACTGATCTTGCGACCGCTTTGCTGCTGCCCGCCGCCCATCATGCCGCCGATCATGCCGGCCATGCCACCCGTGGCACCCATGCCCGGCATGCTCATGCCGGAGGCGGTTTCGACGCTCATCCAGTACTGTGCGACGGGCGGTTTTTGTTGGGCGAACGCCGCGAAGGGCAACGCCACCAGAGCTGTCAGCAGGATATTTTTCATTTGGGCTGCTCCCGGGTGAACCGGCAAGGACGGCACGGCGTGAATTTACTTCTCGAGCAAGTGCGCTTTCTTTTTCTCTTTGGCCCACTCATCCGCATCCGCCGGCGCGGCTTTTTTCTCGATGATGGGCTTCCAGACTTTGGCGAGTTCGGCATTCAGCGCCGTGTACGATTTCTGGTCGTCCGGCACATCGTCTTCGGCGAAAATGGCTTCAACCGGGCATTCGGCGACGCACAAGGTGCAATCGATGCACTCATCCGGATCGATCACCAGCATGTTGGGGCCTTCGCGGAAGCAGTCCACAGGGCATACGTCCACGCAATCGGTGTACTTGCACTTGATGCAGGTTTCAGTCACTACATAGGTCATGGGATTTCCTCGCCCTCTGGCGATATTAAAGCAAAATTAAACGCGATCTTGAAATCGGCAAATGAGCCCATATTCTAACAGAAACAAGTGCTTACGGCTTGTTGCCGGGTTGCCAGCGGGTTGTGAACAGTGGCGGCGCAGGTGCTTTGCTTTCCAAACGCAAGGTTTTTGGTTAGCATGGTTTCCACCCCGTCTGTTGCCGCGCCTTGCGGGCGCCCGGATTCCACCTTCCCCCTATTTTCTTCGAGAGGTTTTTCAGCAATGAGCGAGCATATTCAGCATGTTAAGGACGACACATTTGATGCCGAGGTGCTTAAATCCACCACCCCGGTGCTGCTGGACTACTGGGCCGAATGGTGCGGCCCTTGCAAAATGATTGCGCCAATTTTGGACGAGGTTGCCAAGGATTACGCCGGCAAACTGAAAGTGGCAAAAATCAACATCGACGACAACCAGGCCACGCCGTCCAAGTTTGGCGTGCGCGGCATCCCGACGCTGATGATTTTCAAAAATGGCGTCGTTGAGGCCACCAAGGTCGGCGCCCTGTCCAAATCGCAACTCAAGGCTTTTATTGACAGCCACATCTGACAGGCCATAGGTACATTTGACAGCCCCAGTTGATCGCTATACCCTATCTCTCAGCGCTTGAACCGCGCTTGTTGTAACTTGGCTTCCCGCCATTTTCAGCGGTTCTTGCGCGGGTGAGGATTCCTTCCCACCCGCTCTGCTTCCCCGACCCTTGGTTTTCCCCGTTCCCTTCGTTCCACCTTGTAACACTCAATAGCCGTACCCAAATTCCATGCATTTATCCGATCTGAAAAATCTTCCCATCGGTGAACTGGTCGAAATGGCCGTCACCAACGAAGTGGAGGGCGCCAACCGCCTGCGCAAACAAGAACTCATTTTTGCGCTGCTGAAAAACCAGGCGAAAAAAGGCGAATCGATTTCCGGCGCCGGCACCCTCGAAGTGTTGCCCGACGGCTTCGGCTTTTTGCGCTCACCCGATACCTCGTATCTCGCGGGCACCGACGACATTTACGTCTCGCCCTCACAAATTCGCCGCTTCAATCTGCATACCGGCGACACCATTGACGGCGAAATTCGCACCCCTAAAGACGGCGAGCGTTACTTCGCGCTAGTCAAGGTAGACAACGTCAACGGCGAACCGCCCGAAAACGGCAAGCACAAAATTCTGTTTGAAAACCTGACGCCCTATCACCCGACCGAGCACCTGAAGCTCGAGCGTGAAATCAAGGCCGAAGAAAACATCACCGGGCGCATCATCGACATCATTGCGCCCATCGGCAAAGGCCAGCGCGGCTTGATTGTGTCGCCGCCGAAAGCCGGCAAGACCGTACTGATGCAGCACATCGCGCACGCGATTACCGCGAATCATCCCGAAGTGGTGCTGATCGTGCTGCTGATTGATGAGCGCCCGGAAGAAGTCACCGAGATGCAGCGTTCGGTCAAGGGCGAAGTGCTGTCCTCCACCTTCGACGAACCGGCCTCGCGCCATGTGCAGGTTGCCGAGATGGTGATCGAAAAAGCCAAGCGCCTGGTCGAACACAAAAAAGACGTGGTGATTTTGCTCGACTCGATCACGCGTCTCGCTCGCGCCTACAACACCGTGGTGCCCGCGTCGGGCAAAGTACTGACCGGCGGTGTGGATGCCAACGCGCTACAACGCCCCAAGCGCTTCTTCGGCGCCGCGCGTAACGTCGAAGAGGGCGGCTCGCTGACGATATTAGCCACCGCACTGATCGACACTGGCAGCCGCATGGACGACGTGATCTACGAGGAATTCAAAGGCACCGGCAACATGGAAATCCATCTTGACCGGCGTATGTACGAAAAACGCATCTTCCCGGCCATCAACGTCAATCGCTCCGGCACGCGCCGCGAAGAATTGCTGATCCCCAAAGACGTGCTGCAAAAAATCTGGGTGCTGCGCAAGCTGCTCTACCCGATGGACGAACTCGAAGCCACGGAATTCCTGCTCAGCAAAGTGCGCGACACCAAGACCAACGCGGACTTTTTCGATTCGATGCGGCGCGGCTAAGCCATACCCGCCGTCGCACGCCAGGTTCTCCGTAAGTATTTGTTTTTAAATTAATTTATATACCGCACCCTCCGTGCAGGCACGGCAGGCGAATCTGGTCTAGGATATCTACATTGCCTCCGCAATAAGGCGGTTCTATTTTTAGATATCTTCTCCTGTTGATGCTGCTCGCGGGCTGCGCGTCCACGCCGCAGGCCACGGGTGAGCGCGACTCCGAAGCCAAGCAATTTTCCAGTCATCCCGGCAGTTCAACCCTTTACGTCTATCGTCCGACCACGGACACCCCAGAAACAGATACCGTACTGTGGATAGACGGCAGACTCATCGGCGCCACGCTTCCGAGAACCTACTTTCGCGTGAACCTTGAGCCCGGAAAACACACCCTGGCCGGAATGGCCTACGACAACGGCACCTTAAGCATCGAAACCCGGCATGGGGAGCTCTATTTCGTGTCGCTTTATGTGCTTTCCGGGCAATCCCATTTTTGGCCGGTACCGCGCGAAACGGGCGAAAAAGCGATCCAGCGCTGTTGTGCCCTGCTGGAGAACTGGGCGCCGGGTCAAAGACCCTTGCTTCGATAGCCAAAATCGTCGATAATCCGCACCCTTTTAGTCTACTATTTGCTCCGGGACAACCCGGCAGGATAATGCCATGAAAGTCGAAATTCACCCTGAATACAATGAGATGAGCGTTGCGTGCAGTTGCGGCGCGACGTGGAAAACCGGCTCGACCCTGGGTAAGGATCTGCATGTCGAGGTCTGCTCGTCGTGCCATCCGTTCTACACCGGCAAGCAAAAGATCGTCGATACCGCCGGTCGCGTTGAGCGCTTCAACCAGAAATACGGCACGCGCACGCCCGCGACTAAAGGCGCGCCGGCCGCTGTTGCCGCTGCGACCACGGCTCCAGCCGCCGCTGAACCGCAGGCCGCCGCGTAGTTTTTTCGCTGGCAGGTTTACAAGGGCAGCCGGGGTAACCTCCGGCTGCCCTTTGCATTTGCACATTCGTACAATCGCGCGCCGCGTACGCGTGCAACAACCCGGAGTCATGCATGATGAAAAAATTTCGTATCGCAGTCATTCCCGGCGACGGCATCGGCAAGGAAGTCATGCCCGAAGGCTTGCGCGCGCTCGAAGCGGCGGGCCGCAAGTTCGGCATCGAATTCCAGTTCGACGAATTCGACTGGAGCTGCGACTACTACGCCAAACACGGCAAGATGATGCCCGAGGATGGCCTGGAGCAACTCAAGAAGCACGACGCGGTGTACTTCGGCGCGGCAGGGTGGCCCGCCACCGTGCCCGATCACATCTCCCTGTGGGGGCTGCTAATCCCGTTTCGCCGCGGCTACGATCAATACGTCAATCTGCGCCCGGTGCGTCTGATGCCGGGCATGAAATGCCCGCTCGCCGACCGCAAGCCCGGTGACATCGACTTCTGGGTGGTGCGTGAAAACAGCGAAGGCGAATACTCATCGGTCGGCGGACGCATGTATGCCGGCACCGAACGCGAGTTTGTGACGCAAAACGCCGTGTTCTCGCGCACCGGCACCGATCGCATACTGAAATACGCGTTTGATCTTGCCGCCACGCGCCCGAAAAAGCACCTCACCTCCGCCACCAAATCCAACGGCATCTCCATCTCGATGCCGTATTGGGACGAGCGCGTGGCCGAGATGTCGAAAAAATATCCTGGCATTAAGGTCGATCAGTTTCACATCGACATCCTGTGCGCGCATTTCGTCATGCACCCGGACTGGTTCGACGTGGTGGTTGGCTCCAATTTGTTTGGCGATATCCTCTCCGACTTAGGCCCGGCTGCCACTGGCACTATTGGCATTGCGCCGTCGGCCAACATGAATCCGGAGAAATTATTTCCCTCGCTGTTCGAGCCGGTGCATGGCTCGGCGCCCGACATCTATGGCCGCAAAGTCGCCAACCCCGTGGGGATGATCTGGGCCGGCGCGATGATGCTCGATCACCTCGGCTGCCCGGAAGCGGGTGCTGCCATCGTTAAAGCGATTGAAAACGTATTGCAGGAAGGCCCGAAGACGCCCGACTTGGGCGGCAAGGCCAATACCGCTGATTTGGGCAAGGCCGTGGCGGAGATGCTGAAGTAGTCAGATGTAGGGCGGGATGGCTCCCGCCCTACCCAAACTAATACGTCTTGTACTGCAAATACTTACCGCTCATCACGATTTGCACACGATCCCCGTTCGGATCGGCCTGACGTTGCATATCCATTTTAAAATCGATGGCGCTCATGATGCCGTCGCCGAACTCTTCGTGAATCAGCTCTTTGAACGTGGTGCCGTAAACGCTCACCAGTTCGTAAAAGCGGTAGATCAACGGATCGGTCGGCACCGCAGTGGGCAGCGAGCCTTTGTACGGCGCCTGCTGCAGCAACAAAATCGCATACGGCGGCAGGCCTAGCAATTTGCCGGCGGCCTCGGCTTGCGGCTTGGTCATTTTCATTTGACCGAGCAGCGCTGCGGTGGTCCATTCTTTGCTGGAGCCTACGGCTTTGGCGATTTTTACCCAGCTCAGGCCTTTTTTCAGCCGCGCTTCGACCACCAGTTCGGTGACATCAAAACGGGTCATGGGTTTATGTGTGCTGGCAGTGACGGCGGTTTTTTTCATCATGCTCTCCTCTCGGGTTCAGGTTAGTTTCTAAGATTGACGACTTTGGCGAATTCAACGGGGGGCACCGGAGGCGGTGTTGGCTCGACACCCGGCGTTACCAGCGGCGGATTTTTTGGGTCATAACCTTCGGGCAATGCTTCGCTGAAGCGCTTGGAGCGGCTTACCAGAAAATCCACCAAATGATTACGTATGGCGTAAAAGCGCGGCTCCTTGTGCAGCGTTTCGCGCGAACGGTTTTTCGGCAGCGTGTTGACCACGATTTCGGCGATACGGGCGTGCGGACCATTCGACATCAACATGATTTTGTCAGACAGCAAAATCGCTTCATCGACATCATGCGTAATCATGAACACGGTTTGACTGGTCGCCGCGCAGATTCTTTTGAGCTCTTCCTGAATATTGCCACGCGTGAGTGCGTCCAGTGCGCCGAACGGTTCGTCGAGCAGCAGCATCTTGGGTTCGATGGCGAACGCGCGCGCGATGCCCACACGCTGCTTCATGCCGCCGGAAAGTTCCGATGGTTTTTTGTGTTCGGAGCCGGTCAATCCAACCAGATCAAGGTAACGCTGGCAATGGTCATCGATTTCCTTATTGGATTTGTCGGGCCAGCGCGAACGCACGGCGAAGGCCACGTTCTTTTTCGCCGACAGCCACGGCATCAGCGCGTGCCCCTGAAACACCACGCCCCGCTCCAGACTGGGGCCGGACACTTCGCGCTCGTCCATCAGCACGTTGCCGCCGCTGGCGGTATCGAGTCCGGCCAGCACGTTCAAGATCGTGGTCTTGCCGCAGCCGGAGTGGCCGATGATGCACACGAATTCGCCTTTGTCGATGGTGAAATGCACATCATCGAACACCGTGAGATCAGGCTTGCCGCGCGAGCCAGGAAATTTCTTCGACAGCCCTTCTGCAATCAGGAATGAAGTGCTCATGATCTACTCCACGTAGGTAACGAATTTTTGCAACATCCCGAATAGGAGATCGAGCGCCATGCCCACCACGCCGATCATCAGAATCGCAAAGATCACGTTGGTGAGCGACAGGTTGTTCCACTCGTTCCACACGAAGTAGCCGATGCCGGTGCCGCCCACCAGCATCTCCGCCGCCACGATCACCAGCCACGCAATGCCCATGGAAATACGCATGCCGGTCATGATAGTGGGCGCAGCCGCCGGCAGGATCACCAGAAACGCCTTGCGCATGATGCTCACTTCGAGCGTTCGCGCCACGTTGAGCCAATCCTTGCGCACCGAGGCCACGCCATAGGCGGTGTTGATCAGCATCGGCCAGATCGAGCAGATAAAGATCACGAAGATCGACGAGGTGGCCGAATCCTTGATGGTGTAAAGCGCGAGCGGCATCCACGCCAAAGGCGAGATGGGTTTCAACACCTGTATGAACGGATCGAGCGCACGATACAACAGCGGCGACATGCCAATCATGAAGCCCAGCGGTATCGCCACCAGCGCGGCCAAGAAAAATCCACCACCCACGCGCGCCAACGAATACGCGAGCTGGATGCCTATACCTTTGTCGTTGGGCCCTTTGTCGTAAAACGGGTCAGACAAATGCTTCATCACTGTCTGCCCCATCTGGGCGGGCGTAGGCATGCCGTCGCTTTTTTTCGCACTCTTGCCCATCAGTTGTTCGTACTCGGTGAGCGCACCGCCCGCCTTCTCGGCGGGCAAGGTAGCCGCCTGCCAAATACCCAATAAAAACAAGAAGATAACCAGAGACAGCGCGCCGGCTTTGATGCCCATTCTCTTGTCCATGTTTATTGCCCTCCCTTTGTGCCTACGTTCTCTTGATGGCGAAGCTAGCCAAGTACGCATCCGGCGCGGTGTGGTCGAACACCTTGCCCATGACGACAATTTTCTTGTTGTTCTCGGACGGCGGCTTATAGCCCATCGCGGTCATGTGTTTGCGCGCGTCGGTAAGCAAATAAATTTGCTCGCTCAAATCTTTCCAGCGCACGTCGCCCTTGATGTAACCCCAGCGTTTCATCTGCGACAAAATCCACGTTGCCATTGAGTACCAGGGGAAGGGATCGAAATCCACGCGTGACGGATCATTTTTAATGTTGCCCAAGCCGTCGGCGTATTTGCCGGTGAGCACCTGTTCGAGCACCGCCACCGGCTGATTCAGGTAATTCGCCGGCGCTATCGATTCGGCGATGGTCTTGCGATTGGCCGGGTCGCGCGCCAGCGCCGCGCCCTTTAACACCGCGCGGAACAAGGCCGCGAAGGAATTGGGATTTTCTTTAATAAACGACGTCGGTGCGCCGAACGAGCAGCACGGGTGTCCGTCCCACAACTCTTTCGACAATATGTGAATGAACCCCACTTCCTCGTACACCGCGCGCTGGTTAAACGGATCAGGACCGAGAAAGCCGTCGATGTTGCCGGCGCGCAGATTCGCCACCATCTCCGGCGGCGGCAGCACGCGAATTTGGATGTCTTTGTCGGGATCAAGGCCATGCTCGGCGACGTAATAACGCAGCAGAAAATTGTGCATCGAAAACTCGAACGGCACAGCGAATTTGAAACCTTTCCAGGTTTTTGGGTCGCGGCTGGCCTTATGCTTGTTCGCCAGCGTGATCGCCTGCCCGTTGACGTTTTGTATGGTGGCGACATTCATCGCCTGTTGTGACGAACCAATGCCCATCGAGATCGCAATCGGCATCGGCGCCAGCAAGTGCGAGGCGTCGTATTCCTTGTTCAGCACCTTGTCGCGGATCAGCGCCCAACCCGCCGTTTTGATCACCTCCACCTCCAGACCTTCGGCGGCGTAGTAGCGCAGCGGGTGCGCGAGTATCAAAGGGGTTGCGCAGGTGATCGGAATGAAACCGATTTTGAGATTTTTCTTTTCCAGCGGGCGCTTGTCCTGCGCCAATGCCTGCATCGCCCCGATGGGCAGCACGCTGGCAATCGCCGCCATCGCGGTGTTGGCGCCCACCGCGCCGAGAAAGCGCCGCCGTGCGCGGTCGTCGGGAAACAAGGCGCGCACCATCGCGGACTCGACAACTTCGCGGCCCAGCGTTTCGTGATCCACCGCCGCGTGTGTTTCATGTTCCTGTTGTGAACGATGCCGGCCGCACGAACACGGTGCGGATAAATCCGCGTGGGCATCATAAAGCTTGGTGATATCGGTCATCGGCGCGCTCCGGTTAAGGGTGTGCTGCGGTTAGCAGCAGATTGCGTGCCAACGTCCGGATCCGTCGCCACAGCAATAATGTAACTATTTGTTTTTATTGTGTTTTTAGTAACCTTCCCAGCACGTGCGCGCACAATTTTGGACATCGCGTCCACGCGCCGCTCCCTATCGGTGCAACAGCGTGGTGCGTGGTGCGCCATAGTTGTGCGCCGTCAAGTCGGCCCATAGGAGCTCGTACGAAAAGTGGGATAATCGCACCACGCAAAAACAACAAATCAAAGCGCCGCGCGAAAACACCTCCCCTTCATGTCTCAGCGCCATCTCCTGATCGTCGTGTTGTGCTTTGCCTGGATCCTGCCGGGGCTGATCGGTCACGACCCATGGAAATCCGACGAGGCGTATACCTTCGGCGTGGTGTATGAATTGCTGCAAGGCGGCTCGTGGCTGAAGCCGTCGCTGGCCGGCGAAACGTTTCTCGATGAACCGCCGCTGTATTACCTGACGGCGGCGGCCACGGCCTGGCTGACCTCTGCCATTCTCCCGCTGCACGACGGCGCGCGTCTGGCCACCGGTTTTTACATGGGGCTGACGTTTTTGTTCTGCGGACTCGCGTCGCGCGAGCTGCACGGACGCGGCAAAGGCGCGATTGCCGCGCTGCTGATGCTCGGCTGCTTCGGTCTCGTGGTGCGCAGCCATCAGATCGTCACCGACATCGCGCCGCTCGCGGGCTTTGCCATGGGCTACTACGCGCTGGCGCTCGCCCAGTCACAAAAATCCGGGAGTCCGCGGATCGGCGGACTGCTACTGGGCATCGCCATCGGCATGGTGTTCCTGTCGCAGGGCACGCTCGAAACGGCAATCCTGGTCTTGATCGCCGTCACGCTGCCGCTGGTGAGCGCCGCGTGGCGCACCCGTGGCTACGCGCAAACACTGGGCATCGCCGCACTGATCGCCGTGCCCGCCGTCGCCGCGTGGCCCTTGGCGCTGCATCTGCAATCGCCGGCGCTGCTGGATACGTGGCTGCAACACGATTTGCTTACGCTGTTCACCGGCGAAGGCCGCGAACTCTTTTACTATCTGCGGGTATTGCCGTGGTACGCCTTCCCGGTGTGGGTGGTGTGCCTGTGGACGTTGTGGATGGCCCGCAAACAAGCACCTGTGCAACCCCACCCCTATACTGCGCCCGCCCTCGCACTGCCCCTGACCGGACTGGCACTGACCATGGCCCTACTCTCGGTCGGCAGCAACGCGCGCGATCTGTATGCGCTGCCGCTGTTGCCGGCGCTGGCGCTGCTGGCGGCGCCCGGCGTGGGCAGTCTGCGGCGTGGCTCGGCGAATTTGTGGTTATGGTTCAGCGTGATGGCCACGACCTTTTTTATCATCGTCGGCTGGTTTTACTGGTCGGGCCTGGAGCTGGGCGTTCCCGCGCGCCTGCACGCGCATCTGCACCGCATACAACCCGGCTACGCACCAGGCTTCAAGGCGATGGCGTTTACCCTCGCCGCTGGCTATACGCTGGCGTGGTTTGTATTGCTGACGCAGCTCAAACATCTGAAATCCGAACGTCCGGTGATCGCGTGGGCCGCCGGTGTCACCGTGATCTGGGGATTGCTTAACTTTCTCTTTCTGCCCTGGATCGATACCGGCAAGAGCTATCGTTCGGTGTTCACCAGCATGCAGCAAAGTCTGCCGGCGCAGTACCGTTGCGTGTCGAGCCGCAATCTTGCGGAATCACAGCGCGCCATGTTGCATTACGTCGGCAACATCGTGACGCATCGCGAGGAAGTCGCCACCCGCCGCCGCGACTGCGATCTGCTGGTGATTCAGGGCGTCGCCAAAGAAACCGTCGCGCCGCCGGGTTGGCGAAAAATCTGGGAAGGCGCACGACCGGGCGATAAGGTGGAGCGCTATCGGCTGTATCGCCGCTTGCCTTCAGGCAGCACCTCGCGCTGATATTTTGCGCGTTGCAGCATCCATCTCGACAGGCGCATTGGCGGCGCGTAAACTCAGTTGAAATCCCGCCCGAAAATTTTAAAAAATTACTTTATAAACAAATACTTACGGAGAAACCCCATGAGCAACCCACGTGAAGTGGTGGTATTGAGCGGCGTGCGCACCGCCATCGGTGATTATGGCGGCGCACTCAAAGACATCGCACCCACCGAACTGGCAGCGCAAGTGATTCGCGAGGCGGTCAAGCGCGCCAAGATTGATGCGCAGCATATCCAGCAAGTGGTGTTCGGCAACGTGATCCACACCGAAGCGAAGGATATGTATTTCTCGCGCGTGGCGGCCATCAAAGGCGGGTTGCCGCAGGAAACCACCGCGCTAACGGTGAATCGCTTGTGTGGCAGCGGCCTGCAAGCGATTGTCAGCGCAGCGCAGAGCATCCAGCTCGGTGACGCCGAAGCGGTGGTCGGCGGCGGCGCGGAATCCATGAGCCGCAGCGCTTACGTGATGCCGACGCTGCGCTGGGGCCAACGCATGAACGACGGCGGCGTGGTGGACATGATGGTAGGCGCGCTCACCGATCCGTTTGACGCTGTGCATATGGGCATCACCGCCGAGAACATCGCGGAAAAATGGAAAATCACGCGCGCGCAGCAGGATGCCTTCGCTGTCGAAAGCCATCGCCGTGCGGTCAACGCCATCGACAAGGGCTACTTCAAGGATCAAATCCTGCCCATCGAATTAAAAACGCGCAAAGGTGTAACCCTGTTCGACCGCGACGAACACGCGCGCGCCGACACCACGCTTGAAGGCATGGCGAAACTGCGCGCAGTGTTCAAAAAAGACGGCTCGGTGACGGCGGGCAACGCCTCCGGCATCAACGACGGCGCAGCCGCGATTGTGATGATGGAGCAAGGCGCAGCGGCCAAGGCGGGACTCAAGCCGATGGCGCGGCTGGTGGCTTATGGCCTCGCGGGTGTCGATCCTAAAATCATGGGCATCGGTCCGGTCCCGGCAGTGACCAATGCGTTGAAAAGAGCCGGCCTCACGGTTGACGACATGGATGTCATCGAATCGAACGAAGCCTTTGCCGTGCAGGCGCTCGCGGTGTCGTGCGATCTGAAATTCGATCCTAAGAAAACCAATCCCAACGGCGGCGCGGTCGGTCTGGGACACCCCGTCGGCGCCACCGGCGCAATTCTTACGGTCAAAGCGCTGTACGAATTACAGCGCACCGGCGGACGCTACGCGCTGGTGACCATGTGTATCGGCGGCGGGCAGGGCATTGCGGCGGTGTTTGAGCGGATGTAGGGTGTTAAGTGTGAGGGGTGAGGGGTGAAGGCAACTTTCCCCGCACCACCGCCAGTTCGCGCAGACAAAAATGCGTAAACGCGAGTCCGCCCAGCACTGGTGCGAACAGATTCACCAACGGCACATAATTCAGCGGCGCCAGCACCAGCCCCAACAGGAATAAGCGGCCGCGCGCCTGTTTGACCAGCGCGCGGTATTCGTCGGCGCTGGCGTGGTCCGACAGTGCGTCGTAGCGAAACAGCCGCTGCGCCAGATACGCCGAATTCAGCGCGCCGGCCATCAGCCCGACCGGCCCCAGCAGCCACAAGGGCAGACTCAGCACAAACAGCAGCAGAAAAATCGTGATGCCGATGCTGGCATTGAACACGCTGCCCACGGCATTGCCGCCATCGCGCTTTTCGAGCGCCGGGAAATCGCGCTCCGACACCAGTTTCACCATCACCGGCATAGCGAAAATCTCGGTAATCACCACGTTGGTGATGAGCAGCGCCGGTATCATCATAGTGACCAGCGCCAATGCGCCCATGCCGTTCACCAGCCACTGCGCGCCCCAATCGCGCAGCCAGCGCGCCACTTGCGTGGAGCCGATAGCATCGCCCAATACCGTCACCCAGCTATGCCAGAAAAACACCGCAATCAACAACCAGAGGGCGAGCGACACCAGCACCGGCAGCACCATAACGGCCAGCACACGCGGCTGTTTGAGGTCGCGTAGCGCGCGCAGACAAGCGGAAAACACGGTCTTCATAAGATCGCCATTTTATCTTGTTATTTTAAGCACCCCGTTCACCAGAGTACAATACTGCCGTGAACAACCCGACATCCTGCACATTACGGCCCATGGCTGGAAAACTAACGGAAATGCCCGCATGGCAAGCGCTTGCCGCGCACCACCGCGGCTGCGGTGGCGCAAATGGCTTTAATCTCTCGCGCCTGTTCGCCGCCGACCCGCAACGCGTCCAGACCTTTTCCGCGCGCTGCGGCGATGTGCTGCTGGATTTCTCCAAGCAGTTGCTCAACCCCAACACGCTGCATTTGCTGCTAAACCTCGCGCGCGATCGCGACATGGCGAATGCCATCACGCATCTGTTCAGCGGCGCCGCTGTCAACGTCAGTGAAAACCGCCCCGCCTTGCATACCGCGCTGCGCGCGCAAACGCCGGTGCCCCTTGATGGTCATGATGTCACGACCGACGTGCGCCGCGAACGGGATCGCATGCGCGCCTTTGTCGAGACTGTGCGCGGCGAACACAAGATCACCGACATCATACACATCGGCATCGGCGGCTCTTACCTGGGCCCGGCCTTCGCCGGCGACGCGTTACTCGCCTATGCCGAAAAGCCGCTACGCGTCCATTATTTGTCCACGGTCGATGGCGGCGTGCTGCAACAATTGCTCACCCGGCTCGACGCGCGCGCCACGCTGGTGATCGTGGCCACGAAGACTTTTACCACGGCTGAAACCTTGGTTAATGCACGCGCCGTGCTGGGCTGGCTGGCGGCGCAATTAGGCGGCGAACAGGCAGCGCTGGCGCAGTTCGCGGCCATTACGGCGCGGCCCGAGCAGGCGGTTTCGTTTGGTATCCCGCGCGACCGCGTTTTCGAGGTGTGGGATTGGGTGGGCGGACGATACTCGATGTGCTCGGCGATGGCGCTACCGCTGGCGTTGCAGGTTGGCATGGCGCCGTTTGATGCGCTGCTCGCCGGTGCGCGCGCCGCGGATGAGCACTTCAAAACCACCGAATTCGGTCAGAATATTCCCGTCCTTCTGGCGTTACTCGATGTGTGGAACGCGAACTTTCACGACGCCGCATCGCGCGTGGTGCTGCCGTATCTGTCGGGATTCGCGCGTTTTCCCGCCTACTTGCAGCAACTCGAAATGGAAAGTCTCGGCAAACGCGTCACCCGCGGCGGCGCGCCCGTGGATTACGACACGGGGCTGGTGGCGTGGGGCGAATCCGGCACCAACGGTCAGCATGCGTTTCATCAATTGCTGCATCAAGGCACGCGCCTCGTTCCTGCCGAGTTCATCATTGCCTGCCGCGCACGTCATGACTACCCCGGTTTTCACGACATGCTGCTGGCGAACGCACTGGCGCAAGCCGAAGCGCTGATGCTGGGTAACGCGGCCAGCGAACCACACCGCACCTATCCGGGCAATCGCCCCAGCACCCTGCTGGTGTTGCCTGAAGCCGATGCGTTTCATCTGGGGTTTCTGATCGCGCTGTATGAACACAAAGTGTATGCCGCGAGCGTGATCTTGGACATCAACGCCTTCGATCAATGGGGCGTGGAACTCGGCAAGCAGCTCGCCGGGCGCCTATTGCCCGAGCTGGCGCCGCACGCGCCGGTGGGGCCGCACGACGCGTCAACGGCGGCGCTGATCCATTACATCAGGACGCACGGCAGAAGTTAAACGCAAGCGAGGTCATCGCTGCGTCGCGCCGGCATCCGCAGCCCCCGCCGCGTGTGCCCGCAACATCAACTGCTCGCCCCGCTGCACCATCTCCAGACGCCGCAAAAAATTCATCCCCAGCAGCACCGAATCGTTGCCCAAGCCCTCGGACACCACGGCGCCGAGGTCTGACATTTCTATCGCGCCCAGACGCACGCTCGCCAGACGCGTGGGGTAACCGGCTGCCGGGCCGGCGGCGGTTTGCAGGGTGATGGATGGCCCGAGCTTGAGTCCCAAGTCATTCGCCAGCGCGCGCGGCAAGGCGATTTGCGTGGCGCCGGTATCGAGTAAAAACTTGACCGCGCGGCCGTTGATTTCGCCGTCGGCGTAGTAGTGGCCGTCGCGGCTGCGTTGCAACACGATCTCGGCGGACGCGCTGGCCTTGAGGTTGCGATTCGGATTCGCCTCGCGCTCGCTCCAGTCAAAGAAAAACCAGAACATCGCGCCCAGCAACAGCACCCACCCCAGCGCGATCATGTGGGTATTGCCGCCGGCAAAACACGTACGGCGCACGCGGCCCGACATCAAATTTTCAGCGCGTGCTCGCGGTAGTAGCGCAGCTCGGCGATCGATTCCTGGATATCGGCCAGCGCTTCGTGTTTGCCGTGCTTGGTCATGCCTGCGAGAAGTTCGGGTTTCCAGCGTTTCACCAGTTCTTTGAGCGTGCTGACATCGAGATTGCGATACAGAAAATATTCTTCCAGCTTGGGCATGTACTTGACCAAAAAGCGCCGATCCTGATGCACTGAGTTGCCGCAGATCGGTGAAATACGCTTGGGCACATGCTGCGATATGAAATCCAGCAACTGGTTTTCGGCCTCGGCTTCCGACAGCGTCGAGGCTTTCACGCGCTCGATCAGGCCGCTTTTGCCGTGCGCGGCCTTGTTCCAAGCATCCATCGCGTCGAGCACCGGCTGCGGTTGATGTACCACCAGCACCGGCCCCTCCGCCACCAACTCCAATTGCGAATTGGTGATGAGTACGGCAAGTTCGAGAATCCTGTCGGTTTCCGGTTCCAGGCCGCTCATCTCGATGTCAATCCAGATGAGGTTATTGGGGTCTTGTGCCATAATCCGCGAATGAAAGTGATCAAGTTTCATTCTCGCATAGTTTATCCATGAACGCATTTGGAATGGCGTTTCTCGCGGCGATATTGGCGGCGGCGAGCCTGCGCTTCTGGCTCGGCACACGGCATATGCGCCATGTCGCGGCGCACCGCGGCGCGGTGCCCGCCGAGTTCACCGGCCAGATCAATCTTGAGTCTCACCAGCGCGCCGCGGATTACACCTGCGCCAAAACGCGTCTGGCGCTGGCGTCGGGTGCGCTTGAAGTGGCACTCGCGCTTGGCCTCACCTTTGGCGGCGGATTGGAATGGCTGCATCAGGCATCCGCCTCGTTGCTCCCTGATGGCATCGCGCGCGGCCTGACCTTGATCGTGCTGACCGTGGTGGTGATGACACTGGCCGAACTGCCGTTCAGCCTCTACAGCACGTTTCGCGTTGAGGCGCGCTTCGGCTTTAATAAAATAACGCCCGCGCTGTTCTGGAAAGATTTTTTCAAAGGCCTGCTGGTCGGCGCGGCGTTTGGTCTGCCGCTGGCCGCCGCCGTGTTGTGGCTGATGGCGCAGATGGGCGAGTACTGGTGGCTTTACACCTGGTTCACGTGGATGGGCTTCAATATTCTGCTGCTGGCGATTTACCCGCTGTGGATCGCGCCGCTGTTCAATAAATTCACGCCGATGGACAACCCGGCGGTGAAAGAGCGGGTGGACAGCCTGCTCGCGCGCTGCGGCTTCAAGGTCAAGGGGCTGATGGTGATGGATGGTTCGATACGCAGCAGTCACGGCAATGCGTATTTCACCGGCTTCGGCAAAACCAAACGCATCGTGTTTTTCGACACGCTGTTAGAGCGCCTGAACCCGACCGAGGTAGAAGCGGTGCTGGCGCATGAACTCGGCCACTTCAAACTGAAACACGTGGTGAAGCGTATCGCCTGGACCTTCGCCGCGAGTTTCTTTTTTCTGTGGCTGCTCGGCGCGGTGATGGGCGAGGCGTGGTTTTACGCGGGGCTGAATGTGACCACACCTTCCACGGCGATGGCGTTGTTGCTGTTTTTCCTGGTGATTCCGAATTTCACGTTTTTGCTGCAACCGTTGCTGGCGATGTACTCACGCAAACATGAGTTCGAAGCCGATCACTATGCCGCGCAACATGCCTCCGCCGCCGACCTGGTGTCCGCGCTCACCAAGCTCTACAAAGACAATGCCTCGACACTCACGCCCGACCCGCTGCATTCAATGTTCTATGACTCCCATCCGCCGGCGCTGGCGCGCATCAGTCGCTTGCAGGGACAGTCGTGATTTATTCGTAACTATATGTTTTTAAACGATATTTAATTGACTATGACTGCCGCCATCGATCTCGCCAAAAGTAAATGCAAACCCTGCGAAGGCGGTGTGTCGCCCCTGAGCAGCGATGAAATCACCAAGCTGTTGAAGCAGCTCAAGGACTGGGAGCACACCGGCGGCGTGATCGCCAAAACGTATGCCTTCAAAAACTATTATCAGGCGATGGCGTTCGTCAACGCCGCCGCGTGGATTTCGCACCGCGAAGACCATCATCCCGACATCACGGTGGGTTATAACCAGTGCCGCGTGTCGTATGTCACGCATGCGATCAAGGGTTTGTCCGAGAACGATTTTATTTGCGCGGCCAAGCTCGATGCGTTATTTGATTTGTGACGGACCATAAAACGCGTGCACCAGCAGCACCATCGGGGCAACTCGCCGGTCAAGTTGTCGCCAGCTTCGGCCGCCGTTATCGCGTCGAACTTGCCGACGGCACGCTGATCGAATGCGCGACGCGCGGCAAACGCAGCGACATCGCCTGCGGTGACCGGGTCAACATTCAGCACAGCGGCGACAACAGCGGCGTCATCGAAGTGGTACTGCCGCGCACCACCCTGCTCTACCGCTCCGACGCCCACAAGCAAAAACTCATCGCCGCCAATGTCACGCAAGTGGTGATCGTGATCGCGCCGGTGCCGAGCTTCTACGATGATCTGATCAACCGCTGCCTCGCCGCCTGTGAGCATGGCGGCATCGCGCCGCTGATCGTGCTCAACAAAAATGATCTGCCTCAATTCGCCGCCGCGTGGGACGCGCTCGCGGTATATCGCTCACTCGGCTATCGCGTCGAGGGTATCTGTGCCAAACAGGATATCGCGCCGCTGGGCGCATTGCTCGAAGGCCACACCAGCGTGCTGGTGGGGCAATCCGGCATGGGCAAATCCACCGTGGTCAATAAGCTCGTGCCCGACGCCATGATGGCCGTGGCGGAAACGTCCGTCGCGCTCGACTCCGGCAAGCACACTACCACCGGCGCGCGCCTGCTGCACATCAACGCCAGCAGCCACCTGATCGATTCGCCGGGCCTGCAATCGTTTGGCCTGCACCACATCAGCGCCGAAGACATCGCGCACGCGTTTATCGAGTTTCGCACCTGGCTCGGGCAGTGCCGCTTTCGCGATTGCACCCACCGAACGGAACCGGGCTGCGCGATCACACACGCGGCCGCCGCCGGGAAAATCGCCGCGACACGGCTCGCGTCGTACCGCACGCTGACGGAAGACCGGCTGCGCGCGCAGGCGCGGCGCTACGACTAGCGTCCCCCGTGCAGCGGGACTTGGCGCTTCACATCCCGCTGACTCAACCCAGCGAATGCGCCAGCGTCACGATGCCGATCAAAAACAGCCACATCACCAGCGCGCGCCAGATCAACCCCACCGCGCTCGATAAATAATCCACGTCGGCATCGTCGCCGGCGCCCAATTCGGGCCGGTAGCGCACGCGCCCGTACTCATGCAGTTCGCCGCCAAGCTTCACGCCCAGCGCGCCGCCACCCGCCGCGAGGAGGATGCCTTCGGCGTGATTCGCCCAGCTGCGCGCCTGCGTGCGCCAGCAATCGGCGGCATCCTGAAAATTGCCCGCCACCGCAAACGTCACCGCCGTCAGCCGCGCGGGGACCCAATCAATAATTTCAAACGCATGCACTGCGAATTGGGCAAAGGCTTCCGATGGCGCGGATTCCGCCGTGGCGTCTGTCGCGTGACCCGGCCACTGAGTCCGCAGCGCCGCAGCGGCGCGATACAGCAGCGCACCCGCCGGACCGAGCACGACAAACCACGCGACCGGCCCGAACACGTTGCGATGCGATTCCAGCAATCCCCGTTCAATGCACACGCGCGCGACTTCGCCGGCGGTGAGTTCGCTGGCCTCCTCGCCACGCCATCGGCCCAGTTGCACACGCGCCGCCGCAATCTCGCCATCCTTCAGTAAACTATTGATTTCATTATAGAAATTACTAAACTGCCGAAACCCAACCGTGGCATACAACACGCCGACGCCGCACAACAACGCCAGCGGCGCACTCACGCGATGCAGCCACCAGTCGGCCACGAACACCGTCAGCGTCAGCGGCACGACGGCGATCACCCATGCCACTACGCCGTGCCGGTATTCGCCCGCATCGAACTGCCGACGCAACCAGTGCGCGAGCGCATCGTAGCTACCGTGCAGCACGTTGTCGCGGCGCAATGGCCGCACCTGCTCAATCAGCAACGCCAACAATAGCGCAATTATTTTCATGATTTACGCGTGGGATGCGCGTGCTTCGCGATAGTTCCCGCGCCGCTCACCCGCCGCCACACCAGCGTGCGATTGTTCGCCGGCATCGCCACATCGCGCATCAATTCCAGACCGATATCCAGCGCCAACGCGTTCACCGCTTCGAAATCGCGCAAGCCGCTGCCGACGCCGCGCGCGCGCAAGCTGGCATCAAAACGCGCATTGCTCTCCGACGTAAACTGCCCGCCATAATTAAACGGGCCGTAGACCACCAGCACGCCGCCCGCATTCAACACGCGCGCCACGCCACGAAACAGCGCCTGCACCGATTCCCAATCCATGATGTGCAGCGTATTGGCGCTGAACACAGCATCCACCGCTGTGACCGGCCATTGCGTGTCGCGCACATCAAGCGCCACCGGCGCGCGCACGTTGGCCAATGCATGCAGTGCCACCGCCTCGTCGATCCACGCCTGAATACCCGCATGATGTTCGGGTCTATCACTGGCGTGCCATACGGCATGCGGCAAATGCCGCGCGAAATACACCGCGTGCTGTCCGGTGCCGGAACCGATTTCGAGCGCGTCGCGTGCCGCCGCGAAAGCCTCGCGCAACACCGCCAGTATCGGCTCGCGATTGCGCTCGCAGGCTTCCGACCAGGGCTTTTCGGCGGTCACGTTGACCAGCCCAGGAACGGCAGCAGATCATCCTTGCGCGCCATGGTGTCTTTGTAACCGAGCTTGATCAGCGCGCGGCAATACGATTTTTCAAACAACAAATACGACAAGAGATTCGAGCCGCTGCGGCGCGTACCGCCCACGGTCGACAACAACGTACGGATAGTGCGCGGCAATTCATGCGCGAATTCCGCGGCGATTTTTTCCAGCTCCTCGCTGGGCGTAATCACGCGGAACTCCACCTTGTGCAGCGGATAGTTGGCCTGCTTGCGCACGGCTTCCGGAATCAACTCTATGGTGCGGTTGATGCGCTGCAATCGCTCCAAATCCACTTCAAGACTGTCGAGAAAAATACTGTTCAGCGCATGGCCCGCAATTTGCGCCAACGTCGGGAACGCGCTGCTGGATATGCGCTCGGCACCGGGCTGTAGTTGACGGCCCACGCCGATCACCAGCAAGCGATCCGCGCCCAGATGCAGGGCGGGGCTCACCGGCGCAATCTGACGCATCGAGCCGTCGCCAAAGTATTCGCGATGCACGCGCATCGGCGGAAAGATAAACGGCAGCGCGCTCGACGCCAACAGATGATCGATTTCGATTGGCATCGCCACGCCGATGCGGCGTGCGCGCTGCCAATTTTGCAAATCGGGATGCCCTTGATAGAACGTCACCGACTGGCCGGAGGAATAGCCAGAGCACGTGATGCTGAGCGCGGTCAAATCGCCATTGTCGATATTGCGCTGAATGGCGCTGAAATCCACGTACCGCTTCAGCAACGCGGCCAGCGGCGCATTATCCAGTAGCGATACCGGATGCGCATTGCCACTCAAAGTGCGCAGCCGCCCGCCGGATAACGCCGCCAGCAGCCAGCGCGCGCTATGGCGAAAGGCGCCAAACATATCCGCGCGATACACGTGATGCACGTGAAAATTCTTCCATACCGTAATCAGGCGGCGCACGGCATGGCGAAAATTCCCCGCATCCACCGCCAGTATGGTGGAGTTGATCGATCCCGCCGACGTGCCGCAGATAATCGGAAACGGCGTGTGCGCGTCCTTGGGCAGCAACTCCGACAACGCGCGCAGCACACCGACCTGATACGCCGCGCGGGCGCCGCCGCCGGTCAGTATCAGCGCAACCTTGGGCCGCTTCACGTTATTATGGTTTTGCATGCTCCTCCCGACGCATTCAAACTACGATGCGTGCGCCATCACAGTACACGCCGCGTCGCTACAGCGCAATCGCCACGTCCACTGGCTGCGCCGCCAACAGCCGCACCACAACCTCCGGCGCGACACGCACCAAAAACCCGCGGCTGCCGCCGTTGATGTAGATCGCCGGCAGCGCCAGCACCGAGCGCTCCACGTACACCGGCATGGGCTTGCGCGTGCCGAAGGGCGAGGTGCCGCCGACGCGATAGCCGCTGTGGCGCTGCGCCACGTCCGGCGCGCAGGATTCGATGGATTTCACGCCGATCACGCGCGCCAGCGCCTTGGTCGATACCTTGCGGTCGCCATGCATCAACACAATCAGCGGCGCCGCTTTATCGTCCGCCATCACCAGCGTTTTCACCACCGCATGTTCCTCCACGCCCAACTCGCGTGCCGATACTGCGGTGCCGCCTTTTTCTTCATACGTGTAAAAATGCGGCGTGAACTCGACTTTCGCGGCGCGTAACGCCAGCACCGCCGGGGTCGAAGGCACGCGCTCGCTGCTCATGCGGGGTCACGCACCGCGCGCTGCCAACACGCGCGCCAGCACCATCAGCATGCCGGCCGTGGCGCCCCAGATGTAACGGCCTTCATACGGTATCGCCAGGTAATGACGATGCCGCCCGTTGAAATCGTATTCGTGGCGCTGGTAGCGCGTCGGATGCAAAAAATGCGCCAACGGAATTTCAAAAATATCCGCGACTTCGAACGGATCAGGCTGCGTCTCGAACGGCGCTTCGATCCAGCCCACCACCGGCGTAATGCGAAAGCCGGAAGGCAGCGGATACACCGGCAGCGTGCCGAGCACCCGGACATGGCGCCGCGCGAGGCCGATCTCTTCTTCGGTTTCGCGCAAGGCGGTGTCTTCGCGTCCGGCATCGGTGGCCTCGACACGCCCGCCGGGAAAACTGATTTGTCCGGCATGGGCCGTCAGATGCGGCGTGCGCTGGGTAAACAGCAGATTGACGCCGCCGTCGCGCGCGACCATCGGCACCAGCACCGCAGCATCGTTCACCTTCGTGCCCTCGGTGATCTCGCCGATATGCAAATCCAGCGGGTCTGCAGTCGGTGGCGGCAAACGCAGCAATGCCGAGATCGTGGCAGGATCGAACAATCGTTCGGGAGCGCTAATCAACAAGACTCCTGTAGCAGTCGCATAATCATTTGAATTCATGCGATTTTAACCCGCGCCGTTCAAGCAGAACGGTATTCGCGTTCGCGCCAACAAGCCGCGCAACCGCGGCGTTTCACCGTCGGGTGGATAAATAAAATCTCGACCTCAAGCAACGCATGGCCACGAGTACAATGCGTGCCTCTCCACGCGCAGGAACTAGTGCGCGCGAAAATAACGTAACCAATTGTTTTTATTCATTTATTTTAAATCCGCCCTCTATGATTGAAATCACCAGTACCGACATCGACGTGGCCGCTACGCTGCTCAAGGTCTTTGAATACCAACTGCCGCTGCGCTTCGCCGACATGGACGCAGACAACCACGTGAATAACGCGGAGTACTACCGCTACATGGAAGAAGCGCGCATGCGCTGGGTGCAGTCGCTGGGGCTGGCGATGACGCCACCCGCACCCATACCGGTACTCGCCGCCTCGGCGTGTTCGTTTCGTGCGCCACTGCACTATCCCGGCACGATCACAGTGGAAGTCTATCTGGGAAAAATGGGCAACAGCAGCGTGCGCACGCACTATCTCTTGAAGAGCGGCGGTGCTATTGCTGCGGAAGGTTTTGGCGTATCGGTGTGGGTTGATCCGCAAACACAGAAGTCAATCGCCTTGCCGGATGCGGTGCGACGGTTGGCGCGATAAACCCGTCGGTTACTCCGCCTTTATCCCCGCATCGCGCACCACCTTGCGCCAGCGCGCGATTTCAGTGGCGATGTGATTTCTGAAATGTTCTGGCGTGCCCGCCACCGCCTCACCACCGTCGTCGCTTAATTTATCCAGCACCTCGCGCGAGCGCACCGCACGCGCGAGTTCTGTATTGAGTTTTGCAACGATGTCATGCGGCAGACCGGCGGGCGCCAACCAGCCGTGCCACGTCGTCGTTTCATAGCCGGGCACGCCGGATTCCATCACCGTCGGCAACTCGGGCATCGCACTCGAACGCTTGGCGCTGGTTACCGCCAGCGCGCGTATTTTTCCGATTTTCACGTACTGCAACGACGACAGTATATTGCCGAACATCACCTGCACCTGCCCCGCCATCAGATCGACCAGCGCCTGCCCCGTGCCCTTGTACGGCACATGCGCGATCTTCACCCCGGCGAGGCTGTTGAACAATTCCAACGCAAGATGGTTCGACGTGCCGTGCCCGGCGGAAGCCGCATCCAGATGCGCACGCGGGCTGCGTGCGAGTGCCAGCAAATCCTTCACCGAGCGCGCCGGCAGCGCGGGATGCACCATCAGCACGATGGGCGCCTGCACCACCACCGAAATCGGCGTGAAATCCTTGATCGGGTCGTAACTTAATTTGGGATAAACCGCCGGCGTAATCGAGTAACCACTGGCCACCGCGAGCAAGGTGTAGCCATCCGGCGCTGCCTTCGCCACGGTGGCATACGCCACCGTACCGCCTGCACCAGTGCGGTTTTCGACGATGAACGAGCGCTTCAAGTTGTCGCTCATTTTTTGCGTCAGCAAGCGCGCGATGATGTCCGTGCCGCCGCCGGGCGCGAGGCCCACGATGACGCGCACGGGTTTGGATGGGTAGAGGTCGGCTTGCTGCGCAAAAGTCGGCGCAACACCCAACGAAACCGTCATTCCCGCGCAGGCGGGAATCCATGAGGCGACACGCAGCAACGACACACGCAACTCTTCGAGTTACTTCCTGCCCTTGCCTGCCTTCAACTTAATCCCCACCATATCCTCCGGGCGCACCCACTTATCAAACTGCTCGGAGGTAACATGCCCCATCGCCATCGCCGACGCTTTGAGCGTGAGTCCTTTTTTATGCGCATTCTTGGCAATCGCCGCTGCATTGGCGTAGCCGATGTGCGGATTCAACGCCGTCACCAGCATCAGCGATTCGCGCATCAGCTTGTCGATGCGATCCAGATCAGGCTCGATACCCTGCGCGCAATGCTCGTCGAAGTTTTCACAGGCGTGCGCCAGCAAACTCGCGCTGTGCAGGAAGTTACGGATCACCATCGGACGAAACACGTTCAGCTCGAAGTTGCCCATCGAACCGCCAACGTTGATGGCGGTATCGTTGCCGAACACCTGACAGCACACCATGGTCATCGACTCGGATTGTGTCGGATTCACCTTGCCCGGCATGATGGAACTGCCCGGCTCGTTTTCGGGAATGATGATCTCGGCAATGCCGCAACGCGGGCCGCACGACAGCCAGCGGATGTCGTTGGCGATTTTCATCAGCGAGGCGGCCAGGGTTTTTAACGCGCCGTGCGCATGCACCACGCCGTCGCACGAACCCAGCGCCTCGAACTTGTTGGGCGCGGTGACAAACGGCTGGCCAGTGAGTTTTTTCAGTTGCGCGGCCACGTCTTTGGCGAATTTCGGATGGGCATTTAACCCCGTGCCCACCGCCGTGCCGCCGAGCGCGAGCTCGCACAAATGCGGCAGTGATGCCTGCATATGCTTTAAGCCGTGATCGAGTTGCGCGACGTATCCGGAGAATTCCTGACCGAGTGTCAGCGGTGTGGCGTCTTGCAGATGGGTGCGGCCAATCTTCACTATCCCCATGAATTTATTGGCTTTTTTATTGAGTGTCTCGCGCAGCTTCCAGACTGCGGGGATCAGTTGCTTTTGCAGCGCGATCACTGCGCCGACGTGCATCGCCGTCGGGAACGTATCGTTCGATGACTGGCCTTTGTTCACGTCGTCATTCTCGTGTACCAGGCGATCCATGCCACGTTTGCCGCCGAGAATTTCAGAGGCGCGATTGGCCAGCACCTCGTTCACGTTCATATTGGTTTGCGTGCCGGAACCGGTCTGCCACACCACCAGCGGAAAATGCGCATCGAGCTTGCCCGCCAGCGCCTCATCCGCTGCCTTGACGATGGCCGCGCCCTTTTTCTTGTCGAGCACACCCAACGCCATGTTAGTCAGCGCGGCGGCTTTTTTCACCATCACCTGCGCCATCACCACCGCATGCGGCATGGTCTCGCCGGGAAAATGAAAATGGTGCAGGCTGCGCTCGGTTTGTGCGCCCCACAATTTGTCGTTGGCGACTTCGATGTCGCCCATGGTGTCGTGTTCTATGCGTGTGTTTTTGCTCATGATTTTTCCGGCTATATGAATAGCGAAGAGTAGTTACAAAAGACTTTTTTGCTCGCCGCGCTGCGCCCCGGCATCCACCACGACCAGCGCGGTCATGTTGACGATGCGCCGCACGGTCGATGAAGGCGTGATGATATGCACCGGCTTGGCCGCGCCCAGCAGGATCGGCCCGACGGTGATGCCGTCACCCGACGCCGCTTTGAGCAGGTTAAACGAAATATTCGCAGCATCGAGATTGGGCATCACCAGCAGATTGGCCGCGCCCTTGAGCCGATTTTCCGGCAACGCGCGGCTGCGGATTTCTTCCGACAACGCCATATCGCCCTGCATTTCGCCATCGATTTCGAGGTTGGGTGCGAATTGATTTACCAGCTCCAGCGCCGCGCGCATCTTGTTCGCGGTGGGCGTATCGCCGCCGCCAAAGCTCGAATGCGACAGCATCGCCGCCTTGGGCGTGATGCCGAAGCGGCGGATCTCCTCCGCCGCCAGCACCGTCGATTCAGCAATCTGCTCGGCGGTTGGATCGAACGTTACATAGGTGTCGCAAATGAATACCGTACCTTTGGGCAACAGCAGCGCATTCATCGCCGAGTAATGGTTCACGCCCGCGCGTTTGCCGATCACGCGGTCGATGTAGCGCAGGTGGCGGCTGTACTGGCCAAGAATGCCGCACAGCATCGCGTCCGCCGCGCCCATGTGAACCAGCATCGCGCCGATCAGCGTCGGCAACCGCCGCATATCGAGCTTGGCGAGTTCCTGTGATACGCCACGGCGCCTGGTCAGCCGGTAATACTCACCCCAGTATTCGCGATAGCGCGCGTCGTTGCCCGGATCGACCAGATCAAAATGTTTGTCGCGCTGCAAGCGCAAGCCCAACCGTTCGATGCGCGCCTCGATCACATCCGGGCGGCCGATCAGCACTGGCCGCGCAATGCCGTCATCCACCACCTGCTGCGCGGCGCGCAGGAAACGTTCTTCCTCGCCCTCGGCATACACCACGCGCTTGGGCGCCTTTTTCGCCGCCGCATATACCGAGCGCATGATCTGCCCGGATTGATACACGAATTGGTTGAGGCGATCCCGATACGCGTCAAAATCCAGGATGGGCCGTGTCGCCACGCCGCTGTCCATCGCGGCCTTGGCCACTGCGGGCGCAATTTGTGCAATCAGCCGCGGATCGAATGGGCGCGGAATGATGTATTCGGGGCCGAACGGCTGCTGCTGCTCGCCATAGGCCGCCGTCACCACATCGGATTGCTCGGCCTGCGCCAGTTCGGCAATCGCGCGCACCGCCGCCAGCTCCATCTCGCTGGTAATCGTGGTCGCGCCCGCATCCAGCGCGCCGCGAAACACAAACGGAAAACACAACACGTTGTTGACCTGATTCGGGTAATCCGAACGCCCGGTGGCGATCACCGCGTCGGGGCGCACTGCGCGCACCAGCTCCGGCAATATTTCAGGTTCGGGATTGGCGAGCGCCAATATCAACGGCTTGTTCGCCATTTTCTTAACCATGTCCTGCTTCAACACACCGCCCGCCGATACGCCGAGGAACACATCCGCGCCCGCGATCACATCCCCCAGCGTGCGTGCGCTGGTTTCAATCGCGTAAACATCCTTGTCCGGGTCCATCAACGCCTTGCGGCCTTTGTAGACCACGCCAGCGATATCGGTAACGACGATGTTTTCTTTGCGTATCCCCAACTTCACCAGCAAACCCAGGCACGCCAGCGCCGCCGCGCCCGCGCCCGACACCACCAACTTCACGTCGCCGATATTTTTGCCGACCACTTTCAGGCCGTTGTAGATCGCCGCACCCACGGTAATCGCCGTGCCGTGCTGATCGTCGTGGAATACCGGGATTTTCATGCGCGAACGCAAGGCGCGCTCGACGATAAAACACTCCGGCGCCTTGATGTCTTCGAGGTTAATGCCGCCGAACGTCGGCTCCAGCGAAGCAATGATCTCCACCAGTTTATGCGGATCACGTTCGTTGATTTCGAGATCAAACACATCGATGCCGGCGAATTTCTTGAACAGCACTGACTTGCCTTCCATCACCGGCTTGGCCGCCAGCGGACCGATGGGGCCGAGACCGAGCACCGCCGTACCATTGGTAATCACCGCCACCAGATTGCCGCGCGAGGTGAGGTTACGCGCTTCGGCGGGGTCAGCGACGATAGCCTCGCACGCCGCCGCGACACCCGGCGTATACGCCAGCGCCAGATCGCGCTGATTAATCAGGCTCTTGGTGGGCGCGATGGAAATCTTGCCTGGCGTGGGCAAGCGGTGGTAATCGAGCGCAGCTTTGCGCAGTTGTTCGTCCATGTACAGTGAACCTCGGGTGAGCGCGGATTATAGCGCAGCGCCTGTGCGGCTCACACGGTAGAACGGCTACTTCGATGGTCGGCGCAGCAGCTCGGGAAGTATGGATTCGCGGAATAGTTTTTCGCCCATCGCGGCGATGCGCGCTTCACCCACCTTGGCGATGACGGCATCTTCGGAACCGGCGAGTTTCCAGTCCTTGTAATCGTCTTGCGACGGCAAGCCCATCGCTTCGGTCAATAAGTTAACGTAGTTCACCACCTTGAACGGCTCGCTGCCTTCCAGCGCGCACAGCAGGCGCTGGCAGGAATGGAACACCGTCGCTACGGTGTGCGCTTTGGTGCTGGCCGCCGCGTCGCACACCGCGCGCGTGGCGTCTTTCAGCGACGCCGGCACGCGCGCGAGCGCCGAACACATATGGCCCGGCGAGGAAACCGCCGTCTCGACCAACTCCACACCCGGAATCAAGCGCAGCAAATCTTCCACCAGCGGATTAACATCGACTTCGTGGAAGCCAAAATGCTTGTGCAGCATCACTTTGCGCTTATTACCGTTTGATGCGCGATGCGTCAGTTTGGCGGCCAGCACGTCGCGGCGCGCATGCAGCAGTTGCGCGAAGCTCGACAATTCAAACTGCGCATCGGTGTATTCGCCCATGAACGCATTCATGTGGCGATAGCACGACGGGCACCACGACACCACCTGCCCGGTGCCGTGGGCATTGAATTTTTCCACCGTGCGTTTGCCCATGCCCTCGGCGGCACGCAGGTTGCCGTCTTTCGCGGTGCCGCAACAGTAGCCCGCGCCACCTGCAGGAGTAACTTCGATGCCGACGGCTTCGAGCAGCGTGATGGCGCTGTGGATGATGTCGCCGTGGCGCACCACGTTGCAGCCGTACCAGAAGGTGACTTTGTCGGCCATGGTGTTATCGCTGCCAACGATCAATTTCGTCGGACGTCATCTGCGTTTCGGAAAACGCATTGATGACGCGGAAAAAATCCTTCGCCTCGCGCCCGCTCATCGCCGCATGCGCAGCCGGTACGCCAAGGGAACCCATCGCACTCATCTGCCCCACGCGCACCATTTTCATGGCGTTGATGCCTTCAGGGCAGGCCTCGATGCAGCGCGAGGATTGCGTGCATACCTTGAGCCACGCCACACTTTCCGCATTGCCCGGCGTTTGCTGCAACCAATCGAGCACGCCCGACACCACGGCTTTCGGCTCGGCTTGCGACAGGCCGTCGCTGTAGCGCGTCATCGGGCACGCTTCAAAACACTTGCCGCAGCGCGTGCAGCGCGACAACGTATCGGCGATGAAATCGTCGAGATGATCGCGCAGCGTTGCGGCTTTTTCGGTCATAAAATACCCAATAAAAACATATACTTACAATATCACCGCCCCGACAACTTCAACGCCTTATCCAGCACCGCGTTCGAGCGCGCGGGCCGTGGCATCAGCCACTTGAAGCCCTGCGCCACCACTTCATCGACGTTATCGGCTTCGACGTGCGGATGGCCGCAAGCGACATTGGCGGCTTTGCACGCGGACAAAATTTCGTTGATCGCCGCCACCACCACCGGGTGTTTGTACTGACGCGGGAAGCCGAGGTTCTGCGACAGATCGCCTTCGCCGATGATGACCGCGCCGATGCCCGGCACTTCTTTCAGAATCTGCGGCAGGTTTTTCATGCCCACCACGTCTTCGCACATAATCGCGACGAGAATTTCGCCCTTGGGATCGAGTGGCCATACGTCGGCACGGTCGTAATAGTCCTGCGCGGATATGCCCCAGAAGCGCGCGGCATTGGTGGGCGCGTCACCCCGCTGGCCTGCAGGCTCGTAGCGCGGCGCACCGGCAGGGCGTGCGTAGCGGCACGAGGCCACGGCGTTGCGCGCTTCTTCCACGGTGCTGATATGCGGCCACACGATGCCGAACACGCCCTGATCGAGCACCTGCTTGGCGATCCACTGATTCATTTCCGCGCCGTTGGGCGGTATACGCACCATCGGCGTGACCTGCGGCGCGAGCGTGCCGCCAGCCACGATCTGCTGGCGGTTCAGCATGTATTGCAGGCAATCGCGCAGCGACTTGATATCGTAAGCGCCATGCTCCATTTCAAACACCACGCCGTCGTATTTTTCGGTGGCGACGGCTTGCGCGCTGGCGGTGTCGCCGGGCTGGAAACATACGAACGCGTTTTTACCGGATTCGAGTGCTTTGATAATGCCGTTTAGTCTGGGGATTGCCATTACTCAGTCTCCTTTTGCGCAGTTTCGCAAGTAACAAATTCCCTCCCCTTCAAGAGGAGGGCTAGGGTGGGGATGGGGTATATCGGGGCAAACCCCACCCCCATCCCAACCTTCTACTCCGTTTCAAGTGTGCCCTTGCCCCTGAAGGGGAAGGCGTGTTCGTGGAGCTTCAACTTAAACACGACGCGCCACTATTCGTTGCGTATTTTCGCAGCCTGTATCACTTTGCGCCACTTTTCAATGTCGGCGCGCATGAAGGCATCCAACTCGGCTGGCGTGCCGGCAATGGCATCCACGCCGTCGCGCGTGAGTTTTTCCTTCATCGCCGGAGCCAGCAGCGCGCGGCGGATTTCGCCATGTATTTTGTCGGCGAGCGCCTTGTTAAAACCTGCGGGCGCGAGCAGCGCGTGCCATGTGATGACTTCCAATCCCTTGTAGCCCACTTCATCCATCGTCGGCACATCGGGCGCAATGGATTGCCGGCTTAACGCCGCCACCGCCAGCATCCGCACGCGGCCGGATTCCCGAAACGGCAGCGCGGTGCGCAGCACGTCGAACATCAGGTCTACGTGCCCGCCGAGCAAATCAATACGCGACGGCGCTGAGCCTTTGTACGGCACATGCACCATGTCCACGCCAGCGAGTTGTTTCAACAGCTCCGCGCCCAGATGACCTGCGGCGCCGGTGCCCGACGAGGCGTAACTGAGTTTCTTCGGCGCGGCGCGCGCCAGCGCGATCAGCTCCTTCACCGATTTCGCCGGTATCGACGGATGTATCACCAGTGCGTTGTACTGCTTGGAAATCAGCGTGATCGGCGTGAAATCCTTGATCGGATCGTACGGCACTTTCGCCTGCAAGCTGGGGTTGGTGGTGTGCGTGCCATAGGGCACATACAAGGTGTAGCCATCGGGCGCGGATTTCGCCACATACTCCGCCGCGATGTTGCCGCTGGCGCCGGGGCGCGCGTCGATCACCACCGGCTGGCCCCACGCGGCGGTGAGCGGCTGGCCGACATAGCGGCCCATCAGTTCGCTGCCGCCGCCCACCGGCGTGCCGATGACGACGCGGATGGGTTTGGTGGGATAGTCGCTTTGAGCGTGCGCCAGCGGGCTGCACAGTGTCACAAAAATTAGAATTACGTGCTTCATACGTATTACTCCGCCTGAATTTTCGCCTCGCGCGCAACCACGGTGTATTTTGCGACTTCCGAGGCAAAAAACTTCGTGGTGGCGTCCACGCCGCTGCCGACGATATCCGCACCCAGCGAGGCCATGCGTTCCTTGATGTCGGGCAGTTGCAGCGCTTTTAACATCTCCTGATTCAACCGCACGATAATCTCGCGCGGCACTTTGGCCGGCGCTACCGCGCCGTACCAGGTGGTGATCGTGTAACCCGGCACGGTTTCGCCGACGGTGGGCACATCAGGCAATACCGCCGCGCGCTTTTCGGTGGTGACGGCAATCGCACGCACGCGGCCCGAACGTATGTGCGGAATAATCGGCGGCATGGTCGAAAAGCTGGTCATCAACTGCCCGGCGGCCAGATCAATCGCCAGCGGGCCGCCGCCTTTGTACGGCACCATCAGCAGATTGGTTTTGGTCATGGTCTTGAACATTTCACCGGCGAAATGCTCCGGGCTGGCGACGCCGGAGGTGCCATAGGTCATATCACCCGGCTTGGCCTTTGCCAGCGCGATCAGGTCTTTCACCGTGCGCGCCGGCAGCGCGGGATTGGCCGCGATCACGTTCGGCACGTCCGACACCACGGTGATCGGGGCAAAATCACGCTCGATGTCGTAACCAAGATTTTTGTAAACGGGCTTGCTCATGATATGCGCTACCGACATGAACAGCAGCGTGTAACCGTCACCCGCCGCTTCGGAAGCCACCTTGGCCGCCAGATTGGCGTTCGCACCGGGACGGTTTTCGACGATGAACTGTTGTTTGAATGACTCGCTCAACTTCGCGCCCACCGAACGCGCCATGATGTCGGTGCCGCCGCCGGGCGCGAAGCCGACGAGAATGCGCACGGATTTAGTGGGGTACGATTGCGCGAAAGCGGCAACCGGCAAGGCGAAGACCGCTGCGGTAAGGACCGCAGGAACCCTAGTCAACAGGAACGATTTTTTCATCACGCCATCGTAGCACGTGCGGGCGGTTATCCTTACGGTGTACAGCCCGCGCGCAACTTGTGTTATTTTTACGCCTGTTTCCGAAGGACTTTCCGTGGCTGATTACGCTCCCACCCTGCGCGCCGAGTTGTACCCCGAAATCGAACCCTACGAAGCCGGCATGCTGGCACTCGATGGTTTGCATCATATGTATTGGGAAGTCTCCGGCAATCCGCATGGCAAGCCGGTGATATTTCTGCACGGCGGCCCCGGTGCGGGTGCGTCTCCGGCACACCGGCGTTTTTTTGATCCTAAGCACTACCGCATCGTGATTTGCGATCAGCGCGGCGCAGGACGCTCCACGCCGCTGGGTGCGCTGCAAAACAACACCACGCCGCACCTGATCGCGGATATGGAAATGCTGCGCCAGCACCTGCACATCGAACGCTGGCTGGTGTTCGGCGGCTCGTGGGGCAGCACGCTGGCGCTGGCCTACGCCGAAGCGCATCCGGAGCACTGCACCGGGTTAATTCTGCGTGGCATTTTTCTGTGCCGCAAAAGCGAGATCGACTGGTTTCTCTACGAGCTGAAAAATATATTTCCGGAAGCCTGGCGCGCGTTCGCGGGCTACATTCCCGAAGCCGAGCGCGGCGATTTGCTCAAAGCGTATTACCAGCGTCTCACCGACCCCGATCCGGCAATCCACATGCCCGCCGCGCGCGCGTGGGGCCGCTACGAGGGCTCGTGTTCGACGCTGTTGCCCAGCCCGGAGACCGTGGCGTATTTCGGCGGCGACGTGGTGGCGCTGGGGCTGGCGCGCATCGAGGCGCATTACTTCACGAACGATATTTTTCTGCCGATCAATTCGCTGCTGGAACGCGTTGACCGCATACGCCACCTCCCCGGTGTGATCGTGCAGGGCCGCTACGACGCCGTGTGCCCGATCATCAGCGCCGACGATCTGCATCGCGCGTGGCCGGAAGCCGACTACCATATCGTCCCCGACGCGGGCCACGCCGCATGGGAGCCCGGCATTTGCAAACAACTCGTCGCAGCCTGCGAAAAGTTCAAATTCGTTTAATTCTTCAGGTTCCAATGAAAAGGCACTTCCAAGAAACTCCTTCCCCCTGGAAGGGGAAGGAACTAGTCCGTAGGAAATTCGCCCAATGCTTTCTGTCGAACCTGGATAGTTACAAGGCCACTTAATTTCGTTTAATTTCATCGAGGAGCATCACTTGAAACTGGTCACTTTTTCTGAATCCGCAAAGCAGCCCACGAAAACCGGCGTCATCGGCGCCGACGGCGGCGTGATCGACATCGCGCGCGCAGCCAAGGCGGCGCGCGTGGCGCTGCCGTTCGACGCGAACTGCATGATTTCGCTGGTGGCCAGCGGCACCAAAGGCTTGGCCGCGATCAAGAACGCGGTCGCCAAAGTCAAGGCCAGTCACTTCACACTGGCGAAGGTGAAGCTGCACGCGCCGATACCGCGCCCGCGCAAAAACGTGTTCTGCGTCGGCTGGAATTATCTCGACCACTTCAACGAAGGCGCGAAGGCCCGCCCGCATGTGCAGGAAATGCCCACGCATCCGGCGTTTTTCAGCAAGCAGCCGTTGACGGTAAACACGCCTTTCGGCAACGTGCCCGCGCACGGCAATGTCACCGAAAAGCTCGATTGGGAAGTGGAACTCGCACTCATCATCGGCAAGGGCGGCACCAACATCACCGAAGCCAACGCGATGAAACACGTGTTCGGCTACACCGTGGCCAACGACGTGTCCGCACGCGAAGTGCAGCGCCATCACGGCCAGCAATGGTTTCGCGGCAAAAGCCTCGACGGCCATCTGCCGATGGGGCCGTGGATCGTCACCGCCGGCGACGTGAAAGACCCGAACAACCTCAACCTGCAATGCCGCGTGAACGGCGTGGTGAAGCAGGATTCCAACACCAAGCATCTGTATTTCAAACTACCGCGCATCATCGCCGAACTGTCGGCGGGCATCACGCTCGAAGCCGGCGACATCATCTTGACCGGCACGCCGTCGGGCGTGGGCCACGCGCGCACGCCGCCGGAGTTCATGCACCCCGGCGACATCATGGAAACCGAAGTCGAAGGCATCGGCTTGCTGCGCAACAAGATCGTGGCCTGAAGCTGCCCATCTACCCCTACCGTCATTCCGGCGCAGGCCGGAATCCAGTGCGTAACCCGCGCCGCAGGCGCTGAATTCAGAGGCTGCGCCTGTTTGTACGACCTGGATACTGGCTTTCGCCAGTATGACGGTGATGGTGGTGCCGCTTTCGATAGACACCGCGATTTTCCCGGCGCTATACTGTCGCAGAGTCAAACAGGGGTATCCACAACCACCTTGCTCTACGCCGAGACGCTTGAGTTGGTCAGCCGGCTGCCGCAACGGCAGCCCGCGGCAGCGTTACCTTCGCGTCTGGATGAATTGTTCGACAAACTGCTGGCCTGCCCCCATCGCGCCGACGCGACCCGCATCGAAGACGCGATTTGGGACGTGTGGATGTATGACGATCATGAAGGCGCGGAGCTCGCGCTGGAACGCGCCTCCGCCGACATCGCCGCGCGGCGCTTTGATATCGCCGAGACCCGTCTCGCCATTTTGCTGCGCCGCCGCCCCAACTGGGCCGAAGCCTGGAACAAACGCGCCACGCTCTACTACGTGCTGGAGCGCGACGATGAAAGTGTCGCTGCCATCCACCGCACGCTCGAAATCGAGCCGCGCCATTTCGGCGCGATGTGCGGTCTGGGCGAAATTCTGCACGCGCACGGCGAGGATGAATCCGCCTGCCTCGCGTTCAGCCGGGCGTTGCGCGTGCATCCGCATCTGGCAGAGGTGCGCGAGACGCTGCACACCCTGCGCGGCACCGATTCACCGCGGCACTAAGGCGCGGTGTATGATTCCAGCAGCGCCGTGCACTGCGCGCGACAGCCATTATAAATCCCTTTAAAAACATCTACTTATATAAATCATGGACACCGCCACCCACACCAAAATCACCGTCATCCCCACCGGCGCGGCGCTGGGCGCCGATATCGTCGGCGTGGATTTATCACAGCCCGTCAGCACGGACGTCTACACGCAAATCCGCCAAGCCTGGAACGACCATCTCGTGCTGCGCTTTCGTGGACAGAAACTCGGCGATCCGGCGTTTCTGGCCTTCGCGCGCCTGTTCGGCGAACTCGACAAAGCGCCGGTACATGCCAGCAAGGACGTGGTGAACCACCATCCCGAAATCACCGTGATGTCGAACATCAAGGTCGATGGCAAACCCATCGGCAGCCTCGGCAACTACGAAGCCGTGTGGCACACCGACATGAGCTACAACGAGCTGTGCCCGATGGGCAGCGCGCTTTACGCGATTGAAGTGCCACCCAGCGGCGGCAACACCGGTTTTGCCAATATGTATCGCGCGTTCGACACCCTGCCCGCCGAATTAAAGCGCGAAATCATCGGCAAAACCTGTCGCCATGATTCCAGCCGCAACAGCGCGGGCGAACTGCGCGTCGGCTTCAAAGATGCCATCGATCCGCGCGAAGCGCCGGGCGCGATTCACCCGCTGATCCGCACGCACCCGGAAACGCGGCGTAATGCGCTGTTTCTCGGCCGCCGCAAATCCGCCTACATCATCGGCCTGCCGCTGGACGAAAGCGAAGACCTGCTAAACCGCCTGTGGGCGCACGCCACGCAAAAAGAATTCGAGTGGTATCAAGTGTGGCAACTCGGCGACATGATCATGTGGGACAACCGCGCCGCCATGCACCGGCGCGATGCGTTCGACGCCAACACGCGGCGGCTGATGCATCGCACGCAGATCAAGGGGTGCAAGCCGTTTTTTGATGCGACGACGTTGGCGACGGTTTAAGCACTCGTGAGGAAGCCGGCGACCGGGAAACCTTCTTCTGGCCTAGCTAAATCGCCATCATTTAATCGAGCGATGAGCACATCCATTCACTCTAAGAAACCTCCGTGTTTCGGTCAGACCATCGAAGAAGTTGAAGAATGGCTGAGAACGAATGTGGCGCTTGGTACTGTCGTAGCTATACGTAACAGCCAGGCGGGCTTTCTCCAGTACGTCCGCGCGAAGGTTGTCCGTATTGGCAAGGGGCGTTTTGAAGTGCAACCTGAAAACACTTACACCTTAAGTGGTGCAGGCCAAACCTTCTATTACTCCGGCAAGAACTGTTGGCAACCCAAAGGGCAGACTCGGCTGGTCATTCCAACTGCCGAGGTTGCGAAAGCTTACGGAGATCCTGAATCTATAGGCATAACCTATGGGCCTTACACACTTTAACCAGGCGGCCTACAACTACGGCGCCTCGTTAATCCCCATCTCCTTCAACACCTTGGTCCACCGCGCCAACTCGCCCTTAACATAGCCGCCAAACACCGCAGGCGTGGATTGCATCAACTCTACGCCCTGCGCATTGAACTGCTCGCGAAAGTCGGCGGCGCCTAATGCACGCACCAGGGTATCATTGGTTTTGCGCAGCACGGCCGGCGGCAACCCCGCTGGCGCAAACACGCCGTACCATTGCACCACTTCAAATCCCGGCAAACCTTGCTCCGCGAAGGTCGGCACGTCGGGAATCGCGCTCATGCGTTTCACCGTGGTCACGCCGAGCGCGCGCAAGCGGCCGCCGCGCAGATGCGGTTGCGCGGTGGATACCGCGCCGAACGAGGCCTGCACGTGGCCGCCCATGATGGCGACGATGGATTCGCCGCCGCCCTTGAACGGTATATGCGTCATCGGCACGCCCGCGGCGCGCTTGAATAATTCGCCGGCGATGTGCGGTGCGCCGCCGTACCCGGTGGAGCCGTAGCTCAGCGTGTCTTTCTTCGCCAACTGAATTAAATCCTGCAACGAGCGCGCGGCGGAGGCCGCCGGCACCGTGAGTATCACCGGCGTGATCGCGGCATTGGAGATCGGTGTGTAATCGCGCACCGGGTCGTACGGCAGATTGGGACGCAGCGCGGGGTTGATGGAAAACTGCGTCGAGGAACCCATCAGCAGCGTGTAGCCGTCGGGCGCGGCCTTGCCGACGAGTTGCATGCTGATGACGCCGCCGCCGCCCGCGCGGTTATCGACGATCACTTGCTGGCCCCACGCGTCGGTAAGTTTTTGCGCCAGCGCGCGCGCGAGCAAATCCGCAATGCCACCGGGCACGAAGCCGACGATGAAGCGCACGGGGCGCGTGGGGTAGTCTTGCGCATGAGCGCACACAGGCGCTGCCGCCAACACCAGCAGCGCCACGCCCTTCCATATACACGCGTGCATTGCGCGCATTACTGCGCCAGCGGATCAGGCCGCAATTGGAAGCGCACCACTTTCGGCTTGTTGGCGGTGCCGCCTTCGAGATGGAACATGGTGCGCGTAGACGTTGTTGTCCACAGCGATTTGCCTTTCCAGCCGCCGTTCGCGTCGTCGATGCGGCCTTCGACCCACTTGGTGTAATAGCCCACCGGGTACGGCACACGCAGGTTGATCCATTTGCCGTTGACCAGCGCCATGATCGAATCGTTCAGATTGCCGGTGGCGATGGGCACGTTTTTGCCGAGGCCGAAAATATCGAACTGATCGACCCAGGTGTAGTAGCTCGCTTCCGCGCTGCCCGATTCGGTTATGCCTTTGAAATTTGGGCCGGGCATCACATGCAGCGTCCAGCCTTCGGGGCAGTGTTTGCCGGTGACGGCCGCGGGGCCGTTCAACGGGCCTTTGCATTTGCGCCGGTCGAATTCGCCGAGATGTCCGCTCGCCAATGACGCCCAGAACACGCCGTTGCGATCAATGTCGCCGCCGCGCGGGCCATAGCCGGGCAACGGTGGCTCATAAATCTCCGCGAGCGCGGTGTTTGTCGGATCGGCTCCGGGCGCGACGCGCACGATGTAGCCGGGCGTGGTGGCGGGCGCGGTGCCCCAGATCGAGCCATCGACGGGGTTATACGCCACCGAGTAGAGGTTGACGTTGACGCGCTTGTCTTTGGTCGGATCGGTGGCTTGATTGGGCTCGACCCACTCGTCGCGCTTGCCGTTGCCGTTGGCGTCGATGATGAACGGCGTCCAGCCCTGCGCGAGTTCTTCGTTGCCGGTCTTGTCGTACACCGCGCTGTTGACCCAGCCCAGCACATTGTTGCCGCCGCTGCCGCTGGAGAACCACAGCGTGTGATTGGCGTCTTCACCAAAACTCAGGTGATGCGTCGGAAAGCAGGTGCTGATCAGCGAAAACTTGTTGGACTTGGGATCGTAGAACGACGTGTGCCGCGTCGAACGATCCATCGGGAACACCTTCGCCGACGGATGTTCCGAACCCTTGCGGCAGAACGCCGGATTCTCCGGCGGACGTATGCGCGAGGTGTACCACACGCGGCCCAGATGATCCATCATCGGATTGTGATTGCTGGTTTTCGCGTCCCAGATCACTTTTTCGCCCCAGTACGGCGAGGGCGACAGCGGGTCGTTGGCATGCGACGGTGTTTTCGGATCGCGTACCGGATGAAACACTTCCGTCGCGGTGTGCGTTTGCGGATCGAGTATCGGCAACCAGTCGGTTGAAAACTCCGTCGCGCCGTAAAATTTGCCGTTGGCGTTGACGGTGGGTTTGCGTTTGTCGGTGCCGATGATGTCGTGCAGATAGGCCGTGTTGCGTGACCAGTCCCACATCGTCACCACCAGATTACGTTCGACGCCCTGTGGCCGCTGCGGCTTGTCGAACGGCAACTCGCCCTTGGCGATGCGGTCGGTCCAGTCGGCAAACTGATTCAGCGCGCGCAGCGCGCCCATGCGGCTTGCCACGCTGACCATGTTGGTCATTGCCTGCCCCGACACTATGCGCCGCGTCCACGCGTCAGTGCCGTTCGTGTAGTGCGCGAAATCCTTAGGCATGGTGCGCGTGCCTTTGGTGCCCAGCGCGTGGCACGCCACGCAACCGTTGGTCTTCACGGTATTCAGCCAGTGATATTGCGTCAACATCGCGGGCTCAATGCCATTGCCCTTGGGGCCGTCGCCGGTACCGGGAAACTCTTTTTTGTCCGGAATAGTCAGCAGCGAGTACCAATAGATCGAGGGGTAATATTCCGCGGCAGCAGCAGCGCTGGGTGCTACCGTGGCGCGCAGATCGAGCGTGCTTCCCGGCGTGGCGTTGACCTTGGCCGAATCCACCAGACCGTAGCCGCGCACCCACACGCTGTAATTTCCCTTGGGCAGATCGGGAATCAGGTAACGGCCCTGTTCATCGGTCACCACAATTTTTGCGAACTTGGTGGGCAAGCTGGTGGTCTCGGCGATCACCCATACGCCGGCCTCGGGCCCGCCAGGGCCGGTGACCGTGCCGCGCAGCGCGCTGCCCGCGCCGGTTGGCGTTTGTGCCGAGGTTTGAAATATAGCCATCAGCAGTGCCGCGCAGAGGGCTGCTGCCCACCCTAGTTTTCGGTTCATAGGTTTTCCAGTCGGTTGAATAATGTACTCACGCGCTGTTGTGAGCAGCCGCTCCCCTTACCGCGCACCATTATCTTCAATTCTCGCCGTCTCGCCAGCGGGAATTCACTTTACAATGCCACAGCGCCGCGCCGCGTCATTGCTCGCTCACCCAGAATACATGTAACTATATGTTTTTATTGCATAATTTTTTAACGCCTACTGTCGGCACCTTATTCGCCGCCTGCGCGCTCGCGCTGCCCGTGCTCGCCGCCGCACAGGATTACCCCACGCGTCCAGTGCGCTGGGTGCTCGGCTTCGCGCCGGGCGGGTCGCCGGATGCGGTTGCACGGGTCATCACGCCGCAACTCACCGCGCAGTTGGGGCAATCCGTGGTGCTCGACAATCGTCCCGGCGCAAACGGCATACTGGCGGCGGATATCGTTGCGAAATCCAATCCCGATGGCTACACGCTGTTAATCACCTCAGCGGCCTTCGCTATCAACCCGAGCATCGCGCGCAAACTGCCGTTTGATGCGGTGAAAAGTTTCGAGCCCATTACCAATCTCGCCTCGTCGGAAGCGCTGCTGCTGACGGTTGCGCCCACCGTCGCCGCGACAACAGTGCAGGAATTAGTTCAACAAGCGAAGCGCCCCGGCGCAAAATTCGCCTACGGTTCATCGGGTGTCGGCAATGTCACGCACCTCGCGGCGGCGCTGTTTGCGGCGCGCACCGGCATTGATCTGACGCATGTGCCGTACAAAGGCGGCGGCCCGGTCACGGTGGCGCTCATCAGTGGCGAAATTCAAATCGCCATCGCCAACCCCGGCACACTGATCGGCGCAGTGAAGGCAGGCCGCATCCGCGCGCTCGCCTACAACGCGCCTACGCGTTCACCGCTGCTGCCCAATGTGCCCACCATGATCGAAGCCGGCGTCAAAGGCATGGAAATGGATTCAAGCTGGTACGGCGTGTTCGCGCCGGCGAAAACACCCGCTGCGATTGTGTCGAAACTGCACGCCGAAATCCGCAAGGCGCTTGGTGTTGCCGCGGTGCGCGACGGCCTCGCGGCCATCGGCATGGAACCGGTCGGCAACACGCCCGCCGCGTTTCGTGAGTTTGTCGTGACATCGATCAAGCGTTCAGCAGAGCTGGTAAAGCTGGCGGGCTTGCAGGCGGAATAGCACGCCAGCACGCGACGAAGAGATTACTTTCGTCACACCACATGACAACAAGGGAGACGCCATGGCTCGCGTAGAACTCATCCAAAACAAAGAAGATATAGCGCCGGAGCACTACCCGCTGTTTACCGAATTGGCGGCATTGAGGGGCCGCATCAGCGGCCCTTCTACCATCATGCTGCACAGCCCGACCCTTGCAAGGCCGTGGAACGAGGTGGGTGAATACCTGCACCGGCGGAGCATCGTCAAACCGCAACACGCGGAACTGGCGGTCAGCGTGGCGGCGCGCGAATACGACTGCGCCTACGTGTGGGCCGCGCACGTGCCGCAGGCGCGCAAGGCGGGTGTCAGCAAGGCCACGTTTGCCGCAGTGGCCCGTGGCGAAACGCTAGTCGGCCTGCCGCCTGAAGAAGCAGCGATCGTCAATTACACCCGCCAACTGCTGCGCGACAACCGTGTCGATAGCGCGGTGTTCGATCCGCTGCTCGCGGCCCGCGGCGTACGCGGGATGGTCGAACTGACGGGATGGATTGGCCGTTACAGCGCGTTGTCGTTTGTGCTCAATACGTTCGAGGTGCTGCCTGCTGCGGGCAAAGAGCCTCTGCCTGATCGGCTGCCGGTACCGGCACTGCGCAAGAGCGCCCGCGCACCTCTCGGCGCGCCGCGCGTTGCGTTGATCAGTTCGCGCGATCTGGCGATGCAGGCTGACCCCGCTGCGCCGCCAGTATTCGACACCATCGCCGAAGGACGCAAGAGCGTGCGCGGCCCTTTCGCGGTGCTGATGCACAGCCCGCCGCTGTGCCAGACCGTGTTCGACGTCAGCAACCACCTGCGCTTTGCATCGCCACTACCTGCGCGGACACGCGAGCTGGTCACCATCGTCACCGCGCGCGAACACGATTGTCCTTATGTGTGGGCCTCTCATGCCGCCGCTGCGCGTCGCGAGGGCGTGTCGGACGCCACCATTACGCGGGTGCGTGACCACGGCGACACCGCGACACTCGCGCCGGACGAAGCAGACGCAGTGGATTTCACCAGGCAGGTGCTGCGGAATCACCGCGTCACACAAACGCTGTTCGACCGTCTGCGCGACGCCCATGGCGTGCCGTGGCTGGTGGAACTGACTGCCCTCATCGGTCACTATCGCGTGATCACCGCCACACTGAATGCCTTTGAGGTTGCGCCGGCTACCGGCGCGGAACAATTGCTCGCGCAGAGCGCCTAACCTACTGAAACCCATGACAGGATTCATCCGTAGAGTCGTCACCGGCCATGATAAGAACGGCAAAGCAATCGTATTGTCCGACGGCCTCACGCCGACGTTAAAAACCAATCCGCTGCGGCCCGGCCACCAATCCACCGAGGTGTGGCGCACCAGTGCCACGCCCGCGCCGATCACGGCCACGGAACCGGACCCGACACTGCCCGGCCCCGGCGCCATCCACCCCGCGCCGCGCGGCACGGTGATCCGCGTCGCCGAGTGGGCGCCGGAACCGAAGGCCATTCGAGAACTCACGCCGGAAGCGGCGCGCGAAATTTTCAAGGCCATGGGCAATGAGAATGCCTCCATGCACGGGCGCGGCGGACGCCACCCGATCATGCATCGCACCGAGACCATTGATTACGCGGTGATACTCGAAGGCGAGCTGACGATGATCCTCGACGACGAAGATGTGGCGCTCAAACAAGGCGATATCGTCGTGCAGCGCGGCACCAGCCACTCATGGGCGAATCGCTCGGACAAACCGTGCAAAATTCTGTTTGTGCTGATCGACGGCGAATTCGACGCTGAACTCAAACAAACCTTTGTGAAACAGGAACATCAAGGAGAAGAAAAATGATACTCGAAGAACGCATGTACACCCTGCGCGTACATCAACTGCACGACTTTCTGAAAATCTACGAAAAAGAAGCGCTGCCGATCATTACCAAACACCTCGGCAACATGGTCGGCTTTTACGTGAGCGAAGTCGGCATGCAGAACATGATCGTTCACATGTGGGCGTACAAGGACTGGGATGATCGCGAGCGGCGGCGCAAAAAACTGTTTGCCGATCCGGCGTGGTACGCCTATCGCACCCAAAACTCCGACAAAATTGTCAGTCAGGATACACGCGTGCTGAAGACCACCTCGTTTTTCGAGCCAGTGTTGAAGGCGATGATCAAGGGCGGCGCGACAGTGGATTTGAGCGGCAAGAAAAAAAGACGCGCGCGATAAATCGTTACGGCGTCGTAATTATTCAGGGGGGACAGAAAGTGTTGGCGAAAGCACATACGGCTCAGCCCCTTCCCCTTCAGGGGGAAGGTTAGGATGGGGGTGGGGGTTTCGACCATGTTTACCCCACCTCCATCCCGGCCTTCCCCCTGAAGGGGAAGAAGTTTCTTTGAACCGCCCCTTCCTTGGAACGTGAACAGTTACACGCCGTAATTCGTTATTGCGCCTTGATGTTCGCTTCGCGAATGACTTTCGCCCACGTCGCGGTTTCGCGTTTCACTTGCTCGGCGAACGCGCCCTGCGGAAGAAACGCAGCCTCGATGCCCTGACGCGACATCAGTTCAATCACATCGGGAGCCGCCAGCGCCTTCGCGGTTTCAGCTTCCAGCGTCTGCAAAATGGCCATGGGCGTTTTCGCGGGTAAGAACAATCCGTACCAGGATGTCACGTCAAAGCCCGCAAAGCCCTGCTCGGCAATGGTGGGCATCTCGGGCGCCAGCGCGACGCGTTTCGGTCCGGAAATACCCAGCCCCTTCAAACGCCCTGATCGCACGTGCGGCAACGCCAGCACCAGATTGGTGAAATGCGTTTGCACCTCGCCACCGAGCAAAGCCGCGGTCGCGGGCGCGCCGCCCTTGTACGGAATATGCGTCATGGCAATGCCCGCGCGCAATCGAAACAATTCCATCGCCAGATTCGACGGCGAACCCATGCCTGCCGACGAGTAGTTAAACGGCGCGCTGCGTGCCTTGCCCAGATCAATAAACGACTTGAGGTTCTCGGCCTTAACCGAGGGATGAATCAGCAACAGGTATTGCCCATAGGTCACGCGGCATACCGGGATCAGCTCTGTTGCCACATCAAACGGCAGCTTGTAGAGCGTGGGATTGACGGTGACCATGGTGTTTAGGCCGAGAAACACGGTATGCCCATCGGGATTGGCACGCGCGACGATTTCAGACGCGATATTGCCTGCCGCGCCACCGCGATTGTCGAGCACCCACGGCTGGCCCAGCGACTCGTGCAGCTTGGGCGTAATGGCGCGCGCGGCGGCATCCGCGGCGCCGCCGGGTGCTTGCGGCACCAGCAGACGCACCGGGCGCTCGGGGCGCCAGCCGGCGGCGGCCGCCCACGCGAGGTCGCAAACCGAAACGCACGCAAGCACAAATATCAGTCGCGTTACTGCGTTCATTTCTTCGCCAACTCCAGCGCCAGCAGAAACGCCTTGATCTCGGCGTAATCTTCGTCCATGTACTTTTTCAGACGCGCGGCGCCCATGAATTCCGAGAGTCCGTTTAACGTCACCATCTCCGCTTTCCATTCCGGGGTTTCGACAAGACGTTGAAACGTATTTTCCCAGTACGCGACTTGCGCGGCGCTCATGCCCTTTGGCCCGAACACGCCACGCCAGTTCGACACCACCGCATTCGCGCCTTGCTCGCGCCACGTCGGGATGCCGGCAAAAAATCCCGGCAATCTTTCCGCCGACGACACTGCGATCACGCGTACCGCTCCAGTTTTCATATGCGGCACCCAACTGCCCACCGAAACCGGCACCGCGTCGATGTGGCCGCCGAGCATGGCGACGATCGCCAGCGCGCCCGACTGAAACACCACGTTGCGCGCCTTGCGGATGTCAACGCCGGCGCTCTTCAACGCACCCGCCACACCCTGGTGATTGGTGTTGCCGATACTGGTGGCGATGCCGAAGCTCACCGCGGCAGGGTCTTTTTTCATACGCTCGATCAAATCGCGGCCGGACTTTATCGGCGAATCCGCTTTCACCGCTACGCCGATGTACTCGCCGAATAAATTCGCGATCGGCGTGAGCTCGGTATACGGCGCGACACTGCGCCCCATCGCGTGCGTGGTCAGCACCGATTTGCCGGTGTGAAAAAGGTAATGGCCGTTGCCGGCGAATTGATTGAGATACGTTTGCGCGACCGCACCGCCGCCGCCCGTGCGGTTTTGCACCGAGAGCGCGGCTTCGACAAACTTTTGGTTCTGGAACACCGCCTGCATCAGCCGCGACATGCGATCCGGCCCGCAGCCCGGCGCGCAATTGACAATGATTTCGACCGGCTGATCGGGCTTCCAGCCTTGCGCCCACGCGCAGGCCGGCACTAGCAGCGTTGAAACCAGCGCGGCAACGAAGCCATACCGGGTAGTCTTGAGGAGAGTCATGGTCCTTTCCTTGCGAACGTCCGTACGTTTGCTCACACTTTTTATTTCACGAAGAATACACGAACCGGCATACTATCCGCATCGCGCGATGCATGGAAAAATCGGGCTTTGAAAATCGAGTGCAACTTTTATGCTGGAACTCCTGGGCCTGATCGCCCTCCTATTGTTGGGCTGGCTGTGGTACGACAGCCTAGAAGCGCGTGAAGCGGCGGTGCGCGCGGCGCGCGCGGCATGCGAAGCGGAAGGATTGCTGTTTCTCGACGACACCGTCGGCATCGCGAGCCTGAAACCGGCGCGCGACAGCGAAGGGCGCTTGAAATTGCAACGCGCTTACGATTTTGAATACAGCGATACCGGCAACAACCGCGTCCACGGCAGCGTGGTGATGCTGGGCAAACGCGTGACGCTGCTCAACGTGGGTTTGCTGGTGGTACCCAACATCCGCACACTGCATTGAGCGACAATATTATAAGTATATGTTTTTAAATGGTTTTTCTGCATTCCCTCTGCACCATGCATGACGAGGCCGGCAACATTGACCGGCGGCGCGATGGCATCACCATCTCGAATTTCCAGCTCGCGATCGCACTGTCGGTGCTGCTGCATGTTGCCGTGCTGTGGCAGTGGCAAATACAAAAGCCGCCGCTGGATGATGCTTCGCCGCCGCCGCTAACCGTCAAGCTGCAACCCATACCCGGCCCGCCTCCAGCGGTGGTCACGCCGCCGCAGCGGCGCGCCATCGTACCACCGGTACCACCGGTACCGCCGGCACCACCCGTGGCCGCGCCAACGCCGCCGCCAGTGGCGCGCGCGCCACAAACGCCCCCTACACCGCCCAGGAACGCGCCGCCACCAGTAATCGCAATCACGCCACCGGCGCCCAAGGAAGCCGCGCCACCGCCGATGCGCGCACCACCGGCAGAAGACTTCGCGGCCTACGTGGAAGCGCAGCGCCGCGCGCGTGGCGAATCTCCCGCAGTGGCATCACCACCCGCCGAAGATGAAAACGCGCGCGCCACGCGGCTGGCGGTGGCCAATCTGGCCACGCAAAAAGCACAGGGCGTGGGTTACGATCCTAATCGCAGCGATCCTAATCGCAGCGGTGGTATTTTTACAATGAAGAACCGCGGCGTCGATTACGCCGAATTCATGTTCAACGGCTGGCACACGGATGCGCGCCGCAACCTGCAGCAACTGGTTGAAGTGCGCAAGGGCAACAATGAGAACATCGAACTGGCGGTGGTGCGAAAAATGATCGAAATCATACGCGCCAACGTGCAGGGCGATTTTCAGTGGCGCTCGCACCGCATGAACAAATTCGTGACGCTCTCCGCGCGGGAGCGCGACAACGCGGGTCTGGAAGAATTCATGATTCGTGAATTCTTCTACAACCCGCGCATTGGGCCTTGATACATAGCGCCGCGAAACGCAAGAGCGAAAAGTCGAGGCGATTCCGCAGAACCCGTCATACCGGCGCAGGCCGGTATCCAGCGCGTTATCTTCCGGCGCAAAGCGCCGCATGATTACGAACTGGGTTCTGGCCTACGCCAGAACGACGGCGCCGGTGTGCCGCCCTTTGTGACTTAGTCCTGCATCAACGCAAACGTCCACACCGAACCGCCGGTGGGTATTACCGCACCCGCCGAACGGCTGGGGTTGCTGCCGCCGCGTCCCGACAACACCGTCACGTACTGCTGGCCTTTGTGCGTGTAGGTGATGGGTGGGGCGTTGATGCTGGAGCCGGTTTTGAACTGCCACAACTGCTTACCGTCGGCCTGATCGAGCGCGATCACTTCGCCAGTGAGCTTGCCGGTGAACAACAATCCGCCGTCGGTGCCCAGCGTGCCGGCCGACACCGCAAAGTCGCGCAGCGGAATCTTCCACGCGGCTTTTCCGGTGAGCGGATTCATCGCCACGTGGTAGCCCGTAATTTCGGGAACCTTGGCGCCGCCTTCAACCCCGGTGTAACCCGAACCGACGACCAGCTTTTCATCGACGAATTTCATCACGCGGAAAATTTCCCACGAGTTCAGATACAGCATGCCGGTTTTCTGGTTAAACGCCGACAACGTGGCGTTGGTACCGAGCCGCGGATTCAGATCGATGGTTTCGCCCTTGATCGCGCGATCGAGCAGATCGGTCAATACGGGACGCCCCGTTTTCAGATCAATATGCTTCGCCCAGTTTTGATTGGTAAACGGATGCGCGGCGATAGGCTTGCCATTGGTGCGATCAAGCACATATACAAAGCCGTTCTTGTTGACGTTGATCAGTACCTTGCGCGGCTTGCCGTCGATCTGAATCTCGGCAACGATGTTTTCCGCCGTGGCGTCGAAATCGAAGCTGTCGTTGGGCAGAAACTGGTAGTACCACGCCAACTCGCCGGTCTTGGGGCGTAGCGCGATCACACTGGCGGTAAACAGGCTATCCATGCCCATGCGGTATTTCGGGTTGTACGGCTCGGCGTTGCCGGTGCCGACAAACACCAGATCCGTCTCCGGATCATACGTGGCCGGCTGCCATGGCGCGCCGCCGCCGTATTTCCAGGCGTCAGGCTTGTCCTTGTTCGGCCACGTCTCCGATCCCGGCTCGCCCGGCGCGGGCACGGTCCAGCGGCGCCACAACTGCTTGCCGGTTTCCGGATCGTAGCCATCGACAAAACCGCGCGCGGTGCGGTCGCCGCCCGCGATACCGGAAATCAGCACGCCGTTGGCGATCATCGGTTGCACGATGCCGCCGTAACTTTCTTTCCACTCGGCAATCTTGGTTTTCCAGATTTCCTTGCCGGTTTTCATGTCGAGCGCGACGACGTGCGCATCAATAGTCTGGCGGAACAACTTGCCGTTGTAGATCGTTGCGTGGCCGCGCAGATACGCGCCGCCGGTGGTGACACGCAGCGCCGCACGATCATAGTTCACCGGCGTGCGCCAGATTTGCCGGCCGGTGGCGATGTCAATGGCGAAGGTCCAGCTGCCGTTCACCACGTACATCACACCGTTGTAGACCGTAGGCTGTGACAGCTCGCCCATGTCGTTGGCGAGACTGAAGTTCCACACCGGCACCAGGCGCTTCACATTCGACTTATTGATTTGCGACAGCGTGCTCCAGCTACGCGCGTCGTAGCCCATGCCGTGACTCAGCACATTTTCGGTGTTATTGCCCTTGTTGAGTATTTCTTCCGCGGTTTGCGCGTGGCCCATGGTACTTATGGTGCTCAGGGCGCAGCTTGCGCTTAACAGCATCGTTACTAACAGCTTTTTCATTGTCACTCTCCCGTTGGTCAAACTGAAACTACTTTTCACCCGTCGAAAAATAAGCCCACAGCGCCGCGATATCATCGGGCTTCAACACATCACCCCACGGCGGCATGTTGCCCTTGCCATTGGTCACCGACTGAACAAACCGCTGGCGGTCATCCTTGGGGATGGTCGCCAGATCAATCGCCCACTCCGGATTTTTCATGCGATTGCCGTGGCAGGTGGCGCAATTGGCGGCATAAATTTCGGCGCCAGTCTTGATCTGCTCCGGCGTCACCACCGCGTTCTGCGCCACGGCACTTGCACACACCAGCACGAGCGCCCCACAAAAAACAGTCTTCATCATCACCAGGCTCATGTTTCTTTTCAATCCTGCATCACGGCGAATGTCCACACCGATCCGCCCGCCGGCACATTCTGATTGTAGCGGGACGCCGAAGCGCCGGCCTTGCCCGACTGCACCGAGACATATTGCACACCCTTGTGCGTGTAGGTGATAGGCGGCGCGTTGATGCTGGATCCCGTTTGAAACTGCCACAGCCGTTTGCCGCTATCGATATCGAGCGCGACCATTTCGCCGGTCAGTATGCCGGTAAACAGCAGCCCGCCATCGGTCGCCAGCATGCCCGCCGAGCTTGGCGTTTCCATCAGCGGCGTTTCCCAAACTACCTTGCCGGTCAGCGGTTCGATGGCACGGTGATGGCCGACCGGCTCGCCCTTGGGCGTCATGGCGGTGGACTCGATCCCGGTCGTGTTGCCGCCCGGTATGTGCTTGACGTCGATGTATTTCAACACGCGCGCAAGGTTCCAGGTGTTCGCATAAATCAGACTGGTTTTCGGGTTGAACGCAATCAACGTGGCATTGGTACCGCGCGACGGAAACACTTCCACGGTTTCGCCCTTCAACGCACGATCCAGAAGGTCGGTCATGACCGGGCGGCCGGTCTTCAGATCGATGCGGCTCGCCCAGTTGACGCGCACATAAGGATTGGCCGCGATCAGCTTGCCATTGGTGCGGTCAATCACGTAGAGAAACCCGCCCTTGTGCGCGCTGATCAGCACCTTGCGCATCTGCCCTTCGACGCGCAGGTCCGCGATCATCCATTCCGCGTTGGCGTCAAAGTCAAACGCATCATTGGGTATGGTCTGGTAGAACCACACCACCTCGCCGGTCTTGGGCCGCAGCGCGAGCACACAGGTGGTACACAGGCTGTCCATGCCGTCGCGGTACTTCGGGTTATAGGGCTGCGCGTTGCCGGTGCCGATGTAGAGTAAATCGAGTTCCGGATCGTACGACGACGATTGCCATGTCGCGCCGCCGCCGTATTTCCAGGCATCCGGCCAGGTTTTGTGCGGCCAGGTTTCCGAGCCTTTTTCGCCCGGCTCGGGTATGGTCCAGGTGCGCCACAGCCGTTTGCCGGTGTTGGGGTCGTAGCCATCGACGAAGCCGCGATTGGTGCTGTCGCCGCCAGCCATGCCGGACACCAGCACGCCGTTAAAAATCTGCGGGGCGATCACGCCGCGGCAACCTGCGGCATAGGTTTCGCAGAATTTGGTTTTCCAGATTTCCTTGCCGGTTTTCATGTCGAGCGCCATCACGTGCGCATCGAGCGTCTGGCGAAAGAGCTTGCCGTCATAGATGGTCGCGGCGCCGCGCATGATCGCACCGGTACTTGCCACGCGCATCACGCCGCGGTCGAAATTCACCGGCGTGCGCCAGATTTGCTTACCGGTGGCCACATCGATGGCGAACGTCCATTCGGCGTTCACCACGTACATCACGCCGTTGTACACGGTCGGCTGCGACAGCTCGCCACCGTTATTGGCGGTACTGAAATGCCATACCGGCACCAGGCGCTTGACGTTGGATTTGTTGATCTTGTTCAGCGGGCTCCACATCTTCAGGTCGTTGCCCATGCCGAAACTCAGCACGTTGTCGGTGTTTTTGTTGTTGCGCAGTTCGTCGACGGATTGCGCGTGTGCGCCGCCGGTGGCAACCAGCACCGCCGCCGCAAAAATAAACCGTAAATATTTGAATTTATTCATTATTTTTCCTGATTATTCCGGCATTAACGCAAACGTCCACACCGATCCGCCCGGCGCAATCATGCGGCCCGCGAAGCGCAGCGGATTGCTGCCACCGATACCCGACACTATCGTCACGTACTGTACGCCTTTGTGCGTGTAGGTAATCGGCGCGGCGTTGATGCCGGAGCCGGTTTTGAAGTGCCACAGTTGCTTGCCGTTTTCCATGTCCAACGCGATGACTTCGCCGGTCAGTTTGCCAGTGAACAGTAAGCCGCCGTCTGTGGCCAGCATGCCCGCCGAGTTCACCGCGTCGTAAAACGGAACACTCCACACCTCTTTGCCGGTCAGCGGATTGATCGCCTTGTGGTGGCCCTGCGGCTCGCCCTCGGGCGTGGTGAAGGTGGTTTCGACGCCGGTGTAACCAGAACCCAAATTCAGCTTGGCCTCGACAAACTTCATGATGCGCGCCTTGTGCCACGCATTCAGATACACCAGCCCGGTGTTCGGGTTAAACGCCCCCAGCGTGGCATTGGTGCCTCGCGCCGGCCAAAAAGTAACCTGCTCGCCAGCCATCGCTTTTTGCAGAATGTCGGTCAGCACCGGCCGGCCGGTTTTCATGTCGATATGCGTCGCCCACGTCACCTTCACATACGGGTTGGCGGCGATCAACTGGCCGTTGGTGCGATCCAGCACATACAAGAATCCGTTCTTGTGCGGATTGATCAGCACCTTGCGCGGTTTGCCTTCGACGTTGATGTCGGCGAGGATGCTTTCCGCCGTGGCATCGTAGTCATAGCTGTCGTTGGGCACATACTGGTAGTGCCACACCATCTCGCCGGTCTTGGGCCGCAGCGCAATGATGCTTGCGGTGTAGAGCGAATCCTGTCCTTCGCGATACGACGGGTTGTACGGCTCGGCATTGCCGGTGCCGACGTAAATCAGGTCGAGCTGCGGATCGTAGTTGGCATATTGCCAGGTCGCGCCGCCGCCGTATTTCCAGGCATCGGGCTTGTTGGCATTGGGCCAGGTCTCTGAACCTTTTTCGCCCGGCGCAGGAACGGTGTGCGTACGCCACAGCCGCTTGCCGGTCTCCGGATCGTAGCCCTCGATAAATCCGCGCGTGGTGCTGTCGCCGCCACCCATGCCCGACACCAGCACGCCGTTGGCGATGATCGGCGCCACCACGCCTTTGTATCCCTCTTTCCATTCGGCGAATTTGGTTTTCCAAAGTTCCTTGCCGGTCTTCATGTCGAGCGCGGCCACATGCGCGTCGACGTACGTGCGAAACAGCTTGCCGTTGTAAATCGTGGCGGTGCCGCGCATCAGCGCGCCGCCGCCTGCCACGCGCAAGGCCGCGCGGTCGTAGTTGGCCGGCGTGCGCCACAGTTGTTTGCCGGTGGCAACATCGAAAGCGAAGGTATTGTTACCGTTCACCACATACATCACGCCGTTGTATATGGAGGGCTGCGCGTGTTCGCCAGACTCGTTGGCGAGGCTCGCGCTCCACACCGGCACCAGCCGTTTGACGTTCGACTTGTTGATTTGCTTCAGCGGGCTGTATTGTTTTAAGTCATAGCCCATGCCGAACGTGGTGACGTTGTCCGGATTTTTCCCGCTGTTAATCAATTCATCGGCGGTTTGCGCCCATGACAACGCGCATGCGGACGACAGCAAGGCCGCGGCCAGTATCTGCTTCATGATCTCCCCCTTCATTGGATGGTACGGATGGCGATACGCAACCGCATTACTTTAACCCCGGTGCCCGCCATAAAGCTACTACGCGCTACTGCGCCGGGTGAAATTCTCTACGTTTCAGCGCATTGGCCCATTTAGTGGATTCGACCTGCGGTACGTCCGGCACGATGCGGGTTGCCGACATGCGGGTTGCCGATAATTGACGACTCACCGGCTTGAGGCTAGTGTTCTTTAAACTCGCGAAAGGAGCAGTGACCATGGGCAATCGCGCAACACAGATACGCGCCGGGTTGAAACACCCGGTCATCGACGGCGACGGACACTGGATGGAGCCGATCCCGGTCTTTCTGGAATACCTGAGCGAAGTCGGCGGCCCTGCGTGCGTCGATAAAATCCGCGCGCTGTGGCATCGCAACAACGCGTGGTATCGCTCCACCGTCGAGGAACGCCAGCACCATCGCCTGCGCCGTGCCATCTGGTGGGGTGTCACCAGTCATACGCTGGACAAGGCAACGGCGCTGCTGCCTGCCCTGCTCAACGAACGCCTGCCGGAATTGGGCATCGATTTTGCGATCATGTATCCGAGCTTCGGCCTCACCATCAATGCGATGCTCGATGACGAGCTGCACCATGCGTCGGCACGCGCCTACAACCGCATGACGGCGGATATGTTTGCGCCATTTCGTTCGCGCTTCGCCCCCGTCGCCGTGTTGCCCGCACGCACGCCTCGGCAGGCTATCGACGAGCTGGAATACGCGGTGGGGACATTGGGGTTCAGGGCAATCATGCTGCGTGGCAATCAGGAGCGCGTGATTCCCGGCGCCGCCGAAGGCATCGACCCGCAAAAAGCCGCGTGGTATTGCGACACCATCGCGCTCGACAGCCCTTATGACTACGATCCGTTCTGGCGGCGCTGCGTCGAACTCGGCGTGGCCGTGACGCAACATTCGGGTAGCCCGCGCTGGTCGGATCGCGCCTCGATCAGCAACTTCACTTACAACCACGTCGGCCACTTCGCTGAATCGAATCATGCTTTCGCGCGCGGCGTATTTCTCGGTGGTGTCGCGCGCCGCTTCCCCAGCCTGAATTTTGGCTTCATGGAAGGCGGCGTCAGCTGGGCCTGCCAGATGGTCGGCGACATGATCGAGCACTGGGAAAAACGCCGCCGCGCCGGCTTGCAATATCCGAACACCACCCACGTCGCCGAACTAAGACAATTCATCGCCCGTTACGGCGACGCGCGCCTGAAAGCCCACACCGACGCGATCGTGAATAATCTGGATGCGTTCCGCCCCGAGTGCAGCCTCGAAGAACTCTCGCAGCCCGAGCATGTCACCGATGATTTTGAAGCGGCGGGTGTTAACTCCAAAGCCGATATCCGCGCGGTGTTTTCCGGGAACTTTTTCTTCGGCTGCGAAGCCGATGACCGCGCAACGATGTGGGCCTTCGATCCGCGCATGGGCGTGCGGCTACGCCCGGTGTTCAGCTCCGACTTCACGCATTTCGATGTGCCGGATTTCAACGACGTGATTCCCGAAGCCTATGAAAACGTGGAAAAGGGCTTCATCACCGATCAGGATTTCCGTGAGTTCACGTTTACCAATGCTGCGCTATTACATACACGGAATAATCCGGGGTTTTTCAAGGGCACGGTGGTTGAGAAGGCGGTGGCGGATGAGCTGGGGTTGACGGTGGCGGCGGCGGTGGCGACCGCCTGAGCAGGTACGGCAAAGAATCTATCGACATAAAGAATAGCATGCACAATTCGAAGATTCAGTTTTTCATTTTGATCACAATGATCCTCGGTCTAGTGGGATGCGTCCAATTACCTCAGCCCTCCTTGTCGTTAGAAGGGCTGAACAGCGCAAGTATGGGATTCAAGAACGACTCGCCCGTCGCTGTTATTGTGGGATATCGCAGCGCTTCTAACAGCGGCCGAAATGTCGCGGTTGCGTTAGTTGACAGCAATACGTTAGAGCTTCTTAAAAGTTATACCTTGCCTGTAACCATTGCATGGGACAGCAACCCCAATGTCTCGCCAGACGGCAATTACTTCGTGGTTAGGCCAAGTGACCATTCGAATTTGGGAGCTTGGCGTGTGAACGATGGCATAAAGGTGGTTACATTAGAGAATGCTGGTTACGGCGGATTGCGATGGGCAGGAGGCGATGTAGTGATTGCCGGGGACACCATGTATCGGCTGACCGACGGAAAGGCTGCTGGCAAGATTCAATCGCCCATTCAAGTGTCGTATTCCCCTTGAGAGCGGCCAAACTTGTCCAAGAATCAACAAATCGAAGTGCCTGTATTGAGCGACAGAAGCTCTTCATTCTATAGCACAGTAATATAATTTTACGATTTCGGCTCTCAGCGAGAGCGGCATATTGCAACGTTAATGGAAGATCCTTCAACTGTACATTTGCATTTCGCACCAGACGACAATCTAATTGCCGTCGGCGCATATAGTTATTCAGACAAAGGCCTCGGAGGGTACAGTTCGGTGACTGTGATAGACACAACATCGGGAGAAATTGTAAAACGAGTAGTCGAGTCAACGCATTGCCACTTCAGTTCGTGGCATCCGGATAGCAAACGATTTATTGTTACGTGCGGCGTGTTTGAGAAGGGAGGAACGCAGATTCGTATATCCCAGCACGTTGACTGAGCTAGCCCGTGTAGGTTGGACTGGCAATCCCAATATCCCCGGTACGGCGAACACGAATATTGGCATTCACTGTGCCTATCCTGAGCCTGTCGAAGGGCTCACCACGAACCCACAATATCGCTCGGCGCGCTAGCGCGAATAGGCCCGCTCGATAGGCTCACGCGCCGCTGCGCCATCCGCATTGCCAGAAGGCGGTAATTCAACAACCTATTCGACTTTGATTCCTGTTGCCTTAGCCACACAGAACACGCCTTGCAAGGTCAAGCCAGACGGGCTTTTGTCGCGCCGGGATTCTGTCTGCAATCAAGAATTGCCACGACGGTAACCACGTCAATCTTGATTTCGTAATAAATGGCAAACGGAAACCGTTTGGATAGCGCACGATGAAATCTGCCCAAAGGCTTGGCATGGATTCCCGCATACAGCATCAATGAATCGATGTCGGCGTACAGGCTGTCCAGGAAGTAAGTCCCGAGCGACTGCTGCTGCACCTCATAAAACGCGAATCCACGCACTAAGTCCTCTTCGGCCGAGCGCGTGAGTCGGATTTCCATCAACGGCGCGCGCGTTACGTATTCGTCTTCGCGTGTATGCGCTGCTTCACATCAACCCATGCGCTGGTGGGGTCTGCACCGCTATCCAGCGCCTTCGCGCGCGCCGCCAACACATCCGCATGCCACGCGGGCGACAGCAGGCTATCGGGCGCGTCACGGCACAACGATTCCCATAACGCTTCCATCGCTTGAAGGCGTTCAGCCAAGGGTAGCGCTATGAGGTCCGCAGTGTGCATGATGATTCCTTCGCAGAACAATATCGACGAGCCTATGGTAGCAAACACAGGGCGCAGGCCGCGACGAGTAATACACATTGCGTATGCCAGAAATTACCGTTGCGCACACGAACTATGAAACGCGATGCGCGCGACCCAGTGCGCAACTATTTGTTTTTATTGATAAATTCCTGCATTGCCTGAATGAATCCCGCCGGATTGTCGAGCGTCACGTGGTGATCGCTGTTGGCAACCTCGGCGACCTGCACCTGCGGCGCGCGCGACTTTACTTCGCCGATCACGTCCGGCGTGATGCGCGCACTAAGTCCGCCTCTCATCAGCAGCGCGGGAATTTTGATGTTGTTCCAGTACGGGAAACTGTCCATGCGTTGACGCATGGCGTAAATTCTGCGATCCACTTTGTAACGCCAGCGGCCATCCTCGAACAAGCGTCCGCTGTGTTGCGCGATGTGCCGTATCACCTCGGGCGCGGCCACACTGCCTGCGGGACGCACTTTGTAATTCGCGAGGAATTCTTCCTGGGTCGCGTAGTGACGCCCTTCGCGATTGCCCACCGCCTGCATGCTGGCGATGCGCTCCGGCGGCATACAAATGGTGGAGTCGATCAGAATGAACGCCTTCACGCGCCCCGGATAAGTGGCGGTATACACGGTGGAAACCACACCGCCCATCGAATGTCCGACCAAAATGAAGTCGCGCAGATCAAGCTGTTCAACCGCCGCGTTGAGATCTGCGGCGTAGCGCTGATACGAATAATCCGGCGTCGATGAGGTATCCCACGCGCTGTCGCCGTGGCCGCGCTGATCGATGGCGCGCACATGGTAATCGGCGGTAAAACCGCTCGCGATGAAATCAAACCAGTGCGCATGCGCGGCGCCGCCATGCACGCACAGTATTGCAGGCTTGCCGGCCGTGCCGTAGTCCTGCACATGCAGTTTGAGGCCTGCGACTTCGATGTATTGATCGGTGTAGGGAGCGGGTTTGAACTCGGCTTTGCTGTTCAGTTGTGCGGACATCGTACTTTCTTTCCTTGAGTTCAACGATCTTGAATTAATCTATTTTCGCGCCGGTTTCCTTCACCAGCTTCGCCCAGCGGGCAATTTCTTTTTTCATGTAGTCGCCCAGATACTCCGGCGTGCTGCCGAGGGCCTCGAACGCTTCTGGCCTCAGGCGTTGGCGCAATTCATTCGTCTTCAGCGCAGCGACGAATTCGCGATTCAGGCGCGCCACGATATCCGGCGGCGTACCCGCAGGCGCCAGCGCGCCGTACCAGACCGAGGAGTCGTAGCCGGGCACGGATTCCGCTATCGCCGGCAGATCGGGCAACACCGGTGAACGTTTCAACGTGGTGACGCCCAGTGCGCGCAAGCGGCCATTGCGCAGAAAAGCACTGGTCGAGGTGTACGTGAGATAACTGATTTGCACCTGCCCCGCGATCAAATCCGTCATCGCCGGCGCGCCGCCCTTGTACGGAATATGCATCGTCTTCACGCGCGCCAGCGAATTCAGCATTTCACCCGCAAGGTGCGAGCCGCTGCCGTTTCCCGCCGAACCATAGCGTAATTCATTGGGCGCATTGCGTGCCAGCGTGAGGAAATCCGTCATCGACTTCGCCGGCAACGACGGATGCACCACCAGCAGATACGGTGCAATGCCCGCCAGCGTGATCGGCGCGTAGTCGCGTATCAAGTCAAACGGCAGCTTCGGAAACAAACTGGGATTCACCGCCAACTGCGCGGTAATCGCGAACACCAGCGTATAGCCATCGGGGGGCGCCTTCGCCACCGCATCCATGCCGATATTGCCGCCCGCGCCACCACGGTTTTCGACCACCACCTGCTGGCCCATGCTCGGCGTCATCAACTGCGCCAGCGTGCGCGCGACGATATCCGTGCCGCCGCCGGGCGGGTACGGCACGACGATGCGAATGGGTTTCGCGGGATAACCTTGCGCCGCCACCGGAGCGGCACAGCATGAGAGCGCCGCCAAAACGCCAACCAATATACGAACTGTCGTAGCCACTATGTTTTCCACATCGGTAAGGAGGCTGAATTTTGTGGCAAGGATCGCGCGATGTCCATCACTGGCCACTGACTGGCCAATTTGATTTGCCTTTTCCAACCATTTGGCGCGTCTCGCTTTCAGCCGGTTCAAATCGATGGGTGTGGCAAGAAAATCATTCCTGCCAACCTCGAAGCGCCGTTGGGAGTCTTGCGCATACCGGCTCGCAGTGTCCGTTAAAGGGAAGCGCGGCGGAAGGCGCTGCACTTTGATAGATTCATGGTTTCACCGTTAGCACTGGGCTGCCGCGCGGTTGGTTTCTGCGCGGCTTGGCGCTAGACTTGGTGTCGCGCGCCACGTCCAGGCCGGCGCGTATGCGAAACCAGAATCGCGCGCCTTTACCGGCGCCACTTTCCACCCCGGCCTCGCCACCCATGCGAATGGCCATGCCCTTGACAATGGACAGTCCCAACCCCGCGCCATCCTGACGGCGTGTGTGCGATGCATCCACCTGCGAAAAACGCTTGAACAGCAAAACGTGCTTCTCCGGTGCTATGCCGATACCGCTGTCGGACACCGCGAATTCAAGCACGGCTTCGCGCGCCGCGCGGCTGATTTCGTGCGCCTCCACGCGCACGAATCCCGAGTTCGTGAATTTGATCGCATTGCTCACCAGATTCGCCAGCATCTGCCGAACACGCACGGCATCGGTGCTATAACAATGATCCCGACCGCCCGGCCACACAAACTCGATGTGCAAACCCTTGGCGTGCGCCGCCTCGGCAAACAGCGCAGTGACGTCTTCGCCGAGCGCCTTTAGGTCAACCGTCTGGCAATAAAGCTCCATTCTGCCGGCCTCGATTTTGGACGAATCCAGAATGCTGTCGAGCAGCGTCCGCAAGTGGCGCCCCAAGGCTGCGATCATGTCCGCGAATTCGCGGTGCTTCTCTTCGCCAAGATCGCGCCGCCTTAGGCCATCCGCCGCGAGCTGTATGCCGTATAGCGGCGTACGTATCTCGTGCGATAGGGTGGCGAGGAACAGGGTCTTCGCGAGATTAGCGGCTTCGGCCTCGGCGCGGGCAAAACGCGCAGCCTTGGCCTCCTGTTTGTATCTTGCGATCGCCAATTCGGCCTGATGCCGGGCCTGGCGCAGTTCCTCGTTTTGCAATTCCAGCTCGATCTGATACACGCTCATTTCATGCAGCAGCCTCACGGTGTCGTCCGCCGCCACGGGTAGCGGCGGTGCGGCGCCTGCCTTGATGCGCCGTTCGGCGCTGCGGCGCAACGTGCCGGATCCAGACTGCCTTCCCGGCGCTTTCATCGCAGATCGTTTCCAGCGGGCGGCGCCAGCTCTCGCGCTTTGCGCAATTCCGCTTCCAGATGTTTGGCCACGGAAATATCGGTGAAGGTAATCACCACGCCGTCGATGACATTCTCCACCGTGCGATAGGGCATGATGCGCGTCATGAACCAGCGCCCGTCGCGCGTGGTGATCTGTTTTTCACAGTACAAGAGGGTGCGCAGCACTTCGCGGGCGTCGTCTTGCAACGCCGCGTAATCCAGGTCGGTAACGATGTCCGACAAGGGGCGGCCCGCATCGCCGGCGATCAGTTTGAAAATCCGCGTCGCCTGCGGCGTGAAGCGCCGAACGTGCAGCGCGTTGTCGAGAAAGACGGTGGCGATATCAGAGCTGTTCAACAGGTTGTTTAAATCGCTGTTGGCGCTGGACAAATCGTCCACCTTGGCTTGCAGCTCGGCATTCACCGCCTGCAACTCTTCATTCAGCGACTGCAACTCCTCCTTGGAGGTGGTCAATTCCTCGTTGGTGGACTGTAATTCCTCATTGGTGGATTGCAGTTCCTCGTTGGCGGACTTGAGCTCTTCCTTCGAGGCCTGCATTTCCTCCGCCATCGATTGCAGTTGGGCGTGCGCCTGCCGCAATTCCCGCTCTACCGCGCGCGCACGTCCCCGCGTGGCGGTTGCCGCAGGCAATGGCATCACCTCGGCGAATACAATCATCACCGTGCCCTGCAAAGCCGGCGATTCAACGAGCAGCTGCACGGTAATATCCACGCGGCGCGCACCCACTTCGATGCCGCTCACTACCACGCTTTGCGTGCCGCGCAGGACCTTGGGCATAGCCGCTGCAATCGCCTGACGCAACCCGCCGCGCGCCATCACATAGATATTCCAGTTGGCCTTGCCGGCGGCCGGCTCCAGGTAATCGCCGGTATGTCCGTTGATATACAGAATATCGCCTTCGCGGCTGACCAGCACGGCACACGGACAAAACTGCTGCAGCAGCATTTGATCCGCCAACGTCTGCAAATTGGCGGCGGCAGGGCGTGCGCGCATCACGTCGGACGCAGGCGCGTGCAACGGTTTTTGACGGCTGGGAAAATCCAATTCCACCCTGTGCTGCACGCCGGCGCTATTGCGATAAAGCCGCCATCGGCTTTTCAGGGGATCAAACAGGCGCGAATTCACGCCTGTGGTCTCGGCGCTGCCCAGAAACAGTATGCCGCCCGCGTTCAGACTGTAGTGAAACAGCGGCAATATTGTCGCTTGCAATTCCGCATTGAAATAAATCAGCAGGTTGCGGCAGCACAAAATATCCAGCTTGGTGAACGGCGCATCCATGAAAACGTTATGCGGCGCAAATATCACCATCTCGCGGATATCCTTGACGATGCGGTAAACGCCTTGCGCGCCTTCCTTGACAAAAAACCGCGCGAGGCGGGCTTCTGAAACGTCGGCGGCTATATTGGCCGGGTAGCAGCCGCGCCGCGCTTGATCAATGGCGTCCGGATCGATATCGGTAGCGAATATCTGCAAGGCGATGCGGCCCAGCGGTTTTACGCGGTCGAGCGCCTCGCGAAAAACCATAGCCAGGGTATAGGCCTCTTCGCCCGTCGAGCAACCCGCCACCCACGCACGCAGTACCGTCGCCTTTGACGCCAGGTTTCCTGTTTTTTTCGACGCCGCTTTCAACAGCGGCGTCATCACCTGCTCCTGCACGTCCACCCACGCCGCCGGGTCGCGGAAGAAAGCCGTGACGCCGATCAATAGCTCCTTGAACAACAGATCCAGCTCCTGCGGATTTTCGCGCAGAAAGCGCACATACAAGGCAATCGTGGCGACGCGATGGATCGCCATGCGCCGTTCGACACGGCGGTAAACGGTGCTTTTCTTGTAAAGCGAAAAGTCGTTTCCGCTACGCTCTCGCAACAGAATAACGATATTGTCGAAACTGCTCCGCGCATCCATGGCAGGGCTATCGTGCAGCGAGTCGCTGGCGTCACCATGGCTTTTCCCCATCGCAACCTGGCCAAGATAATCCATGATTCTTTTCGGCAATTCCGCCGCCGGCGCCGCTATATCGGCCAGCCCCGCATCCAGAATGCTGCGCGGCATGCTGTAGAACTTGGCCGAGTCCGGCGTCTGCACCAACACCAGTCCGCCTTGCGCATGGATTGCGCGTGCGCCGAGTGCGCCGTCTGAGCCCATGCCGGAGAGAATGACGCCGATAGCCTGATCGCGCGCATCCAATGCCAATGCGCGCAGAAAAAAATCTATCGGCAAGCGCACGCCGCGCGCCGCCACCGGATCGAGCAGGAACAGCACGCCATGAAGAATCGACAGGTCTTTGTTGGACGGAATCACATACACGCAGCCCGGCTTGACCTTCATGCGGTCGCCGGCCTGCATCACTTTCAACGGCGTGACGCGCGCCAGCAGCTCGGGCATCACGCCTGTACGCGTGGGATCGAGATGCTGAATCACCACAAACGCCATGCCGCAGTCTGCCGGCACAGTACCGAAAAACTGTTCGAGCGCTTAGAGACCGCCGGCGGACGCGCCGATACCAATGATGGGAAATCGTGCCGCGGCGGCCGCCACGGGCGACGCAGCGGGGGGGCTGGCAACCTTGGCGGATTTAACCGCCTTTACGCGCCGCCTCGTCGCGGGTTTTGCTGCGGGTTTTGCGGCGGATTTTCTGCGCGTAACAATGGCGGTATTCTTGGCCATGGAAATCCTTCACACAACTCATACGGTGATCGCTGCGGAGTGATCCAGACCATGCCACCGTTTTGCACTCCGCAAAGGACTTGCTGTTTTACAATTCATTATGCTGGAAGTTTGTACCGATTGC